>DATKWN010000158.1:0-5754 GCA_035529515.1 Candidatus Krumholzibacteriaceae bacterium | reverse complement strand
TGTTCCTGGGGTGAGTGCATGGGGGACGCGATGCTGATCATGAGGAAGCGGCTGATACCGGGCGCCAGGGTCGAGGAGGGGCTCCGGCTCTCGGCGGCCATGCTGGGGATGGACTACCCGCCGCTGCTGGTGTTCGCGGACGACGGCGTAGAGATACTGATGCCCGAGGCACTGTACAAGAACAGCCTGAGGGACTACCTGGAAGTCATGTCGCAGCTGGCGGGGATATACGTGCTTGAGGAGTCCCTCACGGAGAGGGGCTACACCATGGAGGACCTGGAGCCGACGCTGGACGTGACAGGCATAGACTTCGACGAGCTGGCGGAGATGGCGAAGAGGTGCAGCGTGATAACGAGCTACTGAGGTGAAGACGTGAAGACTCTTGTTTTGATCAGCAGGGCCCACGCCGACACCGCGTTCAGGCTTGCCGAGGAGATGCACAGGGACGGGGACGAGGTGGCGGTGATCTTCCTCGGGCGGGGGACACACCACGTCTCCAGGCCCGAGACCCTCGAGAGGCTCGGCTTCGCCAGCCTCTACACGATCCAGGACGAGTTCGACTCACCCATCGAGGAGGTTGAGGCGATCAGCTACGGCGAGCTGGTGACGCTGCTGGAGGAGTGCGGGCGGACCTTCAGCTGGATCTAGTCGACCCACCAGACCCAGCCGCGGAACTCCTTGCTGCGTTCGCCGTAGATGACCCCCCTCTGCCGCAGCCGGTTCAGGAAGACTATGGTGGCGTCGGGGCACCTTACAAGCTTTTTACGGGTCTCCTCCGAGACCTCGCGGGTGGTCAGCGGCCTCCCGGCGTCCCTGAGGATCGTGATAATCTGCTGGACGGCTTCGTCGCCCTCCAGCCTCCGTGGCTCCATGGGGATTCATGTGGGTACCTGTTTTTATCCTCATCGACGTTAGACTCAGCCATGGGAATGAAGCTTTTCACGGTAGGCCCGGTCGCCTGCTACCCCGAGGTGCTGGAGGCCATGGGGATGCAGATGATGAGCCACAGGAGCAGGGAGTACATAGACCTCCACTTCGAGACGGTGGAGATGCTCCAGGGATTCATCGAGACCAGGAACCCGGTGTTCCTGTTCAGCGCCACCGGCACCGGCTTCATGGAGGCCAGCGTCAGGAACTGCGTAGAGGAGAAGATGATCGTGTGCGTGAACGGCAGCTTCGGGGAGAGGTACGCCCAGGTCGCCAGGGCCAACGGGAGGGACGTGGTCGCATTGGTGACTGAGCTCGGCGAGCCGGTGCAGCCCGAGATGATCGAGGCCGCCATCGAGGCGGAGCCCGACGCGGAGGCGGTGGCCATCACCCACAACGAGACAAGCGTGGGCCTCATCAACGACCTCCCGAGGCTCACCGAGGTCTGCAGGAGGCACGGCAAGCTCGTCTTCGTGGATGCGGTGAGCAGCATGGGAGGCACCGAGCTCAAGGCCGACGAGTGGGGCATCGACATATGCTTCAGCAGCAGCCAGAAGTGCTTCGGGGTCCCGCCGGGGCTCGGCGTGGGCAGCGTGAGCAGGCGGGCCCTGGACGTGTCCGCGGAGATGCCCGGCAAGGGATGGTACTTCGACCTGAAGGTGTGGGAGAAGAGCCACGTGAACAGGAAGGGCACCCCCATGACCAGCTGCATCCCCCAGGTGGCGGGGATGAACGCGGCGCTCAAGATGATCGAGGACCGCGGCGGAAGGGAGTGGTACTTCGACCTCTACAGGAAGAGGAACAAGATGATAAGGTCCGGCGTCGAGGAGGCTGGGCTCAGCACCTACCCATTGAAGGGCTACGAGAGCCCCACGGTTAGCTGCGTCACGGCGCCGAAAGGCATGAGTGGCCCCGACGTCTACAGGGCGATGCGGGGCAGGGGCTATGAGCTAGCTCAGGGCTACGGCGCGTTGAAGGAGAGAACCTTCAGGATAGGCAACATGGGCTGGATGCCTGAGGGGTACATCGACGAGATGCTCGGGGCCCTCGGGGAAGTGGTCTAAGCTTCTTTACCTCGTTGGCCGCGAGGCTGAATACCCATACGCGAACCGGGTTACTACTTCCAGTTGCCCAGCGTCTTCCTTATGTCCAGTATCTTGCCGAGGTGGTAGGCGTTGTGCTCGATGATCACCGTGATCTCGCGGAGGTAGGTGTACGCTGTGGACCCGGGGACGAGGGACAACAGGTCTATGTCCGGGTCCATGACCAGCTTCACGGCCTTGTCCATGTCGCCGAAGAACTTTTCCACGGTCTGGTTCCACTCCTCGTCCGTCGCCGTGTGACCCGGCTCGGGCCAGAAGCCCTCCGGCCACTCCGGGGAGTCCCACACGTCTTCTATGGCGTAGTAGAGGAGGTCCTCCTGGGCCACCGTCATGTGGTAGAGCTCCTCGTAGACGGAGTGCAGCGCCTCGTCCGGCCTGACGTTCCTGAGCTCCGGCCTGACCCCCTCCAGGGCCTTCTCGTAGGGCACGAAGGCCTGACCGCCCCTCAACGATTTGACTAGGTGCTCCCTCAAAACGTCCAACTCGTTCACCGATTCCTGTCATTGAGGTGACGTGACGGGTATTTATTTGGGTATCCCTGCCATACTCGGGGCAGGCTTTTTCGGGGCGACGCGGGGCGCCGAGAAAAAAGTAATATTGGTGTCGGGCGTCAATGGAGTGATATCTTTGAGCGAAACGGGGGAACAGGTGGAGAGGGGTAACCGGCTGCTCGTGGGGATGGTGGTGCTGCTGCACACGCTGAACCACATGGTGAGCGGCGGCCTCCCCATACTCTACCCTGACATCATGGAGGAGTTCGATCTCAGCTACAGCCAGCTCGGGCTGCTGCGGTCGGCGTCCACCCTCGCCGCCGGGTTCCCTCAGATGTTCGTGGGGTTCCTCAGGAGGTGGTTCCCGGGACGCGTCCTCATAGGCGCCGGGAACCTCGTGAACTCCGTGATGAACATAGGCATCAGCGTCAGCAGCGGGTTCTACCAGTTCCTCGTCCTCAGCGTGCTGGGCGGGGTGGGGAGCAGCACCCAGCACCCCGTGGGCGCGTCCCTCATAACGACGGTGACCGAGCCCTCCAGGCGGGGGAGGATGCTGGGGCTCAACCAGTCGGTGCCCTCGCTGGCCTTCTCGTTCACGCCCCTCCTGGCTGCTTACCTGATAATCAGGCTGGGATGGAGGACCACCCTGGGCGTGCTTTCCGTCCCCGCCCTCGTCGCCTCGCTGATACTCATCTTCCTCGTGAGGGGAGGGGAGTCCGCGGAGGCCAAGACGCGGGACGCCTTCAGCTGGCGGAGGCTCAGAGAGGCGCTGCGCAGCCGCAACGTGATGGCCATAAGCCTTCTGAGGAGCGTCATGGCGTTCAGGATGGGGGTTAGGACGTTCCTCCCCCTATACTTCATCAACGTGCTGGGGATAACGGCCGAGACCTCAAGCCTGCTGTACTCCATAATGCTCTTCGGCGGCGTCCTGGGGCCCTTCTTCTGGGGGTACCTCAGCGACAGGGTGAACAGGAAGCCCCTCATACTAGGCGTCATGGCTTCCTCAAGCGTCCTCTACTTCCTCCTCCAGTTCGTGGAGAACGTGTGGCTCCTCGCCGCGGTGCTCTTCATGATAGGGTTCCTCGTCCAGACGGTCATCGTCCAGAGCGTGTTATCCGACTCTGTGCCCCGCAGCCAGCTGGACCAGATCTTCGGGTTCTACTTCTCCATAGGGTTCACCCTGGCCTCGGTGTCCAGCGTCGTGTTCGGGTACATCGTGGAGTTCTTCGGCTTCGGTTGGGGGTTCACGTACATCGCGGCAGTGACGCTGGTATCGATGCTGCCGGCGCTCTTCATATCCGAGCCTAGGAACATGTAGAAGATATGCCCGGGGGTCGCCGAATCTGTTTTTATGTGGGGTCGCCCTAGTTCTTCCCCTCAGGCGGTGATGCCTATGCTGGAGAGGGTGAGGGAGGAGCTAGGGTTCCTCCGGGGTAACCTGCTGGTGCTCATGGTGAGCTACATGGTCTTCGGCTTCACCAGCGGCCTCTTCGGCCCCTTCCGGAGCCCCTACATCCGGGAGCTGGGGGCGTCCCCCCTGGTCCTGGGGCTCATGACCTCGGTGGGCTACGTCATCCTGGCGTTCATCAGGATACCCGGCGCCTACATCGCGGACAGGTATGGGCGCCGCAACGTGATAGCGGTGTTCACCTTCGGCGCCGCCCTCAGCTACGCCTTCTACGTCTTCGCGTGGGACTGGAGGGTCATCATGGTGGCGGTGGTCGTCTCCAGCCTCAGCCACATATACCAGCCCGCCCTGGAGGCCATCGAGGCCGACAGCCTCCCCCCCGGGAAACGCGGCGTCGGGTACTCCCTCATCTGGATCATGCCAGGCATCCCCGCCTTCATCGGGCCCATCATATCCGGCTACATGGTCGAGAAGTACCACCTGGTCCCCGGTATGAGGCTGGTCTATGTCCTCGTTTTCGTATGCGTGATTACGATCGCCGCGATACGTTGGAGGTTCCTCAAGGAGACACTGGGGGAGGGCGAGGGCCTCGGCCAGCAGGAGCTCGTGGCCTCGTTCAGGGAGTCCTTCGGGTCAATATGGGAGGCGTGGCGGGGGATGGGACGCGACGTCAGGTACGTCACCCTCGTCTACCTGCTCATTAGCTTGGAGTTCCCCCTCTTCGACACCTTCTACTCCCTCTACGCCTACGACGTGGTGGGCGTCACCGGCATGGAGTGGGGCCTCATATACACCATAGGGTCAGTCGCGTTGATACTGGTGGGCTACCCCGCGGGGAAGATCGTGGACAGGATAGGGAGGAGGCGCTCCATGCTGTTGGCATACCTCTTCTCGACTCCAGCCCTCCTGGCGTTCATGGCCGCCAGGGGATTCACACAAATGGCGCTGGTGGACATCTCGTTCAGGGTGAGCACGGCGTTCTTCTTCCCCGCGCTGATGGCGTTGAGGGCGGACATCATTCCCCGGGACAGGCGGGGCAGGATTCTGGGTCTCATGGGCACCCTGAGGAGCCTGGCCATGGTGCCCGCGGCCACCGTCTTCGGGTATCTATACGAGGTCAACAGGGCCTACCCATACTACATCGGGGTAGTCATTGAGGTCGTCACCGTCGCCATCATCTATGCGTTGGTTGCTGAGCCGACGAGGCCGGAGGAGTAGCTGGTCATGGCCAGGTGCGCCTCACCGTGAACCCGAGGAACACGCCGGTCGCCTCCTCTTTCTCGACGCGGACCTCTGTGACGTGGGCGCCGGTGGGGCCTCGGTGGCACCATTGTATGAGGCGGTCGACCGTCTCCTCGCTGCCCTCGACCACGGCCTCGACGTCGCCGTTGGGCGTGTTCCTTATCCAGCCTTTGAGGTTGAGCTGGTTGGCTACGCGTCTGGCGTTGGCCCTGTAGCCGACGCCCTGCACCCGGCCCCTGATGAGGAGGTGGGCGCGGATCATTGGAGGTCCTCGACTCCGTAGCGGGCTGATATGTAGCAGCTTCCCTCGTGGCTGACCATGCAGGGGCCGACGGGGCTTTCTGGGGTGCATGTCTCGTTGAAGAGGGGGCACTCCCAGGGGTAGATTATGGCGCGGAGGACGTCGCCGCACCTGCAGCCGTGGGGCATCTCGTAGCTGGCCTCGGTCTCGACGTGGAACCGTTTGGCGGCGTCGTGGTCAGCGTACTCGTTCCTGACCTTGAGCCCCGACTTGGGGATTACTCCGATGCCCCTCCAGGGGGCGTCCTCGGGCTCGAACACCTGCTCCAGCAGCCGGAGGGCC
>DATKWN010000157.1:0-8440 GCA_035529515.1 Candidatus Krumholzibacteriaceae bacterium | reverse complement strand
GGGCTGGTGCCCGAACATGGAGACACCGTACAGCACGATGAACAGGGCGACGCCCAAGGTGCCGGTGGGCAGTACCATGAGCAGCACGAGGCTGAGAGCCATCCCTGCGGACGCTATTAGCAGCGTCTTCGTCTGCCCCAGCCTGTCCGAGCCCATGCCCCCCAGCAGCTGACCCGCCGCACCGAGGAGCAGTATCCCGCTGTTGGCGACCGCCGCCAAGCCGCCCGTGTAGCCCCTCTCTACGCTGAGGAAGGAGGGGAAGAAGAGGTCCACAGACCTGAAGAGGAAGCCCACAAAGACGTTGTAGAGCAGTATCATCCAGAGTCCAGGCGTCTTAATGAACTCCAAGTAGGACTGGCTCTCACCGGACGAGTCCCCCTCATCCACCTCTATGCGGCTAAGAAAAGCCGCGGTGACCACCGACAACGCCCCGAAGAAGACGAAGCTCAGGCGCCAGTTGAACGCCACTCCTAAATAGTAGGCCACCGTCGGGGTGAGCACCTGCCCGAGGTTGCCAGCGGCGTTGTGGGTGCCCATGGCCCCGCCGGTGTTCTCTGTGAACGCCTTAGCGATGAGGCCGTTGGCCGTCGGGTGGTAGAAGCTCGCCCACAGCGCCATAAGGATCATCCCGGCCCCGAAGACGAAGACGCTGTCGGCGAACAGGAATAATACCGTCATGACGCCGCCCAGCCCTATGCTTATCCTCGCCACCTTGAGGCTCCCAAGCCTGTCGCTTAGGGGGCCGCCGATGAGGGCGCCCGAGCCGTAGGTGAGGAACGTTATGGTGCCGATCAAGCCCATGGTGCTGAAGCTGGCGCCCAGATCCGTCGTGATTTTGTCGAGCAGGGGTGGTAGCACTAGGAAAAGGCTGTGGTTCAGCGAGTGAGCTACCCCAAGAAGCAAGAGATCGAGGGTATCCTTCTTCATGGCATGGAAAGAACAGGGGGTGGGGTAAAGATGTTGCGCCATGGTGAGCAACACCCCTTTCAGCTTGATCGTCTCAGGGCTCCGCCATGCATTAGAGATGTCTTTCCTCGAATCCTATTGGTCACCGTTGTGTGTCTATCATCCATACATAGATTCATTGAATTAGAAAATTGAGAAATTCTTCCTTTAAGATGGCTCTGAAGGTTGAGAGGGAGAACCCCGAGCTCGACGAGTCCATGCTCGAGTTCCTCAACTGGCTGGAGGAGCTCAGGAGACTGAGGAACGAGTTCGACGCCCTCCTCTGCCAGTACGAGGAGAAGCGGGCGAGGCTCGTCGAGTCCCTTCAAGAGGTAAATCCCTGAATCACCGGAAACAGGAATTCGTTTTTAAGGGCAGAGAAAAATAAAGATTCATGGACACACGGAGCATACTAGCGGGGCTAGTTATTGGATTAGTCTTCGGCGGAGGGGTCACCTACGCGTTCCTTCCACCGACTGGGGAGCCGGGCCCAACTGGGCCGCAGGGAGAGCAGGGGCCACAAGGACCCGAGGGCCCCCAGGGGCCAACAGGACCACAGGGGCCACCAGGAGAACAGGGGCTGAAGGGAGACACGGGCCCACAGGGGTCCACGGGACCACAAGGAGAACAAGGGCCCAAGGGCGACAAGGGTGACCCAAGCTTCCAGATCACGCCTCATGTGAAGGTCTACTGGGAGCAGCAGCGAAAATGGGACGGCGAGAAAGGGCTTCTCAACTTCTCTTGGGGCCTTAACTCGGGTCCCAGCGACCTTACCTGTTATCCCGAGAGCGTCGAGCCGGGGGACTACGTTGTTCTCCTCGGGGGAGAGGCAGACCCCTTCGCGTTAGAGATTCAGATACCCGACGCAAGCGAGGGAACCCACGTCATACTGGTTCACAACTTGGAGACGGGCGAGTTCGAGACGATCCTAGTCACCGTGACTTAACCCCCATTTTTCTCAGGCTCTGAGTTTTAATATTCCATGCGTACTAATATGCATCTCATTCAAGAAGAGATGAATGATGTCAGAAGAGTATGACGTGATCATAAAAGACGCCTATATCGTCGACGGCTCAGGTAAGGCCCCATACAAGGGCTCCGTCGGCGTGAAGGGCGACAAGGTAGCCGCCTTGGGGGCCGTGAAGGGAGACGCCAAGAAGGTGGTGGAGGCCAAGGGTCTCTACGCGTCGCCGGGCTGGATAGACGCCCACAGCCACGGGGACTCCACACTCCTCTTCTTCCCGAAGGCCGAGAGCTACATTATGCAGGGGGTCACCACGTTCGTGGGCGGCCAGTGCGGAGGCAGCCAGGGGCCCTTCGGAGACATGATGGAACTACCGGGCATAGCCAGCGAGCACATGGACGAGCTGGAGCCCCACAAGTACTACCCCAAGAACCAGGTGTTCCCCCGCGAGGACGTTAACGAGTTGATGAAGAAGCACTACGGGTGGGAGGTGGACTGGAGCACATTGGGCGAGTGGATGGACAGGGTGGAGAAAGTGGGCGTCTCCATGAACGCCGCACCCCTCGTGGGACAGGGGACGTGCAGGATCAACGTGATGGGCAACGACTACAAGCGCCACAGCACGCCGGAGGAGCTTGAGAAGATCAAGGAGCTCATCCACCAGGCCATGCGGGAGGGCGCCATCGGCCTCAGCGCCGGCCTCGACTATGACCCCGGCGTCTGGGCCAGCATTGACGAGATCAACGAGTGCGTAAGCATCATGAAGGAGTACGGCGGCGTCTACTGCCCCCACTGGAGGCGGACGGGCCGCAGGCGCGACGTAAAGTTCGGGGACACCCGCAGCAACAAGGTGGACGGCCTACTGGAGAGCATCAACACCTGCCGCGTCACCGGCGTCAAGACCAACATCGCCCATCTGACCCCCGGCTGGAGGCTGGTGCCGGAGGGACATGAATACATGGAGGAGCATAACATCAGGGCAACCCTACAGTACTTCGACGACGCCCTCGAGGAGGGCCTCGACATCAGCTTCGACAGCATGCCTTGGTTCCTCCGCGGCGGCTTCGACGTGATGCCCTACCTCAGCAGCATCCTCACGCCCTGGCTCAGGGAGTCTGGGAGCCGTGAGAAGTTCGCGGAGTGGCTCAAGGTCCCGGACTACCGTGAGGAGATCGTGGACGCCCTCAAGAACGGCAAGTGGTTCATCAGGCTGGCGTACAGCCCCAACACCAACCCCCAGTGGGCCGAGAACATATGGGTAAGCAAGCACAAGGACGAGAAGCTGATCGGAAAGAACGTCGCCCAGATCGCGGCGGAGCGGGAGAAGCCGCAGCTGGACACGTGGTTCGACCTCATATGCGAGGATCCGGACGCCATGGGCTACACCGCGGGGACCGCCGACACCGGCAACTTCCCGTGGAAGCCGTACAGGGCCCTCATGTTCCAGCACAGGTGCGGCAGCCTCAGCCTAGACCAGTCCGTCTATGATGCCGAGTACAAGATGAAGAAGCCGCCGTACAGGAGGCCCGGCAGAAACTGCTACAGCGCCTTCCCTGCGTTCATCGACAAGATGGTCAAAGAGCTCAAAGTCTTCACCGTCGAGGAGTGCATATACAAGATAAGCACAGCCGCCGCGGAGCACCACAACCTCAAGGGACGCGGCACCATAACGCCGGGCAGCTACGCAGACATAACTGTGTTCAGCCTCGACAAGCTGGAGGTCGTGGGCACGCCTGTCGAGCCTAACAAGCACCCCAAGGGCATAGAGTATGTGTTCGTCAACAGCGAGGCCGTGGTCGAGAAAGGCAAACACACTGAGGCGACTCCCGGCCGCGTGCTGAGGAGAACCTAATCCCCTATTTTTCTTTGAAGAACCTGTACAGCTCCTCGACGAAGGACTCCGTCGTTTCTTTAGGCACTATGGCGCCCAGCACGTCTTCCTTGCCGCCGGCGTTGAACCCCAGCTCCCTGGCCCTCTCTATCATGGGCTGCATGTCCAGGCGGGTGCTTCGGCTGTAGAGCTGGTCGTGGCTCGGGAAAAGTCCGGTGTTGATGACTACGGTGTCCTTTCTGGTGCCCCACGCTAGCTTACGTGTGACCGCCGAGATGACGGCGTACCTTGTGTCTAGGCGTTTATAGAGCACGCCATCCCTGTCCTCCGGGGGCTCCGCGAGTATCTCGTCGAGCCTCTCCTGGAAGAGCCTCATGTTCTCGCGCCACCTGCTGTTATTCCTGATGTCGTCCGGCTTCGTGTAGCATCTGAGGAGCCTCGGCGCCTCCTCCACTCCATCCTTGTCTCCCACCTTGTAGCTGCTGTCGATGAGCCCCACAAGCGTCAGCGCCTCGTCGAACGTGACTCCGTCATCGGTGAGGTACTTCTCTGTGACTCCCTTGAAGCGTGGGTTCTCCATGATCCTGTGCTCTCGATCGCCGATGAACCCCAGCGCGACGTGCATGCTGAGGGGGAGCCCCAGTTTCTCCTTGAGGACCCAGGTGCACGAGGGATAGTCCTCTGCTTCGGCGCCGTGGGAGACTGGGTTGATGTGCTCGATGCCCTGAATCGGCTTCTGGTGATGATGGTCAAAGACCACTGCCTTAGTTTCTTCGCTAAGCCTCTGCACGTCTGCTTCGGGGAGAGCCATGTCCGCAATTATGACGTAGTCGAAGCCCACGGCGTAGTCGATCTCCTGCTCTGTCAGATAGAAGGCTCCGATCGTTGGGCACATGTTCACGAGGCTCCTCGGCTTCAGGTAGCCGAGAAGCAGGGCGGCCGAGCATAACCCGTCCGTGTCCCAGTGGTGTATTATCAGGCCTTCTCCGTGGAGATCGTCGAGCATGGCGTCTATGACTCCGCCTAGGATTTAAGGAATCGACTTCGCCTTGAGCGTCTGGGTAAATGTCTTAACCATGTTCACCTTTTCCTATCCGGTGAGTTCTTGGATCAGAAGGAGTCTCTTAAGAGAAGACGTGGATCCATCCTTGAGGAGGCCGAGAGAAGGGGCTTCGAGGCCGTGGTGTTCTTCAACGAGGTAATAAAGCAGAACCCGAGCAACACCATATACGTCATGCCCATGGCTCTGGGCGACGAGCACCAAACCTTCGTCATGGACACAGGCGGAGACACCACTCTGGTTACCCCCCACTGGGGGGCGCCGCGGGTGGAGGCCACGGGAGAGTTCAGCAAGGTCATAGCCATCAAGCAGGAGAAGGGCCACCACATCGCCGGCACCAAAGAGGCGCTGAAGCCCTACAGCCCCGCGAAGATATGCTTCGACCTCAGCACCGTGAGTGCCCAGATGGCGTACAGGCTGACCGAGGAGCTGGGTGTACCCGTGACACCTGAACGGGACATCAGCGATTACGTCTTCAAGCTCAGGAGCATAAAGGACGAGTACGAGGTAGTCGAGATGAGGCGCGCCATGGAGATCACCGAGGCGGGGGTTCAGGTGATGATCGAGGAGACCAGGCCCGGCCGCAGCGTCGAGGACCTCAAACGGGAGCTGGACGCCAACCTCATAGAGCTGGGCGCCTACGAGTACAGCTTCGACAGCAGCATAGGGTTCATCAAGCAGAACGAGACGGAGTACCTGAAACACGGCGACGCCCTAAGCATAGACGTGGGCGTCAGGCTGAAGACGGGTTACTGCAGCGACATGGGCCGCAACTGGCACGTGACCTGGGAGAAGGAGACAGAGGACTACATGGAGCGCGCCATGCAGGCCCAGATCGAGGGCATCAAGAACATCAGGGAGGGCGCCACGGGGAACAAGGTGCTGGAGAAGGCCAACGAGATAAACAGGGAGCTGGGTTTCCTGCCGACACCCAGGACAGGCCACCAGGTCGGGCTGGACGTCCACGACTACACGATGCCCTACGCCCCCAGCTTCGGGCCCATCGAGACAGACAGTCAGCCCCTGAAGGCGGGCATGACCCTGACCTACGAGCCGGGGCGCAGGGACGCCGACAACAACTACAGGGGCCACATCGAGGACATCGTGCTGGTCACAAGGAACGGCGCCGTCTGCCTCAACGAGATGCCCTACCGGGTATCATGGTAGGCTACCCCACCTTCTTTATGGATTTCAGGAGTCTCCTTAACTCGCCGAGCATCTCAAGGTGGGTACTGAACTCCTCGTCGGTCATCTCAAGGAGGGCTGCCAAGTGAAGCACTCTTCTGAGGAGTACGTTGTTCATGGGGCCGAACTTCATGAAGAACCCCGAGAAGCTGCACACCATGCAGACGTCGTCGCGGGGCACATCGCTTGAGGCTCCTCTGAGGTACTCCGTGTATAGTTCCTCTAGCTGGCTCGCGGCGTCCAGGCTCACATCTAGTCCATGCCCCAGCTCGTTGAGTCCGTTGAGTATGTCCACGTAGCTCTGGACGACGCTCTCGGGTATCCTGTCCTCGCTGTACACGAAGTTGTCCGCGGACGTGGAGTAGAAGCTCTCTATGATGTGCCCGTCTCTTCTCTCGTAGCTGAGCCTCACTATGCCGGAGTCCTGTAGCTTGTTCATGTGGTGGTAGATGTTCTGGGGCGTGAGGCTCAGCCTCCGGGCTATGTCCTTCACCGCGAGGGCCTCGTCTCTGAGCATGAAGACGATCTGACGCCGTGTCTCGTCCTCAAGGAGCTTGAAGGCCTCCCGTGTGATGGGTTGGACGATCATCTGTGGCTCACCCATTCAAATCACCAAGATTAAAATGATCGTTTGAATATAAAAACATGGTTTCAATATTAAAACGAGTTAGTTATAAACTGTGTCTCGGAGAGTCACACAGGGTTCCTTGAGGGTCAACTCAAGGTAACCAAGGAGAGACATAACATGGGATCAGAAGAAGAGTCCTATCTGGTCGTCGACATCGACAGCAGGACGACGAAAGCCATCCTCGTCGAGAGGACGGCGAGCGGCTACAGGCTCGGAGGAGTCTCGGAGACCATGACGACGATGGAGGCCCCCGTCCTCGACGTCACCGTGGGAGTGAAGACCGCTCTGGCTGAGCTTGAGGGCAGCACAGGAAAAAAGATTCTGGACGGCGACAGGCCATCCACTGCTCACCGTTTCATGGCCTCAAGCAGCTCAGGCGGCGGCCTCCACATGGTCGTGGGCGGAGTCATGGGCATCATCAGCGGCGAGAGCGCTCAGAGGGCGGCCCTCGGGGCGGGGGCGCTCCTCATGGACCAGTTCTCCAAGGACGACAGGAGGCCCTACTTCGAGAAGATAGCGAGGCTGAGGTCCCTCAAGCCTGACATAATGTTGATGGCGGGCGGCACTGACGGCGGCGCCGTGGCCCAGGTGCTTGAGATGGCGGAGCTGGTCAACACGGCTGACGTGAAGCCCAGGTTCGGTAAGGATTATCCGCTTCCCTTCATCTACGCCGGGAACGTCGAGATACGGGATCAGGTGAGGAAGGCCCTGAGTGAGGAGCACTACGCCACAAGGATGGTGGAGAACGTCCGGCCAGTCATCAGCAAGGAGAACCTGGGGCCCGCTAGGGAGGGCATCTACGACGCCTACATGGAGCACGTCATCGTGCACTCGCCAGGCTACGACGAGCTGCTGAGCTGGACAGAGGAGCCTTTGCTCCCGACTCAGGCGGCCGTGGGTAAGCTGTTATACGCCTACGCCGAGGCCAGGGCCGTGAACCTCATCGGCGTGGACGTCGGCGGGGAGACCACCGACGTTTACTCGGTCTTCAACGGCATATTCAACAGGTCGCTGAACGCCGACATAGGCATCACCTACGGCGTCATGAACATAGTCAAGGAAACGGGTCTCGGGAACGTTATGAGGTGGCTGCCCCCTGAGATGGACGAGCAGTCCGTAAGAAACACGGTGGGCAACATGATGCTCCACGAGCACGAGACTCTGTCACCTGAGCAGATGATCGTACAGGCGGCGGTTGCGCGGGAAGCTGTGAGGCTCGGCTTGGAGAAGCACAAGGGCATAGCGTCGAGGCTCAAGGGCGCCCTGGTGGGGCGCACCCTGAGCGACATTTTCCATCAGGCGCTGGAGAAGACCATCATCAACCTGTTCAAGACTCACTTAGTCGTGGGTAAGGGTAGGGTCTTCAGGGACCAGCCCGCCCTGGAGTCCACGATGATACTCGTCGACTCCCTGGAGCCGATGGGAGTAACCGAGATCATGGTGGACCGGTCAAGCATAATGCCTCACCTGGGCAACCTGCTGGGCGTCAACCACGACGCGGCGCTGCAGATACTGGTCGAGGAGAGTCTGACGAGCCTGGCCACGTGTGTCGCGCCCATGGGCAAGGCCAGGGAGGGAGAGGAGGCTGTGACGGTTCAGATGACGGTGGACGGCTCAGAGATGGTCGAGTCTGTCAAGGTAGGCGACATCCGCCTCGTCCCCTTGGACGTAGACGAGGTGGCCGAGGCAACGTTCACGCCCCATAGGCGGCTGGATCTCGGAGCCGGGAGAGGCAAACAGGTGAAGAAGCAGATACAGGGAGGTGAAGTAGGCTTGCTTCTAGACGCGAGGGGGAGGCCGCTGAACAGGTTCAGGAAGACGCCGGAG
>DATKWN010000156.1:0-3638 GCA_035529515.1 Candidatus Krumholzibacteriaceae bacterium | reverse complement strand
TGGCTCAGGTCGCCCTTGACCATTCCCCGCGCCATCGCCTTGTACTCGGGGTGGAGCAGGTCGGCCACTGCGAAGGTCTGGGCCGTGGACTCGGCGGGGGTCCTTGCGAGCATCACCTTCCAGCCGCTCCTCATCTCAAGGCCCTTCCTGAACTTCTCCATGTCCAGCAGCAGCCTCACGGCGAGCCTGACCGCGTCGTCTGCCTCGTGGAGCTGGCTGCCCGCGAAGTGCTGTACCATCTCGTTGATGCCCACTACGCCTATGACGTTCACCAGCTCGCTGAAGTCCACGGCCGGCGGCCCCTTCTGGCCCGTTCTAGGGTCTCGGGGCGTCTGGGTGGCGAAGGGCACCATGCCGTTGCCGATGGTCTTGTCCATCCAACGGCGCTTAGCATCGAAGACCCCCATCGCCAGTCTCATGTTCTCCTTGGCGGCGTCCAGCAGCTTGTCGTAGTCGCCGTTGGCCCTGTACGCGAGTCTGGGCATGTTGAGGCTCACCACCTGCCATCCGCCCATGCTGAAGTGCTGGCCGTCCTCGAAGTACAGCTTCTCGTGGAACTTGGGGTCCGTCTCCGGCGTGTTGGTGAACTGGTAGGCGCAGCACTGGTAGCAGCTGATGCCGTTCCCGTAGCCGCGGTACGCGGGCAGCATGTTGTCGAAGTAGGGTGCACCGAACTTGCTCACCGCCTCGTGAACCAGCAGCCACAGGTCGTCGTACTCGGGCTTGAAGAACTCGGGGCTAACGTAGTTCTCGTTCTTCGGGAAGTTGAAGGGCTTGCCCCAGTAGTCGCCCTCCAGCGCAACCTCGTTGATGGCGCGGAAGAACTTCTGCACCTCGTCCTCGTATTCGCCGTAGGTGTCGGGCCCGATCCTGCCTTTCATGACCACGGGCACGTCCCTCCATATCTTGGGGACCCCCATGGGGAGCTGGATGTTGCTGAAAACCAGTTGGCCGCCGCGGGTCACGTATGTCTGGGTCAGCTCGTAGAACATCATCTGGGCAAGCTGCTTGACCTGCTTGTAGTTCAGGCCCCTCATGAACGGCGCCAGGAACATGGTATAGAACATGAAGCCCTGTCCGCCGCTGAAGTTTGTCTGCCCCGCCGCCAGCACCTTGACGCTGTGGAGTATGGCGACCTCTGGCTGCTTGGCTGGCCCCGCGACGCTGCTCCTGAACCCGCTGCCGTCAGGCAGCAGCCCATAGTATAGGAAGTACCTGAGGTCCCAGTCCTGGCAGAACGGCCTCGTGCCGAAGTACTCCAGGGTGTGGATGTGGATGTCCCCCTGGTGGTGTGCCGTCGACAGCTTCGGGTCCATGAGCAGCAGGTACTGCTCCTTGCTCAGCCTGTCAGCCTTCTTCTTGTGGATCGTCTCAGGGTTAGGCTGGAGGTTGGCGTTCTCCTTCGCCTCGAAGCCGTTCCCCATGTCGATCTGGTAAGCATCGTAGAGGGGAGCCCCGACCCTGGTGAGTAGGTTCCTGTAGATCTGGAACTCGGGTATCTCGTGGCTCCACTCAAGAAGTATGTTGTTTGTGATCTCCCTCACCATGGGCCCCGACACGTATCGGGGACGTGTTAGCTGGATGCGGCGCTCAGCCTCGTCGGCTACCTTCTGGGCTGCCGTCTCGCTTATCGCTGGGATGTCGAACATCTTCTCGGCGAGCGTGGTCTCCCTTTCGAGCGTGTCAATGATCCGGGTCTTGTCCCACGGGATCAGGTAGCCGTCCGTGGTGCGAACCATGGGCATGCCCATGTACACGTTCTCCGTGAAGAACTCCTCTATCCTCCGCTGGTAAGGCGGCAAATCACGATTCCTAGCCATTCAATACCTCCAAAACCAAATCCTGTTTAAGTTTCTCTCCGTCAAACAATTTCTCGGAGGGCTCCACCCTGGCGTTGTCGCCTACCGTCAGTATGGGTGGGTTACCGAACATGTTCATCATTATGAAATCTGTCTGGGCCTCTGTGTCAAACCATCTGGCCTCGAAATCAACGTGACTATCCTTTAGGAAATCCTTAAGCTTATCGCATTTAGGGCAATCAGGCAGAGAGTACACCGTAACCTTCATTTTACCTGCAACATCCTCGCCTAGTGCATCTCCTCGATGGAGACCACTACATGTAGACGCAATTAATACACGAATCGTTCTATATTATCTTAGTCATTCACGCCCTAATACTCAAAGATGTTTCCGGTAGAATAATCACGATATCCTTGTATTGTATGAGATTGTCTCAAAGGAAGTAAATCATAGGGACAGTCGATACTCGATTCACGATGTTTTATATATTCTACGTCATATTGGTTAATCGATAAGATAGAGAATCATTCGGTGCGCCGACATGACGATAATAATCTGCCTCGTGGGACAACACTACCGTCGAGCCTTCGACGGGATAAGGTACTGGAGCAAGGTACACGGAATAACCAAGCTTTACCTGCTCCACAGCGACACTGAGGCAGAGGATAACCCCTTCGCTTACATGAGCGAGACCAACGCCGAGGAGCTCAGGGAGAAGCTGGAGATTCTAGACCCCATAATGGTGGGGTTCAACCCCATGGATCAGAGAAGCGTCTTCCGCACCATATACGGCATCATGAGCCAGGCGAGGGACGCGGGCGAGGAGGTGCTCATAGACATCACCAGCACCACCAACACGGCAATGGGCATAGCGCTCACCATCGCCCTCATGTTCCGGAACGCCCGTGTCTACAGCGTGCCAAGCGCCGACCCCGGCTGGTACGTCAACGGGACCCCCGGGGACTCATCCTTCGAGAAATGGTTCGCGCGCGCGCGGGACCAACCCAGCAGGGACCCCACGGAGATACAGCTCCCCGGCTACAGGCTGGAGCCCGGCAGCAAGCACGAGGAGAAGGAGTGGGAGCGAGAGAGGAAGCTCCTGGTGCTGCTGAGGGAGCACGCTGGCGCGGCCGATAGCATCAGCGACATCATCAGATGGTTCGGGTACAAGGCCGCCAACAGCACCCTCAGAAACAGGTTCAGCAGGATCGTGGCCCGGCTGGAGATGAAGGGCCTCGTGGACGCCGAGAAGGGCAGCAAGATGAAGGTTATAAGCCTCACCGCGTTCGGCGCCATATTCGCGGAGGCCCTCGCCGAGGGCGCAGTATAACCGACACCTAACTAAACCCGCTAAGTGTATTTTTTAATACAAAAGAGAGCCATAAGTTCGATCGTTCTTTTCTTAACTCTTTAACTTGTGGCGCGCAGCAACTACCGATGTAATATCGCTGGCGTGCGTGAGTCTTAGAGGTATTAGGCTCCACGTTGGGCCATCCCGTTTTCAGCTATCTTTTTATTGAAGTCATGCAGTTTGCACAAATAACTGAGGGAACCGCATGAAGGCACAGGTCACGTTGACCCCGGCTGAGGGGAAGAGGCTCATAGCCAAGGCAATATCCTGCATGGATTCCGTGCAGAAAGCCTACCAGGAGGGCATACTGATCATCGCCACGAGCACGACCACGGCCTACGTCGCCGAGGAGCTCATGGGCAAGGAGATCAACAAAGGGATGTTCACGGCGGGCGTCGTAACCAAGGAGGGCGCCAGCATCACCAAGGCTGACGGCAGGTACAAACACTACGTCTTCGAGAAAGGAGCGCTGAAGGAGTGCACCACC
>DATKWN010000155.1:0-2234 GCA_035529515.1 Candidatus Krumholzibacteriaceae bacterium | reverse complement strand
ATATAGACTTGGATTCCCCCTCCAGCCACTCCATGAGCTCCCAGAGCTTCACCGACACCATACCCCTGACCCTCGCTGACGCCTTCTCGTCTATGGCAAGCTTCATCATGTTGTATAGAAGCACGTTGTCCGCCACGTTCTGGACCTCGCCGCGGTAGCCGTCTTCGTGGATAGCCTTCCATGTGGCTTCAAAAAGCTCGTCGATGACCTCTGCGAGGCCGGGGGCGTCTCCCCTCCTCGCGCCGTACTCCACCAGCCTCTGAGCCCTCTCGGGGTGCAGAACCCTCTCCAGCGTGACGTTGGCGGCGGTCTCGGCTGCTCCGAGGGAGTCGAATGGATACCCCGAGTAGCCCGGGAACAGATCCCTCGTCTGCGGGTAACCCTGTGGGCGCGGCGGTATGAGCGCCAGAACCTTCTCGGGTATGGCGAGCACCCCAGGCTGTATGGTCTTTACGAGGGCCTTCAGGGCCCGCCGCTGCTCGTCGCCCGGCACGATTCTGGGTCCATCCTGAACGTCGCCCCTCAACGTGTAGTTGTAATATAGTCCCCCGACCAGGCTCGCCGCAGCCTCAACCTGGTACCTGTGTGAGAGGTAGAGGGGGACCAGGACCTCCTCCAGGCGCGCCATGGGCTCCCCGACCTTGATCCTTCTCTCCGAGAAGCCCTTCAGCGCCACGTCTCGTACCTCCAGCATCCGCTCCAGCTCCTCCACCGGGTCCCGTCCGTTCACCCAGGACGCGGCGTGGGGATGGGCGCTGGCTGGCCCGGCGTCCTGGCTCGGCGCGAAGAGCAGTCCTCGTTTGAAGGCATCCCTGAGCGTCTCGTCCAACGCCTTCTCCTCGTCAACGCCGTCGGGGAAGTCCTGGTAGCCGTAGGCTACGCTGACCTTGTCCCACTCGCCTACGCCGGTCTCGTACGCGCAGCTGAGGTCTATCTCGCCGTTCTCGTCGAGCCTGGCGAGGGGCGCCGGGTAGTCCATGACGCTGGCCCTGTCGTTTACGTGGGTGCAGTAGTTGTGGCCTAGGCCCAGGGTGTGGCCCACCTCGTGGACGCTTAGCTGCCTTATCCTGGCGAGGGCCATCTCCATCATCCTGCCGCTGTCCGGGTTGTCCTCGTCGTAGTCCGCGACGAGGCCCTGCGCAATAAGGAAGTCCTGGCGTATGCGGAGGCTGCCGAGGCTCACGTGGCCCTTGATGATCTCCCCCGTCCGCGGGTCCGTCACGGTGCTACCGTAGCTCCAGCCCCTTGAGCTCCTGTGGACCCAGTTGATCATGTTGTACCTGATGTCCATGGGGTATGCGTCCAACGGGAGGAGCTCCACCCTGAAGGCGCCCCTGTAGCCGACCGCCTCGAAGGCCTGGTCCCACCACGACGCGCCCTCGATGACCGCAGACCTGATGGGCTCATGGATCGCCCTGTCGACGTAGTACACGATGGGCTCCACCGGCTCGCTGACTTTCGCCGCCGGGTCCTTCTTTTTCAGGCGGTGCCTGCAGATGAACCGCTTCTCGATGCTCTCGTCCACGGGGCACGCGTAGTCCATGTACGTTATGCCGAAGTAGCTGGCTCGGGGGTCGTACTTCCTCAGTTCATAGCCTTCTCCGGGGAGCTCTATGAGGCTGTGGTGTTGGCGTATCGTCACTATCGTAGGGTCCGGTGAGACCGATTTCAACCAGTCGCCGGGGGTCTCGCCCACATAGGTCAGGGTGGCCTCGAACTCCGTGTTCCTGAGGAAGTTCATCGTACGCGGCAGATATACCGCGGATCTGGACTCGTCGAGCTCGTAGTCGCCCTGCTCCTTCTCCTTGAGCCGGTTCGTCACCTGTTTGGCGTCCCTGAGGAGGAAGCCCGTGGCGTCCACGAGGACCCTCCCCTCCTCCTCGGCCTCCACCTTGAAGCCCCACTGGACGCTCTGGGCGAAAGC
This sequence comes from Candidatus Krumholzibacteriaceae bacterium, assembly GCA_035529515.1. Classification (GTDB taxonomy): domain Archaea; phylum Thermoproteota; class Bathyarchaeia; order TCS64; family TCS64; genus RBG-16-57-9. The sequence continues at coordinate 310 of DATKWN010000155.1, read as the reverse complement.
CTCCTCTACCGCCTTGACCTCGTAGGGATCGTCGCTGAGGGCCCTGAACCCGTAGTTCACCTGTGTGAGCAGCACCTTCGGCCCCACCCTCTGGAACTTCACCACGGCTCTTGCGCCGAGCTGGTTCCTGTCTAGGCCGATGTCGTTGCTGCCGACCCCCGCCGTGAGGCTGTTCACGTAGAGGAACTCCTCATCGAACCTGTCAACCTCCAGCCATATCCTACCCTCCCGTTCATCCCAGTAGAACGTATAGTAGCCAGGGCTGCTCTGCATTCCCTCGACTTTCTCGGATATTGTCGGAAGCTCGGCT
>DATKWN010000154.1:0-2488 GCA_035529515.1 Candidatus Krumholzibacteriaceae bacterium | reverse complement strand
CGAGGGCTGCCGTGGATCATGCCTCGACGTGGACGACCAGGGGATGGCGATGATCGACGCCATGACGGGGCTGCTCACCCAGCTGAAGGACGAGTTCGACCCCAACCTGTACAGCGCCATGCTCTACAGGTTCACCTACGCGGAGTCAGTGATCTCGGAGCTTGCGAGGAGGAAGAAGTAGAGTGACTGACATAGTGGAGATTAACCCCCTCACGCGCATCGAGGGGATGGGGAAGATCAAGGTCGAGATAAAGGACAACCAGCTTCATGACCTCAAGTTCCAGATAACCGTGGCGCCCAGGTTCTTCGAGTACCTCCTCACAGGGAAGAGGGCGGAGGAGGCGCCCAGGCTCACGCAGCGCATATGCGGCATATGCTACGTGAGCCACCACCTAGCGTCGGTCAAGGCCATCGAGGACGCGTGGGGCGTGACTCCGCCGGAGACGGCCATCAAGCTGAGGAGGCTCATGAACGCGGGCGGCTACGTCACCAGCCACAGCCTGCACAGCGCGTTCCTGGCCGTCCCGGACCTCGCGGGGCTGCCGGCCGAGAGCAGGAACTTCATCGCCCTCATGGGCAAGTACCCTGAGATAGGGAAGGCGGCTCTCAAGATACACGCCTACGGCAACAAGGTGGTCGAGGCCACAGGCGGCAGGATAGTGCAGGTGGTCACAAGCGTCCCTGGAGGACAGACGCTCCGTCTAAAGGAGCAGCGGCGCGGCGAGCTCATAGAGGAAGGCAGGGAGGTGCTGGAGCTCATGAAGGCGTACGCCGACTTCGTTTTCGACATCTATGAGAAGGACGCCCTCACATGCAGCCAGTTCCCGGACGTGGAGACCAACTTCATGGCCCTCGTCCGGGGACCACAGAACGACTGGGACGTGTACGACGGCGACGGCAGGATCATAGGGCCAACCGGCAGGGAGCTGGCCCGCTTCAACCCCTCCAGGTACTACGAGTACATCCAGGAGGCCGTCTGGGAGCACAGCAGCACCAAGGTCCCATACTACAAGCCCGAGGGCGTCAGCGGCGTCATCAGGGTGGGGCCATTGGCGAGGCTTAACGTCGCCAACCAGATACCGTTCCCGGTGGCCAGGGAGTACGAGGAGAGGTACCTCGAACTCTTCCCGCGGACCTGCCTACAGGTCCAGGGGTTCAACCTCGCACGCATACCAGAGCTGGTCGCGGGGCAGGAGGAGGTCCTGGCGATGCTGGAGGACGACGCCATCCTCGGAGAAGACATCCGCATCCCCGTCAAGAGCAGGGGAGGTGAGGGCGCGTCGTTCATCGAGGCCCCGAGGGGCATACTCACCCACCACTACGTCATAGACGAGAAGGGCCTCATAAGGTACGCCAACATCTTGGCGCCCACCACCTATAACCACCCACTGATCCAGCAGGACCTCTACGAGAACGCTAAGATCTACGCCGGCGAGATCGCGGACCCGGCGACGCGGGCGGACGCCTGCTGGAGGCTGGAGAAGATTGTGAGGGCGTACGATCCGTGCACCAGCTGCAGCGTTCACATGGTTGACTTCGACATCACGGTGGACGGTAGCGTGGTCGAGGTGAAGGAGGTCGACTAGATGAGCGTACAGGTAGTGTTCTGCACATGCGGCGGCGTCCTAGCGGAGCGTCTCGACATCGAGGAGCTCAAGAGCTTCGCCAGGGAGGCCCAGGGAGTAAGCGAGATAATCACCACCGACGCCGCTTGCACCAAGGCTATGAGGGACGACCTCGTCGAGGCCGTCTCCCAGGGCTCCGAGAAGCTGGTGGCGTTCGCATGCACACGCTCCGTCTGCCAGAGGCCCCTGGAGGCGGTGATGGAGGCCTCGGGGCTGGACCCCGAGAACCTCGTCATAGTAAACGCGAAGGAGCAGCTAGCGTGGGTACATCCCGACAGAGGCGAAGCCACGCTGAAAGCCAAGATGCTACTCAAGGCGTCCATCGAGAAGGCCATCAGCGTCAGCCCCACGGAGACCGTTTCCTTCGAGAGGACACAGGAAGCCCTCGTCGTGGGCGCCGGGATAGCCGGGCTCACGGCGGCCTCGCAGCTAGCCGACATAGGCGTCAGAGTCCACATGATAGAGCGCAGGACCGCCATAGGCGGCACGATGCCTCTCATAAGCAAGACCTTCCCCGAGGAGGACTGCACCATGTGCCTCAGGGGCCCCCACATGATCACCATGCTCACCAAGCCGGGCATCACCTACCACGTGAACAGCGAGGTGAAGGACGTGGAACGCACACCCAAGGGCTTCAAGGTGACGTACACAAAGACGCCCCTGGACCTGGACCTGGAGCCGAAGAAGGGCAAGGGGAGCCCCGTGGAGGCTATAACCGTTCAGTCAGCGGGGCCTCAAGAGTACAAGCTGATCTACTCCTCTGAGCCGGACAAGGAGGCGTTAGAGGCCGTGAAGGAGTCAAAGTGCGGCAACTGCACGAGCCTGTTCCCCGCGGCCCTCATGGGCTACGAGGAAAAGCCAGG
>DATKWN010000153.1:0-4244 GCA_035529515.1 Candidatus Krumholzibacteriaceae bacterium | reverse complement strand
GGCCGTGACGGCGCCCATGATCTCCCCTATGAGCCTGCCTATGGTCTCCCCTATGGGCCCCTTGTCCCGCTTGCTTATGACGCGGACGCCGGGCACCATCTTCAACGAAGGTTCAGACATGGTCTCCTTCATCAACTCCATGGTGTGGTTACGATCGAGCAACGACGCGACCCGCCTGAGCCGGTTCAGCTCCGTCTCAGTCTCCTCAAGCCTGGCCTCGACTAGGGCTGAGAGCTTTTCCTTGTCCCCAGCCTCCTCGGCCTCAAGGTACTCGGCCATCCCCTCGACGGTGAACCCCAGGTCTGAGAGGTGCCTGATCTTTACGCCCCTCTGCATCTGGTCTCCGGTGTAGTACCTGTAGCCCGTGAACGGGTCCTTGGCCTCAGGGACCAGGAGCCCCCTGGCTTCGTAGTAACGGAGCGCCTTCCGGGTGAGCCTGGTCACGGTGCTGAACCTCCCGATGGGTATCTGGTCGACGTTCATCGCTCAACCACCTGGACGCGGGAGCCCTTCTAAGGGCATGGGGTCTACCCCGGGGGAGACTCTCAGCAAATAAAGCCGCAGACGCATTTAACGTCATTAGGATGACCAAGCTGGACCTAAGGAAGGAGCTGAAGAGGTTCTACACGGCGAAGAGGAAGCCCGAGATGATCGACGCCCCCGAGGGCATGTTCCTAACCATACTCGGGAAGGGAGACCCCAACGGCGAAGAGTATCAGCAGGCTATGATGGCCCTCTACGGCGTGAGCTACACCCTCAAGTTCAGCCAGAAGGCCGAGGGCAGGGACTACAACGTCATGCATCTGGAAGGCCTCTGGTGGGTGGACGGCGGCGTCTTCGACCTCAACGACCCGGCGCCGCGTGAGCAGTGGCGGTGGAAGAGCATGATAAGGCAGCCCGACTTCGTAACGGGCGAGATGGTTGAGGAGATACGTCCCTCTGTCCGCGAGAAGAGGGGCGCCATGGTGGACCAAGTCAAGCTGGAGTCGTTCCACGAGGGCCTATGCGGACAGGTGATGCACGTCGGCCCCTACAGCGAGGAGGGCCCCACAATCCAGCTGCTCCACGACTACATCACGGAGCAGGGGTACCGGATGCGCGGCGACCACCATGAGATATACATGAGCGATCCAAGACGGAGCAAACCGGAGAAACTGAAGACAATCATCAGACACCCAATTGAGAAGTGCTGACCGCCGCCGGCCTCGTGCAGGCAGCCTGCGTCGACGGCAATCAGTCAGAGAATCACAGTAAAACAACGGTCTTGAGCCCGTTTGGGGCTCATCTTCTGACCACTATGAAAACGATTATCAACGCAATGACCGCTGTGACCTGAAGGATCTTTATCAGCGTCCCATTCCTCTCCCAGATCAGAAACTTGCCACCGAGGACCCTCAGAGGATTCCTCGAGGTGAGCATCAGATACAGCAGCCCGGCCTCCTCCTCGGTGTAGCGCCTCCCGTCGACCTCCAACGCGCCCTCATTCGTCGCCCTGAAGCTGTGCCCACCTATCCAGACCTGATCTACGAACCTGGTCTTCAACCAGATCTCAAAATCCTCCAGCTCAGCCTCCTCATGTTTCATGCGGGTCACCTCACCACTATGCTGATGTAGTGTAGCTCCCTTATCCCCCTCGGAGTGACTTTGAAGACGCCATAGTTGACCGTGTCCCCGTCCGATATCCAGCTGTACACGTCCGGGCCATACACACTGACGTAGTCATCCACGAAAGATGTGACCGTGGACTCCATCTCCTGCCTATCCTGTATGCTCACATAGGTTATGTTGGCCACCTGCACGAACACCTCCGGGTTCACGGCCGTCACATTGAAGGGCGCATAGCCTCGAGCCGTGAAAGCCGCGTAGGTGTCGTCGATCCGCTCAGATTCGCCGGGCTGCCCGGTCGGGCCCTGCTTCGTCAAGCTGTAGAAGGCGGAGGCCGAATCGATCCCTATGGCGACGTCCCTCGTGAGGGCGTCCACTACCCCTATGAACGGCATCTTGGTGATTATGCCCCCGCCCGAGGTGATGTAAACGGGGATGAAGTAGTACAGACGCTGATTGATGCGGTAGAGCAGCCTGTTGCCGAGCTTGTAGTTGCTGCCGTAGAGCGTGAGCTTCTCCCTCACCTCGCTGTTCGTCTGGAAGGCGCTCACGGCCCCCGTGGGGCCGATGAGGGACGAGGTACCGTTGCCCGAGGAGACCCTCAGCAGCTGGGTCTCCCCCAGGTCCGAGCCACCGCCGATGATGTACATTCCGGCCAGGTTCTTTCCGGCGGAGCCCCTGTACTCAGCCAGCTGAACCCCGACGAAACGGGCGCTGTCATTCTCTGTGAGGATGACGTAGTTCACCTCTGTTCCAGGCGGCCTCTCATAAAAGTCCGACCCCGAACGCCACACATAGGGGTCTCTCACATGGTAGATGAAATCTATATCCAGCTGTCCAGGTATACTGAAGAGAACGCTTCCCAGGAGGGCTTCGGGGTATCTCAGCTGGGGTATAAGCCAGTCCGGCGGGGGACCCCAGTCGGGGTAGTACTGCCTGTAGAATGACACGAGGAACCCGTCGTCCTGACCGACGGTGTAGCACGACATCTCCCCGTTTTCGACGTCGATGAGAATCAAGGCGAAAAACCTGTAGTAGTCGCTGGCGACGAACCTGGAGTTCATGGGGTACTGCGCGTAGACCTGCATCGCGTAGTACACCCTGTCGTTGCCGGCCACGATGTAGGGATCAGGATCGATCTTCAAGCCACTGATCAGTATTCTCTCGACCCTCTTCACGACTTCTCGGTTGTAGAGCATCTCAATCGATTCCTGCGGTGGGGCGAAGGCGAAGCCCAGCTGCCCCTGAGCGAGGAACCAGAGCATCCTCTGCCACCCCGACAGAACGTAATCCGGCTCGCCGGCGTAGCTGATGTTCTCCACCTCGTTGAATCCCTTCACCTTCGGATAAACGATGTCAGAGATCTCCTCCCCATAGTATATCTTGGGCTCCTTGCTCAGATGGAAGGCCTCTGTGATCGGGACCGATTCTCCCGAGTGGCTCTCGATCGCGAAGATATTCGAGGCATGAGTGTAGATGAGCTGCCTGCTGATCCAGTCGTCACTCGGGTACTTTATGGTGGTTGGAGAGATCCAGTACTCCTTCCCGTAAACGTAGACGATGTCCGGAGTCGGAATCTTAAGCCAGTTGACAGGAATCATGTTCACCATCCGGGTGAGGGCCGAATCATAGTCCCACTGCCGGACCAGGCTCAGGATCTTGGTCTCATTACCAGTCGGATACTGCTCGATGGGGCTGGTGACTATGGAGTCGATGCCGGCGGCCCACCTGGTCACCTCTATCTGCTTCGAGGTGAAGGGGAGCCACTCATAGGCGGCCCAATTGTTGTCCCAGTTGAAGCTGTAGACCGCTATTAGGGCGCCATTTATCGCGATTACTCCAATTAACCCAACGATAATCCCCGTTGCGAAGATGTTCTTCCTCCCAATGTCAGTGAGCTGCAGTGGGGAGCCTCCCCGATGGTATATTATGGAGAGTGCCAGGAAGCTGATGAGAAGCGTCAATGCGATGTAATAATAGTGCGGCGTAGTGATGTCCATCCTCCAGTAAGGAGCGTCGAAGATGAAGGCGAACGTGATGAGAGTCAAGATGATGAAGACGTTCCTCATCGCCGCCGCAGGCCTGGCATCGATGAAATCCTTAAACGCCCTCAGGGCAAGCCGCACCGATATCACTCCGAAGACCGTTAGGATCATTATGAACAGGAAGCGGTACTGCACCTCGATCGTCGGCATCAAACTGATCCACTCAGCACCGGACGCAGGCTGGAGAGCCAGCAGAAATATCCTTGGAACCTGAGACCAGCTACCAAAGCCTTTGATCATCATGTAGAAGACGTTCATGAAAGGGCCGACGAAGGGAATCTCCATGGATGTTGCTATCACCACGAAAGCGATGACCCACTTAACCATCTGCCAGAGGGCCCAGGTTGACCTCCCCCATTTAATCTTCAGGTTTGGTATAGAGACGTCGATTTCTATGCCTGATGTGGCTGACATCATCTGGGCATATTGCTGGATGCTGTCATACGCTTCATACAGGTCACTTTTCCCGACAAAGGGATTGATCACTAAAAGAGCCAGAAACGCCGAGATGTAAAAGACGTAGTTGCTGTAAAAGACGGTCTGGAACCAGTTCAAGTTAGCCTTCTCAAGGTACATCGTCTGATTGATGTTGAA
>DATKWN010000152.1:0-5407 GCA_035529515.1 Candidatus Krumholzibacteriaceae bacterium | reverse complement strand
CTACATCTGGGGCAGGGGCGCCCAGGACGACAAGGTCGCCACATGCGGCCTAACCATGGCGTACAGGGTCCTCAGGGAGCTGGGCATCCAGCTCAGGGGCGACATCGTGTTCACCCACGTGGGCGACGAGGAGAAGGGGGGCCGATACGGGTTCCAGGAGGTTCTCAACAGGGGCTACGGCGAGGGCATCGACCACCTCTTCTACGCCCACGGAGGGTCCCCCGACGCCATAGGGGTGGCGGCCAACGGCAGCAGAGGCGCCGCCATCACCGTCAAGGGACGAAGCGCCCACACCGCCCGGCTCGAGGACGGCGTCAACGCCATCGCCCACGCCGCGGGCCTAATAACCGAGCTGCAGAGGCTGGCTGATCAGGTAAACAGTCGAGAGTACCACCTGCCCGGCACCGACAGCGTGATGAAGTCGAGGTTCAGCGTCAACAGGGTCCACGGCGGCGTCGCCAACAACAACGTGCCCGACACATGCGAGATCTACGTGGACAGACGCTACACCCCCGGGGAGACAGAGGAACAGGTGGACAAGGAGTACGCCGACGTCATCAAGCGAGCTAAACAGAAAGACCCAGCCCTAGATGTGGAGTACAGGGTCCAGCCCGGGAACCTCGTATCCGTAGCACCAGCCGACTCGCCCATCGTCAAAGGCATACAGAAGGCCGCCGAACGGGTAATCGGGTACACGCCCAAGCCCGTGGGCGGCAGCCACAGCAGCGACCACGGCTGGTTCGTCAAACGCCACGGGAAACCCTTCGCCAGCTACGGCATCGGCGGAGAAGGCATCCACGGAGCCAACGAACGCATCAAAGTCGAGGACGTAATAAAGACCACAAAGGTCTACGCCCTAAGCATGATAAACGTCCTCAGGGTAAGCGAGTAGAAGGGACGGCTCCTCAATCGAGCACGATGGGCCCCGTCTCAAACACCACCAGCATACCCGACGGCACCCTGCCCTCTATCGTCTCCCTTATCACCACCATCTTCTCCTCGTCGAGCTCCTCGAAACCAACCAGAAACCTGCCGTCATAGTAGTGGGAGAAGCAGGTCCACCGAACACCCTTAGCCGGAAGCTCGCCCACCAGGATGTCCATGAGCCTCCTCTCCCAGCCCTGGAGCAGCCACATAGGCGCAGGGGCCTCCACGAACCTCACGTAGCCGTGCAGGTCGGGGTCGATCCTGTCAAGAATAGGCTGAGTGGTCTCGGGGCACACCTCGGTGAGGCATATGTACGCTGTCCCATTGAGCCAGTCCGGGTGACGTATACCCCCTCTAGGTAAGGCAGCTCACCCGAGTCCAGAAGCATCTGAACCCCACGGGCGACGGCGAACCACTCGATTAGGTTGACCCTGCCCTCCTCCGGGGGGTCATGCACGTTCGGCGAGGGAAACTCGATGTCCCGCCTCCAGACAGCCCTGTACAGGTCCGCCTCAATCGGCGGCCCAGGCTCCAAATACAGGACAGACACGGCTATGACAGCCACAAGGAACACGGCCGCAGCCCAAGGAACCCGCCTCATCAACAAACCAAACAGCCACCCCAATAAAAAACCAACTAACACACCCAACAAATACAAAACCATCATGACGCCCCTCCAAAAAACGCTTATAGCAAGTAACCTGCCACAAGACCCCTTGGAAAAACGCTTATTCCATGTAACTAGGAATAAAAAAGGAAGGTTAGCGGAGCCTGGACATGCTCTTCTCCAGGAAGCCAAGGTCCAGCTTCTCCAGGGTCTCCTTCGTCGGGATGCCCCTCTCGTCCCAGCCCAGGGTCTCGAAGTAGACCAGCCGCCTCCGCCTGACGAGCTCCCTGTCGGTGGCCCTGCCCTTGAACGGCCCCGACGGCAGCGGCTCGTAGAACCGGGGCGGGTTCTCGTCGTCCCTCACCGGCTCCCACGTCACGTCCGGCCCCCCAAGCAGCAGGAACGCCTTCTGGAGGGTGACGATCCTCGGCCCGTTCAGCCGCCTCCAGCTCTCAACGGTGATGGGGTACCCGGTGACGGCCTTCGCGAAGTCGAACATCAGCTCCTGGGGCGTCCTGGCGAAGCTGCATATGACGGCGGAGTCGGCGAAGACGGAGCCTGAGAGCTCGTGGTAGCCGTCGCGGACGACGCTGGTGTGGTCGCCGCCCTGGACGCTGACCGCGTAACCGATGTCGTGGGCGAGGAAGTCTTCGTCGCTCCTGGTGCCGTGGGCGCCCACCTCGATGCCCTTCACGTGCACAGCGTACCTGAGGAGCTCCTCCGGCTTCAGACCCTTCATCTCGGCGATCCTCAGCGCCGCCCGGTAGGTGCCCTCCGCCAGCACGTCGCCGACGCCCTCCTTGTAGGCGATGACCCTCGCCAGCCTGTCGAAGGCCTCCGTGTCTCCCCACGTCAGCTTGAAGCCCAGGTCCTCCTCGGTGAGGATGCCCCGCTGGTAGAGCTCGGCTGCGTAGCCCATGGTGTTGGCGCCGCCGATGCCCGAGTGGCCCAGGTTGTCGATGAGGGCGCTCAGGTGGATGTTGTCGGCGGGGTCGTAGATGCCCAGGTTGGTGCCGCAGTAGGACTGGAGCTCGTAGTCGGGGTTGTCCGTGATGTCCCCCTTCCACCTGCCGCTCTTGACGCAGCTCACCTTCATGCAGCCCATGGTGCAGTTGAAGTCGCTCCACTGCTTCTTCACCCAGAACCTGGTCTCGAACATGGGGCCCCCAATGCTACGCTCGTCGTGCCACTCGTCCTGCCAGTTGCGTATGGGCTCGGAGCTGTAGAAGTTGCCGGTGGACCAGCCGCCGTACCCGGTGCCCTGACGCCTGAAGCTGTCCCGGCTTATCAAGTGCTCGTGCGCCCGTTTCCAGAGGAGCTTCACGGCCTCCGGCGCATAGACTTCCGGCAGGGGGCCCCTCCCCTTGGCCACGATGGCCTTCAGGTTCTTCGAGCCCATCACTGACCCGTAGCCGCCGTACCCAGCGGCGTGGCACAGCTTGGTCATGACGCAGGCGTTCCGCACCATGTTCTCGCCGGCGGGGCCGACGTAGATCATCCCGGGCTCCTTCATGAGCCCCACGTCGGGGTCCCTCGAGACGAGCTCGTCCGAGACCTCCTTGTTGAGGGTCTTGAGGGTCTCCTCGCCCATCATGCCCCAGAGATGGCCCGCGTCCCTGATCTCGCCGCCCTCCTCGGTCACCAGGATGTAGACGGGCTTGTCGGCCCTGCCTGAAACTATGACGCCGTCGTAGCCGGCGGTCCTGAGCTCGTGGGCGAACTCGGTGCTCGCGGTTGAGCCCACCGTGCCGTTGCTGACGGGGGACTTCCCGGTGCAGCATATCCTGCCGCCGGGGTATATCCCCGTCATGGGCCCGGTGAGCGCGATGAACACGTTTTCGGGGCCGAGGGGGTCGACCTCGCTCCACTTCCCGCCGATCCTGTCCCACAGCATCTTGGCCCCGAGGCCTCTTCCGCCGAAGTACTGCTCCAGGGTCTTCTCCGGATAGGTGACGTCACCGATCTTCTCCCTGGTCAGGTCGACGTCTAGGTACTTGCCAGCGTATCCCCTGGGCGTCACGCTATCACCTCCTCGCCCTTCTCGCCGAAGAGCTTCACCGCCAGGTCCTTGGCTACGTCGATCGGGTTACGGGCGAACAGCTTCCGGTGTCCACTCATCTCCTCGTGGACCAGCCTCAGGGCGTTGTACCCGGCCTCGCGGCACACCTTCACACACTCGGGGTCGCCGCCGCAGAGGTCGCAGATGGTGGCCTTCCTGTCCCGGGGATGAAGATAGGGGACGGTGCCCGGGCAGGCCTTCGCGCAGGCGCCGCAGCCGGTGCAGGTCTCCTCGTCCACGATGACCGCGGTGGTCCTGTCGTCCACGGACAGCGCCTCCACGGGGCAGCTTTCCACGCAGGGGTAGTCGTCGCACTGGGCGCAGAGGTGCGGCACCTCCACCCCCGGGAAGGGCATGAAGACGCGTATCCGCGAAGCCTCGGGCCACATCCAGCCCTCGTGGTGCATGCTGCAAGCAAGCTCGCACCTGCGGCAGCCCGAGCAGTTCTCGTAGTCTCTAACTATCCAGATAGAACTCATGACAATATCTGGAAGACGTTACGCAAAGAAGCTTTTGGTGAAGAAAATAGGGGGAGTCTAGCGGAGCTTGGACATGCTCTTCTCCAGGAACCCTAGGTCGAGTTTCTTCAGGGTCTCCTTCGTCGGGATTCCCTTCTCGTCCCAGCCAAGGGTCTGGAAGTAGGTCTGCAGCTTCTCGTCCACGAGCTTCCTGTCCGTCGTCTTACCCTTGTAGGGGCCGCTGGGCAGGGGCTCGTAGAACCTGGGCGGGTTGTCGTCGTCCTTCACGGGCGTCCACTTGAGGTCGGGGCCGCCGAGCATAAGCAGGGCCCTCTGCAGCGTGACGATCCTGGGGCCGGTCTCGCTCCTCCACCTGTGGAGGTTTATGTCGAAGCCCGTGATGGCCTTGGCGAAGTCGAAGACCAGGCTCTGCGGTACGCCGTAGTAGGTGAAGTTGCAGAAGACGGCGCTGTCGGTGAAGACGGATCCACTCATGTCGTTGTAGCCGTCGACGGTGGTGCTGGTGTGGTCGCCTCCCTGCACGTTGGCGGCGTAGCTGATGTCGTGGGTGTAGTCGGCGTCGCTCCTGGTGCCGTGAGCTCCTATCTCGATGCCCTTGACGTGCACCGCGTACTTGAGCGTCTCCTCCGGCTTGAGCCCCTTCATCTCAGCGATCTTGAGGGCGGCCCTGTAGGTGCCCTCGGCGAGGACGTCGCCGATCTTCTCCCGGTTGGCCATCATGTGCAGTATCCTGTCGAAGGTGTCCGGGTCGCCCCACTTTGGCTTGAACCCGAAGTCGCTGTCCTTGAGGATGCCACGCTGGTGGAGCTCGACGGCGTAGCCCGCCGTGTTGGGGCCGTTGATGCCGCTGTGGCCCAGCTGGTCGGCGAGGGCGCTGAGGTGTATGTTGGCCTCGGGGTCGTAGATGCCGAAGTTGGTTCCGCAGTACGCCTGGAGCTCGTAGTCGGGCATGTCGGTGATGTCTCCCTTCCACTTGCCCGTCTTGATACAGCTGATCTTCATGCAGTTGGTGGTGCAGTTGAAGTCGGCCCACTTCTTCTTGACCCAGAACCTGTGTTCGAACATGGGTCCGCCGTAGCTCTTCTCGTCGTGCCACTCCTCCTGCCAGTTCCTTATGGGCTCCGAGCTGGTCTCGGCGCCTACGCTGTAGCCCGCGTAGCCCGTGCCCTGGCGCCTCATCCCGGTCCTGCCAATGAGTATCTGGTGAGTCCTCCGCCAGAGGAGCTTGGCCGCCTCGGGGGCGTCCACCTTAGGCAGGGGCCCACGTCCCTTAGCGACGACCGCCTTCAGGTTCTTGCTCCCCATCAGGGCGCCGTAGCCGCCGTAGCCGCAGGC
>DATKWN010000151.1:0-8929 GCA_035529515.1 Candidatus Krumholzibacteriaceae bacterium | reverse complement strand
TATGTTTCCATACACTATGTAGTACGCGAACTTTCCCATGTTTCTTCCTTCCTTAGAAGGCTCCGCGTCCGGCTCATGGACTTCAACGGAGCCCCATCTTACTGTATATACAATGTATATAATATTTACCTACAGTGTGCTTATACTGGATTCAATCAAAGGATGTCTATGCTCCCGATATGGGTGTGTCGTTTCTTCTGATCTTCAACCAGAGCAACGTGAGAAGGAGCAGGAACGCTGCCCCGACGATCATCATGCCGGACGTGTCGTCGGGTCTTGACGCGTCGAGCTCCTGGATGAGTGACACGAGTATGAAGAACAGCACGGGGCCCGAGACGAGGCCCATGAGCTGGCTCCGTCTCGCCTTCCGCCACTCGAAGCCCGCGAGGTACCTGACGACGCCGTAGACCACGGTTAGGCCTGCGACGCAGACCAATAGTGGGTGGAGGAAGCCATCAGATAGGGTTGGCAGCCACCCGAACACTAGCCCGGACGCCAGGGCCGCGACGAGGCTCACCGCCGTGTAGAAGGCGGGGCGGCGCATGGGTCTGGTTCCCCTCCTGGCCCAGTCGCTTGGCAGGCGTCTGGCCGCGTATATGAACCCGAGTGTAACGGCGACCCCCAGGAGGTACTGTGCCGCAGGTGGCCAGTAACCCTGCATCATGCCGAAGAGGATGAACCCGACTCCGACATCTAGAAGTAGGGCGGCGGCTGCGATCTTGAGCTGCCTCTCTGTGAGCCACGGCGTCGACTTGCGGGATGGGTAGGCGAGCTCCACGAGGAGGACCGGTGTGGCTACGCTGAAGAGGGCGTGGTAGATGGTGAGCTCCACCGCCCACACCCAGTTCACGTCCCAGGCTCGGCCGAAGCCCCCTAGGACGCCGAGGTCCATCCACGACGGGTTGTAGAAGCTGGCGACCATGAGGGCCTCCTCGAGGACGCCGTAGCCGCACCCCAGCAGCATCAGGGTTCCCACGCCTTTCCTCCAGCGTACCTTGAGCTCTCTGCAGACTAGGGCTCCGCAGCCGTAGAGGGCTACCAGTATGGTGAAGCCGAAGGGCTGGAAGAACTCGGCTGGGGGCGCCGAGCCCGAGAGGAGCTCACCCATGGCTGGCGCGAGGAGAAGGAGGACGAGCCATGGGGGGACGCCGATCCTCATGATCATATGGAGGTCTTTGAGGCTTTAAGGGGTGTCAGTCTGTGTGTGAGGAATAAAATGGGGTCAGCTGACGCTGGTGGCGCACATCACTGCCGCGAGGAAGCCGTGGTAGGCTTTGACGTAGTCGCTGTGGGTTATTGAGACGGTTTTGCCGTCGAGGCGCTGGGCTGTGGGGATGAACGACGCTGCGTCTGCGCGTCTCGCGTCCGTGAACCTTATCCTGAACTCTACGGGGGGCTCGACGGTGTGGGGCTTGACTCTCTTCTTCAGGGCCCGTGCCGCGCCTTCCTTGATCCTCTGCCTGGAGGTCTCCGGGTGGAGGCACTTGGCTGCGACTCTGCTGATGGCTTCCTTGGTGGCGACGGTCTCGATGTCGGGGTCGAGCTGTTTGGCTTCGAGGGTGGTGGCCTTGTCCCCGGCGAGGAAGACGAGGGGGACGCCGTGGTAGCCTGCGATGCCTGCGTTCATGGCGGTCTCGCCTACCTCTACGCCGTTGATGTGGAGGCTCTCTACGTTGGCTCCGCTGTAGGTGTGGCTGAGGACGCCGTTGTGGGTGCCTTTCTTGGCGTGGTACCCGATGAAGTAGGCGGCGTCATAGGTGGAGTCCAGTCCGGCCATCTGGCTCTGGGGCTTGGGGCGGCCCCTCACGAGGACGGCCCGCGTGTGGAGGGTCTCGGGGTCGATGTTGTTCATGCCGCCGTGGGCGTCGCAGACCGTGATCTCGGCGTCCGGGTCTACGCTTAGTATGCCTTCGATGGCGGCGTTGACGTCGGCGGCCATGAGTTTGCGGCCTCGTTCGTAGTCTGGCTGGGCCCGGCTGGTCATGGTGGCGTCCACTATGCCGCTGATGCCCTCGATGTCGACGCTTATGAATACCTTCATGGTGAATACAACTTATAGTTGAATGAGGATAAGATTATTGATAGACTAAGGATATAACCATGGATTTGGTTAACCCCATGAATTATTTGATTGAGCTGTTGCTATCGTTCATTGAAGGCTAAATCGTTACATCTTTGTCCTGTTTAGCCATCCACGGTTCCATAAGCATCAATGGAGTTTCTTGTTTCACCGTTTAGGCTGGCTGCGTTGATCTTGCTGGCGTCTGTGAACCTTATGGCGTAACGGGACGGGGGTTAGGGTAACCAAGTTAAAAACTCTAAAGATGGTTTGCACGATCGCTCAAAGAGACTATAAGTGCATCGACGAAGTCTAGCCTTGAGCAAGGGGACGCCTATCCAAGAAGGTGATAAAAACCCATTCATACGCGTAATGGTGTAGAATATGAGTAACGTGAAAAAGATTATCGATAAAGTAAAAGAACAGAAGCGTAAGACTCTGTTTGAGCACGAAGCCAAGGACCTGCTTTCCCTTGTGGGGCTTCCCACAACTAATTACCGCGTTGTGAGGGATAGGGAGGGAGCAATCAAGGCTGCACATGAGATCGGGTTCCCTGTTGTGCTGAAGATCGTGTCACCCCAGGTGCTCCACAAGTCTGACGCCGGCGGTGTAGCCCTCGACATCGGCGACGAGGACGAGCTGATCAGATGCTACGACCTGATCATCGACGGCGTCAAAGAGAAGGTCCCGGAGGCCGAGATATGCGGCGTCCTGGTGGAGGAGATGGCGCCACCGTCAGTAGAGGTGATAGTCGGAGCCACCAGAGACGCCCAGTTTGGCCCCACGGTCATGTTCGGCGTCGGCGGGATACTGACCGAGATAATCAAAGACGTTTCCTTCAGGGTGGCGCCCTTCACCATCGACGAGGCCATCAAGATGATGGGAGAGATAAAGTCTCATGAGGTCCTCGAAGGCGCACGGGGGATGCCCGTGGTTGATAAGGCGGTCCTGGCGGATATAATCGTTAAAACATCCAGGCTGATGCTTGAGAACCCGGGCATCGTGGCGATAGACCTTAACCCCGTCATAGTCTATGAGGATACGGCGAAGATCGTCGACGCCAGGATCATTCTCGGGGATGAAGGTGACGTGGGTGGGGCTATGGAGCCCACCGACAACCTGGACGCGGTGCTTAACCCTTCCTCGGTGGCCGTCATAGGTGCGTCGGCCAACCCCGACAAGATAGGACACAAGATACTCAAGAACATCGTTGAAGCCGGGTTCTCCGGTGCGGTCTACCCGGTCAACCCCCGCGGAGGAGAGATCCTGGGGTTAAAGGCGTACCCCAGCGTGTTAGACACACCCGGAGACGTGGACACCGTGGTGGTGGTGGTTCCCTCCAGGTTCGTGCCAGGAGTCATGGAGGAGTGCGTCCAGAAGGGAGTCAAGGGCGCCGTGATAATCTCGAGCGGCTTCAAGGACGTCGGCCCCGAGGGGGCTGAACTGGAGAGAGAGGTTCTGGAGACGGCGGCTAGAGGAGGGATCAGGGTCGTTGGCCCCAACTGTCAGGGCGTCAGCAACCCGGTTTCAGGGTTCTGTGCGACGTGGCCTCTGGTCACGCAGGTGGGTGACGTCGCCGTGATCTCTCAGAGCGGGTCCATCGCCCTCGAAGTCCCGTCTTTCCTCGTCGATAACCATCTCGGCTACAGCAAGTCCGTTGCTCTAGGTAACAAGTCAGACGTCGACGAGGCGGACTTGATCTCTTGGTTCGGCAACGACAAAGGTACGAGGGTAATAGCCGTCTACACCGAGGGAACAGATGAAGGCAGGAAGCTGATGAAGGCGGTCAGAGGCGCCTCCGCCGGTAAACCGGTCCTCATATTGAAGGGCGGTAAGACAGAGGCGGGCAAGAGGGCGGTCCTGGCCCACACAGGCTCACTGGCCGGCAGCAGCGAGGTCTTCGAGGCAGCCGTCTCCCAGAGCGGAGGCTTCTGCGTTGGGAGCTTGGAGGAGCTCCTCGACGCCGCGAAGGCTTTCTCAGCTTTGCCTGTGCCGAGGGGCCCCCGCCTGCTTGTGGTGACGAGCTCAGGGGGCGCGGGCATCCTGTCCTCCGACGCCTCAGAGAAAGCCGGGTTGACCCTGCGGACGCTTTCCAGGGAAACTGTGGACCAGCTCAAGGCTGTTCTACCTGATTTCTGCATACTGAGGAACCCGCTCGACCTAACCGGGAACGCTCTCACCGAATCCAAGATGTACGGGAAAGCCCTGGAAGTCGCTCTGGAGAGCGACGAGGCGGACATGATCCTCGTGGTCTTCGGTGACCCGATACCAGACACCGTCGAGCTCCTGAGAGAAGTAGTGCAGAAGGCTAAGGAGAAAGGAGTCCCCCTGGTCGTGAACTACCTGGGTGGAGCAGACGTGCAGAAGGACGAGGTTGACGCTCTCCAAAGAAACGGCGTCCCGGTTTTCCAGACCCCGGAGAGGGCTATAACCGCCCTAGGATACCTGAACAGGTATCGTTTGAACAGGAATAATCCAGGAGACAAGCAAAATGTCAGTATATGAAGACGAGCCCGGCAAGAGAGTGCTCATGCTGGGAAACGAAGCGATAGCTAGAGGGGCCGTCGAGGCAGGCATCCAGCTCGGAGCCGCCTACCCGGGGACCCCTTCATCGGAGATAATGCCATACATCGCGGATGCGGCGAAGGAGCTGGGGTTCCACGCCGAATGGTCCACCAACGAGGTGGTGGCTTTCGAGGTCGCGGCGGGCGCCGCGATCGTCGGTGGGAGAGCGTTGTTCGCATGCAAGGGCGCTGGGCTCAACGTGGTGATGGATATGCTCATGACGCTGCCCTACACCGGCGTCCGCGGAGGCTTCGTGATAGTCGTCGCGGACGATCCCGGGGCGTGGTACAGCTCCAACGAGCAGGATTCGCGGTTCGCTGGGCTCTGGGCGGAGCTGCCTGTACTTGAGCCGTGGGACCAGCAATCCGCCAAA
The DNA here is from genome assembly GCA_035529515.1 of Candidatus Krumholzibacteriaceae bacterium. Lineage (GTDB taxonomy): Archaea > Thermoproteota > Bathyarchaeia > TCS64 > TCS64 > RBG-16-57-9. Next base: position 3,932 of record DATKWN010000151.1, on the reverse strand, counting down.
GACATGACCCGGGATGCGTTCGCTCTCTCGGAGAGGCTTGAGCTGCCAGTCATAGTGAGGAGCTGCACCAGGCTGAGCCACGCCTCAGGAGACGTCTGCCTGGGTGAGATACAGAAGAAACGTAACGAGATAGTCTTCGATAAGCACTGGAAGATCCCATACAGGTGGAACGTGTATGGCCCCCCGGGCCCCATTGAGAAGCATCGCTGGCAGAAGGAGCAAATGAAAAAGGCGCGGGACTTCGTTGAGGGCACCAGCTTCAACAGGCATCATGAGGCAGAGAATGGCTCTAAAGTCGGCGTGGTGACGTCAGGCATGGCGTCAAACTATGTGCAGGAAGCGTTGAACAGACTAGGGAAGCGTGACAGCGTACACCTGCTGATACTTGGGATACCCTACCCCGTCCCTGAGAAGCTGATGGAGAGTTTCCTCGATAGGGTTGACACCGTTCTCTGTGTCGAGGAGGGTGAAGCCTTCATTGAGCGGCAGCTACACCAACACGTTAACCGCTTGGGGAAAAACGTCAAGGTGCTTGGCCGTCTCTCTGACGGCGTCATGCCCGCCGTCGACGAACTAGACCCAGATAAAGTGACGTCAATACTGGCCAAGTTCCTCGACACTGAGCCGCCTCTATCCGGGGAAGACTCTGATATGAGAGAGGAACTGTCTGAAATGGTGTGTGCGCGCAGCTCATCCTGGTGCGCCGGCTGCCCCCACATCGGAAGCTTCTGGGCGCTGAAGAGGGCTCTACCAGCGGACAAGGTGAACATCATAAACACGGGCATAGGGTGCTACGAGATGAGTGGATACGGGATCGCCGCGGCCCCCATCGACGCGAAGGGCACCGACGAGTCGACTAGATGGAGGGCTGTAACCCCATACGAGATGACGGACACACTGTACGTCATGGGGAGCGAGACAGGCCTCAGCCAAGGACAGTACCATGTCGGCTACAGAGACGGTAAGATCGTCAGCGTGCTCGGCGATTCCTCGTTCTTCCACACGAACCTTCCCCCAATAACCAACGCGGTCTACAACAAGGCGGAGCAGTTGATCCTGGTGCTCGACAACTACTGGACCTGTATGACAGGCCATCAACCGAACCCCTCCACCGGGGTGACCCTGCTTGGCGAGGAAACGAAGGCGCCCTCGATCGAGGAGATATGCAGGGCCTTGGGCGTCCAACACGTCAAGACCGTTGACCCCTACAACCTGAAGGAGACCATAGACGCGATGAAGGAGGCCCTAGAACACGAGGGCGGCCCCTCCGTGGTGGTCACACGGAGAGTATGTGCCCTACAGCGCTCCCGTGAGCTCCGTCGCCAAGGGCAGAAAGCGCCGCTCTACGTGGTGAACGATGGCTGCACAGGCTGCAAGATGTGCCTCTGGCTCGGGTGCCCCGCCATCGGGTTCGACGAGTCAAAGACCAACGCAGCCGGCGGGAAAGGAGTCGCCTTCATCGACCCCCTTCTCTGCGTGGGATGCGGTCTATGCGCTCAGGAGGAGGTCTGCAGGTTCCATGCACACGACAAGGTCGGGGAGGGAGAGTTCTAGGATGGTGGCCAACGTGAAAGACTTGAAGGAGTTCAACCTCATCGTGACAGGCGTCGGTGGGCAGGGCAGCGTCCTCGCGAGCCACATAGTAGCAGAGGCCGCTGTCAAGCAGGGCTTCAAGGTCAGGGTCGGCGAGACCTTCGGCGCCGCCCAGAGAGGAGGCAAGGTGCACTCCCACGTCAGGATCGGTGACATGGTCTATGGCCCACTGTGTCCAAGCAGGTCCCTAGACGTCCTTCTAGGTCTGGAGCCTAACGAGACTCTGCGACTGGCCCTGAAGTACGCCAACGAGGAGACGTTGATCATCACCAACACTCGCCCGGTGCCGTCCATGGACGCAAACATCGGGGCCGACGCCTACCCGGACGTCTCTCTGCTGATCGAGGCGTTGGGGAGGCTCTCTGGGAAGGTGGTGTCTTTCGACGCGACGGAGCTGGCCGTGAAGGCCGGTAACGAGCGAACCATGAACGTCGTGCTCCTCGGTGCCCTGGCCGCCAGCGGGAGACTCCCCTTCGAGACGGAGTCCCTGCGTGAAGCGGTCATGAGCCGTGTCCCCCCCAGAACGGTAAAGGTGAACGAGGCAGCCTTCAACCTGGGCTGTGATCAGCTCTAACCCCTTTTTTGGACGGGGTTCACCTCGGGTCCTAGAGAGTCCTCGAAGACGTTCAGACCTGTTTCGGCGTACTCCTCTTCGAGGGTGAGTGGTGTAGTTGGATGGTTACACGTTCTTTAGTACATCTAACAGTATGTCTATGCCGCTGTCAGCTTGTTCTTTCGTGAGTATGAGGGGCGGGGCCATTCGAATGCTGCATGGGCCTGCGGCCAGTAGGAGGAGCCCTTTCTTGAATGCGTCTATGATGACTTGATCTCGTTCATCCACCGCTGGCTCCTTTGTTTCTCTGTCTTTCACCAGTTCTAACCCGATCATCAGACCTTTGCCGCGGACATCGCCTATGATATCTAACTCATCCTGGGCCTCGGTTAGGCGTTTTTTGATGTATCCCCCGATCTTTGCGGCGTTCTCCCAGAGCCTGTCTGTGGTGAGCACGTCGATGACCGCGGAGGCCGCCGATATGATTATCGGGTTTCCGCCGAGAGTGTTTTCGTGGGCGCCTTCCTCCCAGTCCATCACCTCGCCTTTGGCTGCGCACACCCCCATGGGTAAGCCCGCGGCTATCGCCTTGCTCATGCACATGATGTCTGGCTCTACATCCCAGTGCTGGCACGCCCACATCTTACCCGTCCTGCCGAAACCTGTCTGGATCTCATCTGCAATCAGTAAAATACCGTTTTCGTCGCATAATTCACGGATCTTTGGCCAGTATTCCTGTGGCGGAGAGACGTAGCCGCCTGCTCCAAGGAGGGGCTCGAAGATCAGCCCAGCCACTTCCTCGGGGGTCACAACGAACCTGAAGATGTGTTCTTTGATGTAGTCGAGACAGTATAGCCCGCAGTCAGGGTGTTCTTGTTTAAAGGGGCAACGATAGCAGTATGGGTAGGGGGCTAAGACGGCTCCGGGCATCATAGGCCCAAAGTGTTTCCTTGCCTTGCTGCTGGTCGACGTGAAGGCTAGGGCGCCCATGGTTCTGCCGTGGAACGACCGTGTGTAACCGAGAAAGTATAGTCGACGGCTGTGGGCTCGAGCCAGTTTGATGGCGCACTCGACCGCCTCGGAGCCGCTGTTTCCGAAGAAGAACCGCTTCGATCCCTTCCAAGGCATTACTCGGCTGAGTTTTTCGGCGAACTCCACCTGGGGGACGGTGAAGTAGTCGCAGCTGTTGACGTGATCGCATTTCTGGGCTTGTTCAATGATCGCGGCGGTGACCTTTGGGTGGCGGTGTCCGATGTTTGCGACCGCTATGCCGGAGCCGAAGTCCAGGTATATGTTGTCGTCGATGTCTTTGACCCATACCCCTTCTGTTTCCACTCCTACGAGGGGAGCTGTGCGGGAGAGGGAGGGTGAAAGTATTTGTCGGTCTCTTTCGATGAGTCTTCTCGCCTTTGGCCCGGGGGGAGTTACAACTATTTTTGGATAAGAGTCCTTATTCATATCTTTACCTTAACGATATTAGCCACTTTATAGTTAAAAGGCTGTTTTATGCAATCACATTCATACTACCCTGGTTCTTCATGTCGCTTGCTAACCGGCATATGGGTAAAAACATTTATTATACATCCCTGCAGAGTGGTACCCCTTGGTGAGATGATTGGCAAGGGATAGTCTTCCGATCCTTTGAGGACGACGAGACCTTATCCCAAGTCATTGAAGTCGAGGGACATCTCATCGACTCCATGATCCTGTCAAAGATTCTTGACGCCATAATGGATCAGCAAGGCGAGTTCGAGTTCCTAGAGTTCAATGTTGGGAGAAAGAAACA
>DATKWN010000150.1:0-3911 GCA_035529515.1 Candidatus Krumholzibacteriaceae bacterium | reverse complement strand
CCCAGACGAGCTGGATAAGGACCACATCCACCGGTTCGGCCCCAACGAGTTCACGTTGTTCAGGCTACCGACGCCCCGGAAGAACGAGGTGGTGGGGCTCATCGGCCGCAACGGCATAGGCAAGTCCACCATACTGAAGATCCTGTCCGGCGAACTGGTGCCCAACATGGGGGACCACGAGAAGCCCGCCGAGAAGGAGGCGGTGCTGGAGTACTTCAGGGGCAAGCCCCTGGAAGAGTACCTGGGCGGAGTCTACGACGGCACCATGAAGGCCGTGCACAAGCCCCAGTACGTGGACAAGATACCCCGCGTCGTCAAGGGGAGTGTAGGGGACGTGCTGAGGAAGCTGGACGAGCGCGGCGTGCTGGAGTCCATCATCGACGACCTTGAGATCGGGCACCTACTGGACCGTGACATGAACGTGCTCAGCGGAGGAGAGCTCCAACGAGTCGCAATAGCTACGGCGATCTGCCGTGACGCCCGGATATACCTCTTCGACGAGCCCAGTAGCTTCCTGGACATCTACCAGAGGACCCGGGCGGCACGGATCATCAGGAACCTGGCCAAGGAGGACAGGATGGTGGTGACGGCGGAGCACGACCTCGCCGTCCTGGACTACATGAGCGACGACGTCTTCATCCTCTACGGCGAGCCCGACGTCTACGGAATCGTGTCCAACGTCCACGTTGTGCGTGAGGGCATCAACATCTACATCAACGGCTACATCCCTGACGAGAACGTGAGGTTCAGGCAGACACCCATCGTGTTCCACGAGAAGCCACCAATGGAGGCGCAGGAGCGGACCTACAACATGCTCGAGTGGTCCAGGCTGGTGAAGGACTACGGCGCGTTCAAGCTGGAGGTGGAGGCCGGCGGCATATCCATGGGGGAGGTGGTGGGCATCCTAGGGATGAACGGCATCGGCAAGACGACGTTCGTGAAGATGCTCGCCGGCGTGGAGGAGCCCACGGAGGGGGGTGTCAGCGACCCGGACATCAAGGTGAGCTACAAGCCGCAGTACATCAGCGGCGACATAGAGGGCACCGTCGAGGACGTGCTCAGGAAGGCCGCCGGAACCAAGTACGTCGAGAGCTGGTACAGGGCCGAGATCATGGAGCCCCTGAACGTGAAGCGGTTCCTGGACAGGGACGTGGGCATCCTCAGCGGCGGAGAGCTCCAGCGGGTGGCCATCGCGGAGTGCCTCAGCAGGGACGCCGACATCTACCTGCTGGACGAGCCCAGCGCCTACCTGGACGTGGAGGAGCGGCTGGCGATGGCTCACGCCATCAGACGCATAACCAAGATGCGGGCAGTCACCGCGTTCGTGGTCGAGCACGACATAGTCACCCAGGACTTCATCGCGGACAAGCTCATGGTGTTCACCGGGGAGGCGGGGGTATATGGCCACGCGGGGGACCCGGTGAGCCTCGAGGACGGCATGAACGGCTTCCTCAAGGAGATGGAGGTCACCTTCAGGCGCGACCCGGACACCAAGCGGCCCCGCGTCAACAAGTCGGACAGCAGGCTCGACAGGGAGCAGAAACAGTCGGGCAGATACTACTACAGCCTCTAGTGCACGTTGAGGAGCAGCGCGATTATCGCCACCGCTGCGCCCGAGACCACCATCTTCAACCCGGAGTACAGGATGTTCTCCCCGCTGATCCTGCCGAGGTAGACGCCCAGGATGAACAGGGTGAAGAGGCTGGCGCCGATGGAGGCGATGAAGGCCGTGGCTGTGTCTATCAGCCTAGGCACCAGGAGGAAGGGTATGACGCTGGGTATCGAGGCCATGAACGGGGCGGAGCCGTCGACCAGGGCAGCGAAGACCGAGATGAACCTGCCGGCCCTGCCGTAAACCGTGTCGTCTAGGTTGACCAGCATGGCGTCCTCCAGCTCGTTGAGGCTGTGGCTCCTCTCGGCGCTCTCAGTCATGTAGGTGCCGCTGAATCCCGACACCATCATGGCGATGCCGCTGGTGATGATGACGCCGATGACGCTGCGCGGGTCATGGATTTGGCTGAGGTAGGCTCCTATCACGACTCCGAGGCTGGTCATGGCGCCGTCGAAGGCGTTCATGGCGAAGTACCTGCGTATAATCTTCTGGGCCCCTGTGATCTGGAAGTAGGTGCCGATGTCTTCGAGGCTGTTCTTTATGCCTTCCTGGACCCGTTCGATGCCGTTCCGTTGGTCATCCTCTGGCGGCTCTTCCACCCGTCTAGCTCTCCTCGCCGTGGCAAGAGCCACATAAAACAAGGTTCAGAATTATGTTCATATGGTTCCGAACACTGAGAACGGGTACATGGGTACAGGCTAATAAAACTTATGCAACCCCACACCAGTAACACGCACATGGTGGACGTAGAGGCATCCGGCGGCGTCATCAGGATACGGTTCAAGGAACACGAGAACCTGTTGGGGATGACGGACGGGTTTGCTTTACCCGTGGAGAACCTAGAGAGCGTCTCCACCGCCAAGATGAGCTGCAAGTACCCCCGGATGGGCGGCTTCGGCACCCGAGACGGCATGGTGTTCTACTACATGGAGGACGGCGACAAGGTCGTCACCCTGAGCCTCAGAGGCCACCGGTACAGCAAGGTGATGGTAGAGGTCAAGGACAAGGAAGCGGTGGCCGAGGCCATAAGGAAGTCTATACAGAGGTAGGGACGGCTTACAAGTTAAATCCTGAGCTACATCTATTATACCCATGGCTTCCGACGGGAAGACGAGGTGCTGGGGCGACAGGGACACCATCGCCAGGGCTTACCACGACGAGGAGTGGGGTGTTCCGGTCCACGACGACCTGGTTCTGTACGAGTTCATACTGCTGGAGGGGGTCCAGGCGGGGCTCAGCTGGTCCACGGTTCTCAAACGCAGGGAGAACTACAGGAGGGCTTTCGACGGCTTCGACCCCGCGAAGATAGCGGAGTACACGCCGGAGAGAGTGGATGAGCTTGTGCAGGACGCGAGCATCATCAGGAACAGGCGGAAGATCGAGAGCCATGTGAAGAACGCGAGGGCGCTCCTAAAAGTGCAGGAGGTGCACGGCAGCTTCGACGAGTTCCTCTGGGCGTACGTAGACCACAGGCCCATCATGAACGAGTTCACCAGCTGGAAGGAGATGTCAGCAGAGACGGACCTCTCCAGGAGGATAAGCAAGGATCTGAGGAGGCTTGGGTTCAGCTTCGTGGGCCCCACCATCATGTACGCCTACATGCAGAGCGTGGGCATGGTCAACGACCACCTCACCCACTGCTTCAGGTGGCGGGAGATCAAGGAGCAGTACGGCGGGTGAGCGTCGATGGTGACTGAGAGCAGGAGGATACGGTCCATGAGCCTAGGGGAGCACCCGGCGTCTGATGAGGCCGAGGAGGAGCTCGCCCTCGACGAGCCCGTATGCATATTCGTCAACGGCGAGTACCACGTCACCCTGATCGCGACCCCCGAGTTGAGGGAGGAGCTGGCGGCCGGCTACCTGTTGACGCAGGGCATCATAGAGTCCGTCGAGGAGATAGACTGCATCGAGGTAGACGACGGCAACATCAAGGTGGGGCTAAAGGGCGCCGTAGACCTGCGTGAGGCGTCGGCGAGCATGATGAACCTGATAGTCACCGCCTGCGGCTCCAGCCCCAGGGCAGAGAGATCGCTCACTAGGCTACCAGAGGTCTCGTCGGACCTGAGGGTAGAGGCCAGCCGCCTGAAGGACATGATCACCATGCTGAACAGAAGGAGCAGCGTCCACAGGAGGACAGGGGGGACACACGCAGCCATGCTGTGTGGCAGGGAAGGCGAGGGGCTTGCCTTCGCGGAGGACGTGGGGAGGCACAACGCGGTCGACAAGGTGATAGGCGCCCACGCGTTGAAGGGAGGCGCTTTTGGCGGGTGCGTGCTGCTCAGCACCGGGCGCCAGTCCG
>DATKWN010000149.1:0-3509 GCA_035529515.1 Candidatus Krumholzibacteriaceae bacterium | reverse complement strand
TTCTGTAGATATAGGCTTAGCCTTGAGGTGAACCTTATACACGCCGAGGGCGAGTACCCTCTGAGTTGTCATGGGTTCTGTGTGGCCTGACGGTAAGAGGTGCGCCGTGTGCTTAACCTTCGATCTCGACGCCGAGTACATATATGTAGATAGATATAAAGATAAAAAGGGAGGCCGTGAACCATGAAAAAACATGATATATTGTGTATTGTCGGAGGAGTTTCGTGCCTTATCGCCGCTTTATACACATATTATTTCATAGTGCCTCCGGTCTCAAACTCGGTTTTAGAGATAGTATTCAAGGGAGACGCCCATGAATTCAAGGTAAATGATAGAGCGGATCTGGAGTTCAGACTCCATAACCCAATGTTTCTGCCAATCCTAGTCAACTCGGTTCATTCGGTGGATATTCGGATATATAGACAGGAGCCTCCCGGTCCCTTTGAGCCTGACATATTATATAATTTGGCTGACCTCGAACCCCGTTGGCTGAACGGGTACGGAAAGAGTAACCCAATCAACGTTCCTTTCACGCCAACCGAGCCCGGAGTCTACACCATAGAACTGGTGATAAAGATAGTTGACTCGGGAAACGAACCTCATTACCTGTTCTACATGGATACGTTGCTGGTCTCGCAGTGATAATGGGAAATCTTTTCGCCAAGATGTGGCTTATTCTCTAGTGATAAGTATTGGAGTCGGTTTGGCCGGATGGCAAACAGTGTGCCGTCTGTTTTACGTTTGATCTTGACGCCGAGTACGTGTTCATGGGGAACATGCCCGGGGTCGCGGACATGCCTCGGGTCATCTCTCAGGGAGACTACGTGTGGAGGGCAGGCATCATCCCACGTATCCTTGACCTCCTCGACGAGCACAGGATCAAGTCCACGTGGTTCGTGGTGGCAATGAACGCCGTGAACCACCCCGATGAGGTGGCGGAGATCGTTGAGCGGGGGCACGACGTGGCCACCCACGGCTGGGTGCACGAGAAGATCACAGATCTCGGCAGGGAGGAGGAGACGGAGAGGACGCTCAAGTGTGTGCAGGCCATCGAGGACGCCACGGGGTACAGGCCCGTGGGGAACAGGACCGCCGGCGGCGAGCTGAGCCCCAACACCCTGGATATACTTGCGGAGAACGGGTTCATCTACGACAGCAGCCTCAGGGGCAGCGACATGCCGTACACGCTTCCCAACGGCCTCGTCGAGGTGCCCAGCTACTACGAGATGGACGACTTCCACATCTTCGCAGACTACCCCTTCGGCAACTACAAGGCACGGATGCTGAGCCCAGAGACGGGTTACCAGATATGGGTCACGGCGTTCGACGGCTATTACCGCTACGGCCTCTGCTGGACAAGCATGTTCCACCCTCAGATCATCGGCAAGCCCGGGAACATCATGCTCTTGGAACGCACCATGGAGTACATGGAGAAGTATCCGGGTGTATGGTTCGCCACGGCTCGGGAGATATCTGAACGCTGGAAGAGCAGGAGCCAGTGAAGGGGCCCCGGAGAATCGGCAGCGTCATGCTGAGGGTCAGCGATCTGACAAAGTTCTGCTGGGTACCTCGATACTAGTTAGCAGGTGGCCTGAGGCAAACAGGCAGGTTTCCGTGGGAACGATGGTTGGCTACGCAAGCGCAGCACATCCCCCTCCTCTCGCACTCCATGTTTGTGCAGGCGCAGTTATCCAGGTTTCCCTCGTGGACTGGACAGCTCAGGCTCATAGATGATCCTGTGTTGATATGGACGGCAGAATAAAAGAGGGGCGATGAACCCCGTTAAACGGCTAGGGCTTGGCGGCCCCCCTCGTAGGCTCGGAGGTTCTGTTCGAGGTACCTGGCCGGCAGGGTCTTTCTCAGAGACTCCTTGACGGCGTCCTCGGTGAGCACCGCTTCGCCCAGCTCCATGTAGGCCCCGAGCACGGCTATGTTTAGGCTCCTAGGAGCCTTGGTCTCCCGGGCTATCCGGGACGCGTCCACTGCATGGACCTCGCAGCCGATGGCCTCCAAGGCACCGGTGATTTCGTCGAGGCTCGGGTACTTCACCTGCTTCAGCATAACGGGGATGGGGTAAATGGGGGCGGTGTTAATTATAACACGGGTCTGTGGCCCCAGATACTTGCTGACCCTTACTGCCTCGCTGGGCTCCAAGGCGAGGAGGACGTCGGCTCCACCCTCGGGTATGAGGGAGCCGTGGACGTCTTCGCCGAGCCTGACATGGCTCTGGACGGCGCCGCCCCGCTGAGCCATTCCCAGCGTCTCGCCGACCCGAAGGTTCAGCCCTTGACTCATGGCGGCGTTGGCGATGACCCGGGAGAGGGTTATACCTCCCTGTCCGCCGACGCTGCTGATGAGCATGTTGTACTCCTTCACCATCACTGGTCGCCTCCCTCTATGGCTTGGAAGGGGCATATCTGGGCGCATAGGCCGCAGCCTTCGCATGTGTTCTGGTTTATCTCCATCTTGCCCTCCTTTACCTCCATTGCCGGGCAGCTGAGGGTTCTGACGCAGAGGAGGCATCCCGTGCACCTTTCTGGGTTCACATGGCTCGGGGATCCTGTGAGGCGTTGCCGACGCGCCACGAGAGCGCACATGCGCCTAAGTACGATGGCTGAGGGGCCGTCGTGTTGCAGCGCCTCCTTGAAGGCTTCCTTGGACGCTTCGAGATCGAACGGGTCAACCACCTTGATCTTCTTGATGCCGGTGGCTCCGAGGATTTCCTCGATCTTGATGCGCGGGACAGGCTTCCTGAGGGCGTTGTAGCCGCTCGCTGGGTTGGGTTGGTGGCCCGTCATGCCTGTGATCTCGTTGTCGAGGACCGCGATGACGACTGGGGTGTCTCCCCACGCGGCGTTGACGGCGGGCGGCATCCCCGCGTGGAAGAAGGTGCTGTCACCTATGGTGGCGACGACAGGGTTCTCTACACCCGCTTGTTTGAGCCCGATGGCTAGCCCTATGCTTGCACCCATGCTGACCTCGTTCCAGCAGCTGTTGAAGGGCGGATGCATGCCGAGGATGGTGCACCCGATGTCCCCTGTGACTATAACCTCGTCCTGCTTGTAGCCCAGCTCCTTGATGGCTTGGTTCAGGGCGATGTAGGAGCCCCTGTGGGGGCAGCCCGGGCAGAAGGGCAGGCTGCGCCTAGGCGCCAGGCTGCTCGCCTCGGCCTGTCTGGCGGCAAGCTCAGCGTCACACTGTTTTTCGCCTCCTGTCAGCTTGAGCACTGCCTGCTCCACAAGATCGTAGTCGTATTCGCCGACGCTCGGGAGGGTGCCGTCCTGTTTGCCCAGCACCTTAACCTTCCTGTCGGTGTCTGCGACCATCGCCTTTATCCTCAGCTCGATGTAGGGCTCAAGCTCCTCCACCACCAGTAGCCTGTCCACTTGGCCGATGAGCTCGCCTAGCTGGTTGACTGGGAGAGGGTTGACCGACCCGATCTTCAGCGTAGCGACGTCGACGCCGTGTCTGGACAGCGCGTCCATGAGGTAGTTCCATGAGACGCCGGA
>DATKWN010000148.1:0-3049 GCA_035529515.1 Candidatus Krumholzibacteriaceae bacterium | reverse complement strand
ACAGAGATACTATCATGGTTGACGTCGATTACAGGATTCAGGAATGGACCGGCGACTATTGGCATGAGCTGAACGTCCATGCCCCCGACTCTGGGTATGATGCGGCGTGTAAAGTGTTAGCTCCAGGGCAGACGTATAGGCCGGTCGTGGACATCAGATGGTTAGGTGAAGGCAGGTATCGGATAGGGAAGCAAATCTCCCGCCTCGAAGTCGAAGAGGAGACGTATACGCCTTGGATAGAGTTCATGGTGGAAGGCTAGACTGGATTCAAACGGTGGGTACGCCTGAGAGAGAAGCGCATCTCCAATGGTAGATGCCACGACGATCTCAAATCAGCATCCTCAACCTTGAGTAGCATCACAGCCTGTCGATGAATTCCCTGAGGCTTCTCATTCCCAGCATGTGCAGGTTCCCGACGTTAACGTTATCGAGGTGCTACGAGGCCGCGCTGGACACGCTCAGGAGCCACAACGTCACAGGCGTCTTCCTTCACATCTGGGCATCAGAGCACGACCACCTGAGCGACGCGACGGACGTGGAGGAGATGCTGAGAGAAAGGTGGACGAGGTAGACGCTACCAGCCGATGGCGCACCCGTCCCCCCTGGGGTCGGAGCCTGCGGTGAGGACCCCTGTCTCCGGGTTCCTGTGGATGATCTGGCCTTTCCCGAAGACTACTCTTCTCCACCCTGACGCCGGCACGACCTCGTGCCCCATTGCGGCCAGCTGACTCATCACCTGTACGCTGATCCCGTCCTCCAGGTGCACCTTGCCGCCGCTGGTGCCGTCTAGGATGCAGAACCGGGGGGCGTCGAGAGCCTCCTGGGGATTCATCCCGTAGTCCACGATGTTGACGACCACCTGGACGTGGCCCTGGGGCTGCATATAGCCGCCCATGACGCCGAAGGGTGCGTAGAGCTCGCCTTCCTTCGTCGCCATCCCGGGGATGATGGTGTGGTAGGGCCGTTTCCCCGGCTCGAGCCTGTTGGGGTGCTTGGGGTCGAGGCTGAAGCCGTAGCCCCTGTTCTGGAGGGTGAAGCCGCAGCCCCTGGGGATGATGCCGGTGCCGAAGCCGTTGTAGTTGCTGTTGATGAAGCTGCAGGCGTTGCCCTCTCCGTCTACGACGCAGAAGTACACGGTGTCGCTTCCCGCTACGGGCGAGCCCCTCTGGACACCCACCGAGGCCTTCTCAGGGTCCAGCAGCCTGCGGCGCGTAGCAGCGTACCTCTTGCTGATGAGCTCCTTGACCGGGACGTGGACCACGTCGGGGTCGGCCACGTACCACCGCGTGTCCGCGAAGGCCAGCCTCATGGCCTCGATGAGGGTGTGAAGATGCTTGACCGAGCCGTGGGGGACGCCGTCGAAGTCGTACTCCTCTAGGATATTCAAGGCGATGAGGGCGGTGATGCCCTGCCCGTTGGGCGGGACCTCGTAGACGTCTAGCCCCTTGTAGTTGGTGGTGATGGGCTCCGGGAAGGTGTTCCTGTGGCTCTTCAAGTCGTCCAGGGTCATGGTTCCACCCATGTCGCCCAGCACCTTCACGATCTCCTCAGCGATCCTGCCCTCGTAGATGCCGGATTTGCCGTGCTCGGCTACTTCCCTGAAGGTGCGGGCCAGGTTCTTGTTCTTCATGAGTCCGCCGGCGCGTGGCGCCTCGCCGTCTATGAGGAGCTCCTCGTAGTGGGGGCCGTTCTTGAGTCGGGGTATGCCTCTGTCCCACGCCCTCGCGGTGATGGGGCTCACGGGGAAGCCTTCCTCTCCCAGCTTGATGGCGGGGGCGAGCACCTCATGCATCGTCATGGTGCCGAAGGTCTCCACCGTGTCGACCCAGCCCGCCGCCGCGCCGGGCACGGTGACGGTGTGGACGCTGACCCGTGGGAGCGCCGTGATGCCTTGCTCCGCCAGGTACTCTATGCTGAGGCCGGCGGGGGCCCTGCCGCTCGCGTTGAGCGCCTTCACCTCCTTGTTCTCTGCGTCGAAGAAGAGGCAGAAGCAGTCTCCGCCTATTCCCGTGCTCGTGGGCTCAGTCATGTTGAGGGCCGCCGCGACGGCTACGGCTGCGTCGGCGGCGTTTCCTCCTCGCTGCAGGACGCTTACTCCAGCCATGGAGGCGAGGGGCTGGCTGCTGGCCACCATGCCGTGGGTGCCGTAGACGGGTGAGCGCCGGGAGTTGAACCTCATATCCGTGGTGGTGCGTGTGGGCGGGACATAAAGTTAACGGGAGGCCGTACAGCCCTGATCTTTTCCTCAGGCGTATCCGAGGCTTTGAAGAACGTCGGGTAGTTCATCGGGGCCTGTGATCACGGCGTCGGGTTCAAGCCGTTTAATGTGTTCCTGTTCGTAGCATCTTGTGTTTATGAGTATGAAGGCTCCTCCAGCCACCTTGGCGGCCTCGGCGTCGTGGTCCGAGTCCCCGATGTAGACGAAGCCGTCTCTGCCGTAGAGCCGTAACGCCTTCTCTATGGCCTCGGGGTCGGGCTTGACGTAGGTGCAGTCGTCCCTGGTCACCGTGTGTGTGAAGAATCGTCCGAGGCGCCCATACTCTGGGCTGCCGAGTATCCTCTCGACCGACCACCTTGAGGCCGTGGTCACCAGCGCCATCTCGTAGCCCAGGTCTCTGAGCGTCGTCAGCGCCTCCACCGTGCCGGGGATGAGGACGCTAATCGCGTGGTCGGCCTTCTCCTCCTCCATGAAGGGCACGTTGATGGCGCTCATCAGGGCCTGCGTGTCTTCCTCCGGGAAGCCGTTGTGGTCCGCGTAGGCCCTCGCGGCGTTCCAGATGTGCGCCATCCTCTCCAAATTAGATACATCCTCATACGGCACTCCGTGGGCCGCGGCGATCTCCTTCATACGATGCTTTACGGAGCCGTAGGACACGTTGTGCCGTATGCGTTGGCTGTGCCTGGAGGCGTCTGTCATCTTTATGAGGGTGCCGTCCATGTCGAAGAGAAGTAAAGGCTTGCCGGTCACAGAGAAAATAATGGCGTTAAGATATTTTACTTTAAGTCGTCTGGGGTGAGTTTGGCGCCCCGGGGAAGACTCGAACTTCCG
>DATKWN010000147.1:0-4938 GCA_035529515.1 Candidatus Krumholzibacteriaceae bacterium | reverse complement strand
GTATATTCCGTTTAAAACTCAGAATTGAATACGCTTCTACGGGGAAAGATAACGGAACATGTTTTTTAAAGGTATTCACGGACCACGGATTTAATCAAATATTTAACGACTGTGTAATAATCGGTTATTTAAGTCAGGATCACCATATGATGTTTGATGGCGTCATCGCGAAAATCTACTTTAATCAAGATTATGGAGATCGATAACGAGATAAACCGGATAAAATCTGACTCGACTTACAGAAGAGTTAGAAGAAATCTCAGGATTTTAAAGGAGGCGAGGACCGGCGGCAGGTTAATCCGGGTCCGGTCCCCGGACGACATAGACAGGTTCATAGAGGTGCGCAGGAACAGCGAAGAGATGAAGGAAGTATTGTCCAAGTATGAGGATCTGGTTGATGACTATACCCAGCGTGTACGTAATCTTGCCAAGGAAAAGGCGGAGCTGGAGAAGCACCTCTTCGCGTAGTATTTGTTAAGAATTTTTTTTGTGGAGCACTCTGTGTCTAGCCTTAGGCTATTCACTTGCAGGGAATGTTTCGCATCTCTGTCCTGATGTCCCTGTTTATCGATTGGTAGGTCTCCGCCTCGAGGTCGTCGCTTCTGAGGAAGGCGTAGAGCAGGATGCCTCTATTATACTGCTCCCAGCAGCTGCGTCTGGGGCTGTCACTTATCGAGGCCAGAATGTCAGGTGTGTGGATGACGTCGATGAGGTAGTTCTGCCTCCCATCGCTGGTTATCACGGCCAGCAGCCCCTCTGCCTCAGGCACCCGTTCAGTGGTCTGGTATGGTCCCTCAAACTCGTAGTTCCCTATGGGCTGCCTTGTTCTGAGCTGGGCCATGGTTTATCAACATCGAGGGTGGCTTTGACCCTTTTCTGGGTGTTATTGATTAAACACCCGTTCCCTAAATGAAATAACGTGATTCAACGTGAAAAGAATTTCGATAACAACGAAAAAAGTTGGTTTTTCGGAGATTTATTTATACGATATTATCGGGGCGACGACGCTGATAGATGTGAATAGATATGTTTTCTGATAAAACATTTTAAGCGTAGCAGTGGAGTAGAGCATGGGTATCTTTGATTAAGCTGAGTCTGGATGACTTCTTCAAGTCGGATAAAAAAGAGGAATACATTATCGTGTGCGAAAAATGCGGCACGAAGATGCCTGAACACGTTGCGCTCTGCTGGCAATGTGGCAACGTCTTAGACGAGAACCTCAGACGCCTTACTGGAAAGGCGAACTAGCCGCTGTGCTTGAGGATGCTGTAGAGTAAGCTGCCCCGCCACTCTCCCCTAATCCACTGTCATCTCTATGCCTTTGTAGAACCTCAGGGTGTAACTCCCGATAACCAAGGCTCCGATGACGAACACCGTGATCTCTCCGATTGCAGCCGGTGTGCCTGAGAAGTGCATCACGGTAATCATTCCCAGCACCGCCAACGCTATGCTCAGCGCCTTCACGAGTATTACAGGTGCCAACACGTATCCCATCTTCTCATCCTTCCTGATGAGCCAAGCGGTGAGGAGTGCCAGCGGTGCTACTATGCTGAGGTCCTGGAAGTGTATCGCGAGGGTGTGTATTCCCTCCTCGATTATCCTAGTAGGGTGCTTCCCGGTAGAGTAGTAGTAAGCTATGTCTGGCGTCCAGAGCACGACGACGATCAGGAGTATGAACGTCATGACCATGGGTGTCCACTTTCTCATTGATGGGCTGGCCACGATGCGCAGCCCCTCCATGTCTAACCCGGCTATGTTCAGCAGGGTGGCGTACAGGCTCAGCCCGAAGCCAGCGGTGTACAGCAGGAAACCGTCGTTGAGCTTGAACAGTATGTTGTACGACAGGAAGGTGTAGGCGAAGTAAGCCATGAGCCCTATCAACGCCGTTCTAGCCTTGAGGGAGCCCTTCCTCGACAAGTTCACCGTATACAGTGTCGCTGGCACGCCGAGAAAGAGGTTCACCACGTCCTGCCCCAGGACCTGCGCCTTGGTCGACGCAGTCTCCCTCATGAAGATGGGCGCGTGAAGCATGTCCAGCAGCGAGATGAGTATGGTGGCTACCGCGACTCCCATCGCTAGCTTGTATCCGAGCCCGGTTTCCCAGTTTTCACCCATTCTTGGTCCCCCCTTCTGTAATGCGTTTCCCTTCCCCGTTGGGTAAAGGTTGAGGTTTCATCCACGGACAAGGTTCTTAAGACCGACATCGGCGGCGATGTTCCTAGCCTCCTCGATCTCCTCGGAGGTGAGTCTACGGCTGAGCTCTGGCCTCTCCTTGGCTCTCCACTCGGGGCGGTACTGGAACATGAGGTTGATGCGGGTCCAAGAGCCGAGGTTGTCGTGTATCCACTGGAGTATGGGCCGGGTGCAGCACTCGTTGTGCTCGGGCAGCACGAGGACCCGGATGATTAGCTCGCCGTGCTCATGGGCCATAAGGTGGTTGCGTGTGCACGCCTCCCAGTAGCCGGGGGCGTCGCTGATGCCCTCCGCGCACTCGTTGTTGCCGTACTTGAAGTCGAGGAGGTAGACGTCGATGAACCCGGCGAGTAGCCTAGAAACCTCCTCCGAGTAGTAGCTGTTGCTGTTCCAGACGGTGGCGATGTCGGTGTCCACGTGCCTGAACGTCTCCAGCCACTGCCACGTCACTGGCGTCGGGTCGCCGCCCACCATGTTCAGGTTCCTGCAGCCCTTGTCGGCGAGGTCCTTCACCTGAACCGCCATGAGCTCGGGGGTGACGCTGGCGCCGCTGCTCCCCCACTGACTGATGTCCCAGTTCTGGCAGTGGATGCACCTGATGCTGCAGCCCCCCGTGAAAACGGTGCCTGATGGCACAAGCTCGGGCTCCTCCCCCATGTGAGGGAACGCCGAGTAGAGGCTGAAGTTGCGCCCCGCGCGGCAGTAGCCCTTCTCCCCGCGAAGCCTGTTCACGCCGCAGCTGCGCACACAGAAACTGCACTCCTTCATAAGCCGATGCCCCAGCAGCACCTTGAGGTCGTACCAGGAGCCGTCTACCTTCTTCGGCTTACTCCCCGACGCGTCGTACGAGTCCTGTACGTCTTTGTACCCCGTAAGGAGGCCGCCGTGGGTCTCCCACAGCGTCTCCACTGGGTCGCGTCTGCTGAACTCGGCTTCGACCGCCTTGTCTATCAGGTGCTTGGCGTGCTTCTTCTTCCTCACCACGTCTATGTACCGTGGAAGCGCGCGTACGACGCCGGGATCTTCTAGGATGCCTCTGGCGTCGGGCCGTGTGAGCCACATCAAGAAACCAGGGGGAGCCACAGTTAAAGGAGTTTCACTGTGGCAACGGTTATTATCGACGCCTGTCCTTCACTCCATGAATGGGAATGGAGTCTCGGTTCGTCGAGAAGCTAACCGACGACACGGTGCGCTGCACCATCTGCCCCAGAATGTGCACTGTGAAGCCGGGTGAGAAGGGGTTCTGCGGCACCAAGGAGAACAGGGATGGCAAGCTCATCAGCCTCACATATGGGCAGCTCTCGGCGTTCGCCGTGGACCCCATAGAGAAGAAGCCCCTAGCCCACTTCCACCCCGGGAGCATGAGCCTCAGCGTCAGCAGCGTAGGCTGCAGCTTCACGTGTCCGTGGTGTCAAAACTACCACCTAAGCATGAGCAACCTGGAGCAGAGCCGCACCCGGTTCATGCGCCCAGAGGAGGTCGTGGAGGCCGCCATGGTCCAGAAATGCGCCAGCGTCAGCTACACCTACAACGAGCCCCTCATCAACCTCAACTTCGTGGAGGACACCGCCCGCTTCGCCCACGAGTCCGAGATCAAGAACGTCCTCGTCACAAACGGATACATCAGCATACCCGCCCTGGAGCGGGTTGTGGATGTCATCGACGCCGCGAACGTGGACTGGAAGGCGTTCAACCAGGAGTTTTACAGGAAATACTGCAGCGGCGAGCTCCAGAGCGTACTTGACGCCACGGAGCACATGAAGGAGAACGGCGTCCACGTCGAGGTGACGTTCCTCGTAATACCCGAGACCAACGACAGCCCTGACGAGACTCGGGAGATGGCTCGCTACATCGTCGAGCACCTGGGCCCCGAGACGCCTCTCCACCTGAGCAGGTTCTTCCCCATATACAAGTTCCAGCACGTCCCCCCGACGCCGGTGGAGACCTTGGTTAGGGCCAGGGAGATAGCCATGGGGGAGGGGGTCCGATACGTGTTCGTGGGCAACGTCAGGGGAGGCGGCTACGAGGATACAGTATGCCACGTTTGCGGTAAACCCGTCATCAGCCGATCAGGGTACACGATAACGGGCTGGGACCTTGACAAAGACAAGAGGTGCGTCCACTGCGGCGCCGAGATACCTGTCGTCGGCCAAAGAGAGTTCCACCGGGAGAACTACGTCCTATAAACCCAAGTTTATTAACCCGCAATAATTCAATCATTCATACCATCAAGAGTTGAACGACATGAGCGTAGAACGGAAGGTAGTATACTTCGAGAAGCCAGGAAAGGAGCACACCGAGGCGACGCTGAAGATCGCCGTGGAGGCCGCCAAGGAGCGCGGCATCGACACGGTCCTCGTCTCAAGCACCACGGGCTACACCGCCGAAAAGGCAGCTGAGATGTTCAAGGGAAGCGGGCTGAAGCTCGTGGTCGTGACCCACCAGACGGGCTACGGGGAACCTGGCGTCCAGCTCTTCCCAGACGAGCTCAGGGAGAAGCTGGAGAAGCAGGGCGTCGAGGTGGTAACGTGCACCGACGTGCTCACGGGTACCGTGGATGTGGGCATGAGCCGCCAGAGGCCTCCCAAGACCGAGCCCCTTGATGCGCGGCTACCCTACATACTGCCGCCTACCAACGTGGTGATCGCCAACACGCTGCGGCTCTTCAGCCAGGGCGTAAAAGTCTGCGCCGAGATAGCCATGATGGCGGTGGACTGCAACGCCGTGCCGTCGGGGGAGACGGTG
>DATKWN010000146.1:0-4825 GCA_035529515.1 Candidatus Krumholzibacteriaceae bacterium | reverse complement strand
TTCTATAATTCTTTCTACTGCGCCGCTAGCCGGCCTTTAACTTGCTTATCCTCTCCCTCACGTCGTCCATGAACTCCGGGAAGTCGTACTCCTCGGCGTCGAACGCCCCCTCCCACCACTCCACCGTCAGCATGTCCTCCTCGGGGAGCAGTATGTGGGGCACCCCCGCGGGCACGTGGAGCGGCTTACCCTTCACCAGGGTGTACTCGACGTTCCTCCCGTCCACCTTTAACACGTACTTGCCCTTGCCGTCGAGGAGGATCGAGACCTGGTCCACGGTGTGGATGTGGTTACCCCGGTACATCCCGGCCTTGGTGTAGAGCAGCGAGTACCACTTGCCACTATACGTGAAGCCTATGGCCTCGCCGACGAACTCCATCTCCCCGCCCGTCCATCTCTCGAAGTCGATGACGTACTTCTTCTCTGACAGAACCTCCACCTCGCCTAGAGTGGTTAAACGCAGCGTATTTAACGGTACTCATCGGCGAAGAGGAGCTCCACGCCGCGGCGCCCCTGGCCGCCTGAGCCCCTCACCCTCGCTCCGGCTCCTCGCCTCGCTTAAGTATGAGTTATATTGCAGCTTGATGCTTGAATTTTGTTGATGCCCCATGAGAAAAGTTAGCATCCCTCACCACTGCTGGTACGAGGACAAGCCCCTCACCCTGACCTTCCCCGATGAGTGGAGGGTGCACCTGTGCAAGGTGGCGTCCGAGGGCGGGAAGCCCATGACGCCGGAGCGGATCAAGGCGGCGATCGACGCCCCGCTGGGCCAGAGGCCCCTCGCCGAGCTTGCGGAGAAGGCGGAGGAGGTGGTCGTCATCTTCGACGACATGACCAGGCCCACCAAGACACACCAATACGCGCCCCACATCCTGGAGACGCTGCATAGGGCGGGCGTGCCCAGTGACAACGTGCGCTTCATCATAGCGTCAGGCACCCACGGCACCGTCGGCCGCAGGGACTTCGTGAAGAAGCTGGGCGACGACATTGTCAGCGAGTACCAGGTCTATAACCACAACCCCTACGAGATGCTGGACTACCTGGGCGAGACGAGCCGCGGCTGCCCGGTCTACGTGAACAGCGAGGTGATGGCCTGCGACCTCAAGATAGGCGTCGGCACCGTGCTCTTCCACAGGCTCACGGGGCTCAGCGGCGGCGGGAAGCTCATATGCCCAGGCGTCGCCGGCGTAGAGACCATCCGATACAACCACGGCAACATAGGAGGCTTCGGCCCAGGGCTGACGCCCCACGAGACCACGGGCTACCTATGCAACGACGACAACGTGATGAGGCTGGACGCCGAGGAGACCGCCAGGATGGCTGGGCTCGACTACAAGATAGACACGGTGCTCAACCTGAGACGCGACCCGCTGGAGCTCTACGCCGGCGACTTCGTGGAGACCCAGAGGAAGGCGGCGGCGGGGGCGAGGAAGTGGCACGCCACGGAGAGCCCCGAGGCCGACGTCGTGGTGGTGGGCAGCTACATGAGGGAGAACGAGCCCTACCTCGGGTTCTGGCCGGCCTACAACAGCGTCAAACCGGACGGCACCATAGTGCTGGTAAACGACTGCCCCGACGGCGACATAAACCACTGGCTCTTCAACAGGCACGGCAAGAACGTCGGAGCCAGCCTCTGGAGCCCCGGGAGCAGAGGCCTCGCAAGGGGCAAGAGGCTCATCATATATGGCGAGCATCCCCTGAAGAGCTTCGAGATGAGGTACGAGCAGGAGATATTCCAGTGGATCAGGAGCTGGCCCGAGGTCATCGAGGAGCTCAAGAACCACCACGGGGAGGGGTCGAAGGTAGCGGTTATACCGGACGGGACCTCCTGCATACCCAGGAAGGCGTTGGAGGGTTGAAGATGAAGAAGGCGATACAGCTTGACGACAAGGACAACGTCGCCACCGTGACGGACGACGTGTCTAAGGGCGAGCAGGTCGAGGTCCTCAGCCCCATGGGCGAGGTCATCCTCGACGCGAAGCCCGTCGAGGGCATCATATTTGGGCACAAGCTGGCTCTCAGGAAGCTCGACAAGGGGGAAGAGGTCATAAAGTACGGCGAGGTCATCGGAGTGGCCTCGAAGCCAATAGCGGTGGGTGGGTGGGTTCACACCCACAACGTGGAGTCGGGTCGGCTCCCCACGAGCAGGATGGAGGCCGGGCAATGAACGAGTTCTACGGCTACGAGCGCCCCGACGGCGGCGTCGGGATAAGGAACCACCTGCTCGTCATAGCCCCCATAGACTGCAGCTACGAGCCCGCGAAACAGGTGGCCGCCCAGGTCGAGGGAGCCGTCGCGGTGACCCAGTACCACGGCTGCAATGCGGACGAGATGCTGGTGAACGCCCTCGTCGGCACCGGCAGGAACCCTAACGTGGCGGGCATACTGCTCTTCGGGCTGGGCTGCGAGGTGCTGACCAACGACATCCTCATGGAGGGCCTCAGAGACACCGGGAAGCCCATCGAGAGCATAGTCATCCAGGAGGACGGCGGCACCATAAAGTCCATGGAGAAGGGTGTACGGGCTCTTCAGCGTATGGCTCAGGAGGTCGGAGAGATCAGGAGAGAGACTTATCCCCTGAGCGAGCTGACGCTGGCGGTGGAGTGCGGGGGCAGCGACGCCACGAGCGGCCTAGCCGCCAACCCGGCGGTGGGGGTGGCCGCGGACAGGCTAATCGAGGAGGGGGGTACGGTGATCTTCAGCGAGCCCCAGGAGATGATAGGCACCCAGCACATATTGGCGAGGCGCGCCGTCAGCGAGAAGGTGGCTAAAGACATCTACGAGATGATAGAGAAGCAGGAGAAGAGGCTCAGCGCAATGGGGGTGGACAGCCGGTACATGAGCAAGGGCAACATCGACGGAGGCCTCACCACCATCGAGGAGAAGAGCCTCGGCGCCATCAGGAAGGGCGGCACCAAGCCCATACAGGGCGTCCTCTGGAACACGTGGGACAGGTTCGACCTCCCCGACGAGCCGGGCCTGTATCTTCAGGACGGCACAGGCTGGGACGTGCCCAGCGTCACCCACATGGTGGCAGCAGGCGCCCAAGTGGTCTGCTTCACCAGCGGACGAGGCAGCACCACGGGCCACGCCGTGGCGCCCGTCATCAAGATCACGGGCAACCCCAAGACCTACGAGAACCTGGAGGACAACATAGACATCAACGCGGGCACCATCCTGGACGGCGGCGAGAGCCTCAACAGCGTTGGGCGCCGCATCTTCGACGAGATGGTGTCGGTGGCCAACGGCAAGAAGACCAAGGCGGAGGCGCTCGGGTTCAAGGACTACGTGGTGTTCGGCAGGGACAGGGCGGCGGAGAGGCTCCTCGGCCACTGCTGAGCCTCCATATTACTTATATACTACCTATTTCCTACCATTCGTGTGTGTCTGGATGGTACAGAAGATATCCATATCCATCTCCGAGGAGCTGGACAGAACCCTCTCAAGCCTAGCCAAGGAGAACAGGATATCCAAGAGCAGGCTCATAGAGAACTACCTCAGGGAGAACCCCAAGGTAATCACCGAGCTGAAGACCGAGGAGAACGTCTGCGCCCTCTGCGAGAAGGAGATAGACAAGGATCAGGTCAGGGTCAACACGCCGCGGTACGGCGTCCTCTGCCTCGACTGCTGGACGGAGAAGCAGGGAGAGCTGCTGGAGAGGCAGCCCCTCCACATAGACAAGCAGGACAGGGGCTAACGGGGCACCCTGAAGATCAGCGTCTTACAGCCGTCTCCCCAGTGAGGGTCGTCGTAGCTCAGCATCTCCTCCCAACCCAGCGCAACGAAAAACGGCGCAGCCTCAGAGACGGCTTCACAGCACATTATGGCCACCCCTCTCTCGTAGCATGTTTCCAGTATGAACGCCATCAGCCTAGCCCCATATCCCTTACCCCCACGGTGCTCTGCAACGCCCACCCGGCTCAGGTATAGTGTGTCGTGAAGGTTCGTGAAGCTCCTGACCTGGAACGAGACGATGGCACAGATTTCCTCCTCGTCTGTTAAAACGTATGTCTCGTATCCTTTCTCCTCGTCCCTATGCAGGTACTTGGAAAGGGTGAATGGTTCACCGTCTTCGTCCGTGTCAAACGACTCGAAACCAGTGCGGAACTCCTTGTGTAGGTCTCCTTCGTTCAAGCGTCTAATGTATATACGCGGCCACCGCCGGAGGCTGTGAATGAGTTGGATCGAATCATAATATAAATCAGAACATTGATGCCATGAGGTTTTAAGAGGAGTTCCACAGACTGCTAAACTGTTATTTACTCTTCTCAACTCACTTTCTCACGAAATGGAGTACTTCGCCCAAGCCTACGAGGAGCTGATAAAAAGCATCTCAGCGGCCCTCCGCGGCCTTAACGGAGAGGAAGTTAAGACTCTGCTTGATAGCCTGATGGACACGAGGACGCGGGGTAAGAAGGTGCTCGTCGTGGGCGCCGGCAGGAGCGGCCTGGTGGGCAAGGCGTTCGCCATGCGCCTCATGCACCTGGGCTTCCAGGTCTACGTGCTGGGGGAGACCATCAACCCCAACGTCGGCGAAGGCGACATGGTCATAGTCATCTCCGGGAGCGGCAAGACCACGGTGCCCCTGGCCGCGGCCCAGATGGCCAAGAGCCTCAACGCCAAGGTAGTCGCCGTAACAAGCCAGGAGGAGTCGCCGTTGGCCCAGACGGCGGACCTCGTCGTGGACATCCCCGGCCGGGAGGACATCGCCGCGGAGGACGAGTACCACATAAGGCAGCTGAAGGGTCAGCATGAGAGCCTGGCTCCCATGGGCACCATGTTCGAGGACACGACGATGATCTTCCTGGACGCGATCATCGCCGAG
>DATKWN010000145.1:0-2754 GCA_035529515.1 Candidatus Krumholzibacteriaceae bacterium | reverse complement strand
CAGACGGCGGCGGGGAGCCTCGCCATGAAGGGGAGCCTGCCCCCGGACGACGCCTACCAGGTGCGTAAGCTGCGGGAGGCGGGGGCGGTGGTCCTGGGGAAATCCAACATGGCGGAGTGGGCGTTCAGCCCATACCAGACGGTGAGCAGCATCGCAGGCACCACCAGGAACCCCTACGACCTGGAGCGCGTCCCCGCGGGGAGCAGCGGAGGCACCGCGGCCTCCGTCGCCGCCAACCTGGGCCTCGTGGGCCTCGGCACAGACACAGGGAACAGCATCAGGGGACCCTCCAGCCACTGCTGCCTCGTCGGGATAAGAAGCACCATGGGCCTCACCAGCCGCGACGGCATAGTGCCCCTATACCTTAGGAACGACGTCGGCGGCCCCATGTGCAGGACCGTCGAGGACGCTGCGCGTGTGCTCGACGTCATCGCGGGACACGATCCAGCGGACCCGATCACGAAGCTCAGCTTAGGGAAGACCCCGGGGAGCTACACGG
This sequence comes from Candidatus Krumholzibacteriaceae bacterium, assembly GCA_035529515.1. Classification (GTDB taxonomy): domain Archaea; phylum Thermoproteota; class Bathyarchaeia; order TCS64; family TCS64; genus RBG-16-57-9. Next base: position 2,255 of record DATKWN010000145.1, on the reverse strand, counting down.
AGTATCTGGACGCCGACGGGTTAAAGGGGAAACGGATCGGCGTGTTCAGGTACTACACGGACCAGCCCACGACTGACCCTGAGGTCCTCAAGGTCTTCGAGAAGGCGATAGACGACCTGGACAGCGGCGGCGCCGAGGTAGTGGACCCCGTCGAGGTCCCAGGCTTCGACGGGCTCACCGAGGATATCTGGTGCAGAACCTTCCGCCGCGACCTGGAAAACTACCTGGCGACGCTGGCAGACCCGCCCCACAGGACGCTGAAGTCCATCGTGGACAGCGGCCTCTACAGTGAATATATCGCCGAGAGGCTGAAAGACATGCTTGAGGCGCCGGAGCCGTCATGCGGCGACCTCTACACGGAGCCCAAGAACATCAGGCTGCGGGAGGCGGTGGTGGGCGCCATGGACGAGGCGGGGGTCGACGCCATCGTGTACCCCACGTGGAGCAACCCGCCGCGGCTCATCGGGGACATGAAGAGCCCAGCCGGAGACAACAGCCAGAAAATACCTCCACACACGGGGCTACCTGGGTTCACGGTCCCCATGGGGTTCACCTACGACAACCTCCCGGCCGGCTTACAGATCGTTGGCCGGCTCTTCAGCGAGCCCACGCTGTTCAGCATCTCCTATGCCTACGAGCAGGCTACGAGGCACAGGAGGCCACCCGAGCTATCTAGACCGTAGACATCTGCGCTCGGCACGTTGGACAACGTATAGGCTCGCTCTAGAACTCCTCTATTGTCTCGGGTTTCTTGTCTGCATGGAATAGCCTGTCGAGGGTATCAACGTAGGACTCGTCCGAGACCTCCGCCAGCCCATAGGCCCATAGCTTACGAAAGTCAACGACCCCCATTACGAGGCTGCTGAACCACGAGACGTCCATGGATGCCTCAACGTCGTAGCCGCCTCCATCCACGACCTCAGGTTTTCCGTCTGTGAAGCTGACGACTACACTGCCGTCGTTCTCAGGGACGAAGCTGTCCCGCGCCGTGAGCTTGACCCTGAGGCTGACGTCGTTGAAGCTGTGGCCGGCCAGCTCCTCCCATACGCCGCGGCTGTCGATGACTCTGTACATGATGCCTACGCCCTGGACGTTGGTCTCCTGGCTGGTGTAGAAGATGTGGGGTACGCCGTCCCGCGGGTCGCCGAGTATGAAGTGCCAGTCGTCGTCCTGGGTGTTCAGCACCACCCTGTCCACCTGGTCAAGCTGCACGCTGAGGAAGCTCATCAGGCCCCGAAGCGCCTCCGGCGTCTCGTATATCAGCATGTGTATCTCGAGGTTCTGGAGCAGCACGTGGTCCTCCATGAGCTTCTTGAAGCCGAACGCCATGAAGCCCCGGACCACGCCGTCCACCTTGTACCCGATCACCTTGTGGCGCGTGAGGAGCCGCTCGAAGTAGCTCACCCTCTTCTCTATCATGCCGTGGGTATGGTGGGCGTACCTGTTGAAGCAGGCAGTGACAGCCTCCACGTCAGACTCGTCCAGGTACGAAACGTTATCCTTGGAGCCCCTGGGCAGGTCCTCGGGCCTGAACCTGTACTGGTTCATCTTCCGGCCGTACCCGTACCCCATCTTCACGTAGTAGTCAGGCCTGAAAGGATAGAGGGCGACGAGCTTGGCCCCCCTGCCCCGGTAGTGGCCGTGGAAGTACTCCATCATCTCCTTGGAGACGTGCTCCTTCCTACGGAGGAGGTCGACGCAGACGTTGCCCACACCGCCCACGAGGACCTGGGACCCGTACAGCGTCATCTTGAAGTCGTGGAGCCTCATCCCGCCAACCATCTTCCCGCCCCTGTAGCAACCATAGTAATGGATGGAGTCATCCTCGTCCTGCTGAGTCTTCATGCGCTCTATCCAGCCCCTCCTCCTCTCCTCCGTTACATCGGTGAACATGGCCGGGTAGGCGTCCAACGTGATCCTTGCGTACTCCTCGAACTCGTCGTCCCTGATGAGCCTGACCTCGCTCATACCTTGAAGAAGATCGGTGTAAAGATAAAGGTAAGTAAAGGGCTATCTGAACTCGTCAAGAAGCTTCTTTACGTCGGCTTCGATGGGCTGCCTCACGAGGACCCCCTTCTTCAGCACGGGGAAGCTCTCGTGGTACGGCGGCCTCTGCTCCTGGTAGAAGACGCCTATGGGGATGCGTTCCCCCCACTCCAGGGCCTTCTCGTAGGCGGCGTTGAAGTCCCCCGCGTCGTGGCCCTCCTCCTCAAGCTTGTAGACCCGCTCCTTGTAGAACTGGTAGGTGTTCACCC
>DATKWN010000144.1:0-3128 GCA_035529515.1 Candidatus Krumholzibacteriaceae bacterium | reverse complement strand
GCTGGGGCCGTGGACGCCTCCTCGCGGGCCTAGGCGCAGGCTTCTCCTCTGGCTCTGGCGGCGTCGGCGGCTCTATGTGGAGCTCCCCGATGATCATGTCGATCTTCTGCTGGGTGTCGGCCAGGGTCTCCTGGAACTGCCTCACGAGGTCGGTTCTTATCTCCTCCAGCTCGCTGAGGCTGACTATGAGCTCCGCCCGGTTCAGCTCCTCGGTCACCTGATTCATCTCGGCCTCGTAGCCCTTGCCGAGGCGCTCCCTCTCCTCGCGGCTTATCTCGCCGTTGTCCTCGGCCTCGAAGAGCCGCTTCATCACCAGGGTGACGATCTCCTGCTGGAGGGCTAGGGTGCGTATCTTGCCCCTGGCCTCCGACACCTGGTCCCGCTTCGCGAGCCTCTGCAGCTCAGGCACCTGCACGCGTCTGGACGAGTCAACTGAGACCTTCAGCGGCTCTGGCTCGGATCTGGGCTCGCCCTGCCGGCTGCCGCCCGTGCCCCCCGTCGCCCGCACGAACATGTAGATGGCGACGGCCGCGACTACTAGGGCGCCGATCCCTAGGATCAAGTCTGTGGTTAGTTCCAGAGCCATACACTTCTACCTAGAATCACTGAGTATTTAAGCGCTAACCCTGATGAGACAATCCAATATAAACAGCATCATCCGGGTGCAACAAAGTAAAAAATGGTTCTCGGAGACCTCAGCCTCCGTAGAAATGTTCCTACGATGGGAAGACGCCGGACCTGACTCCCACCATCGTGGACGCGGTGTTCAACCCGTTGCCATCGGAGTATTAGCGGCCGTCAGGGGTAGGCTCGGAGTTATTAGGCTGTCTTGAGATAAGGGTTAGGAGATGATGGGCGAGTTAGGGCTCGGCAAGGTGACCAAGGAGGTCTTCCGGCGCAGCGTCCTACCGTACATACCCATAGACGAGATGGAGCTGGATGGCGCCACCATAGAGCTCACCGACCACACAGTGATAGCGCACAGCCCGAGCATCGGAGTCCCCCTCGAGGCGCTGGGCTTCTTTGCCTTCCACTACGCGGCGAGTAACGTCGCAAGCAGGTTCGGGAAGCCGACGCACATCGTGACCGGGATATATCTGCCCCTCCGGACACCTGAGGAGCACCTGAAGGTGATAGCTAAGAGCCTCGGCGACGAGGCGAGGAGGCACGGCGTGAAGATAGGCGCCGGCCAGACCGCCACATACTATGGGTTAGAGATCCCCCTGATCACGGCGACCTGCTTCGGGGAAGCCCTGAGGCCCAGGGGGAGCCCAAGCCCGGAGACGTGGTGGCTGTAATAGGCGAGGTCGGCGGTGAGGGGGTCTGGCTCAGGGAGGTCAGCGAGGGCGTGGAAAGCGATGCTTGGCGGAGCTTCACACCCCTGCAAGCGATACTCGCTCTCCAAGGCTGCCTCCACGTAAAGATGATGCACGACGTCTCGGAGGGGGGCGTGAACGGCGGCCTGTACGAGGTGCAGGACGTCTACGCGGTGAGGATAGCCGTCGACTCGGGGAGCCTCAACTACCATGAAGGCATAGCGGATGCGGGGGGAGACCCGTTGAGAGCCCCATCGTATGGTGCGTTGATAGCCGTCATCGACGCCGGAGGAGTCGGCGAGGTTCAACGCATATGCGAGGAACAGGGAATCCCCTTCGCGGCGGCGGGTAGAGTCGAGGACGGACGCGGCCTTTACGTGGACGGAGTCGAGGTAGCCGAGCAGAAGCGCGTCGAGCTCGACGAGTTATACGGCTCATTGAAGCCCTTGGACACGCTTCTTTCGTCTCTCCAGTCGGCGCTGGATGGCTTGACTAAGATACCGGGGATAGATCGGTTGTTGCCGCAGGTAGGCACCAATCTGGTGTACGCGAAGGATGGCGCTGATACAGCCATGGACGTGGCTGGTCTTAGCGGTAGAGTCGTGGCGAGTGCCGGTGGGGCGCTACTGTGCGGCGAGGCCGCCTACGGCGCCTCACGGCACCTGGCGTCCGTCGTCCTCGAAGCGGGAAAGAAAGTCAGAGGGATCCGCTCCGCCGTCAACATCAGGGCAGGGGAAGACGTGACCACCGGGCTGAGGAGGCTGGGTCTCAGCGTCGTGACCATCCCATACAAGGTAGAGGGAGAGGGCTGCCCCGTGACCCATTACATCAGGTCCCAAGGCGGGCTCCGCGACGCGTACGTCCATCCCGGAGACTTCGGCGTGGAACCCACCACAACCATCCTGGGCGAATCACCTGAGAGGCTTGTGGAGATACTCGAGGAGTTAGCCAGGGTTGCGTGAAGCGGTGAAGGCTTTCGACCAGGTCGCGGGCTTCTACGACGACTGGTACAGCCACCCCCAGGGGAGACAGGTCTTTGAGGTAGAGCTCACGGCGTTGGAATCGTTGATACCGGACTCGGGGCTCGGCCTGGAGGTGGGGGCGGGCACAGGCGTGTTCGCGGAAAGCCTATCGGAGAAGGATAGGACGATAATCTGTCTGGACCCGTCAGGGGCCATGCTCGCCAAGGCTAGGGAAAGGAAAATGCCGGCGATAATTGGCGTAGGCGAACACATCCCCATCACAAAGGGAGCGGTGAGCTTCGCCTACATGGCGACGACCCTAGAGTTCCTAGAGAATCCGGTTGCGGCGTTCAACCAAGTCAGGGAGACCACGAAGAAAGACGCCCCTCTAACAATTCTGTTCATCAATGCCGACAGCGCGTGGGGCAGCCTATACAGGCGGATCGGTGTCAAGGGTGACCCCGTGTTCAGGCACGCCAGGCTCCGCTCCCTGCCGGAGGTGCATGAAATACTGGTTGAGGCGGGTTACGTGATACAGGAGAGTGTGGGAACCCTCACGACGGGGCCGGCGGAGTTAGATGTCGGGATCGAGTTGAAGGAGCCAGGCCCTGAAACGGGGGTCATAGTGGTTAGGGCGTCTCCGGAGAAGTAACTCGATCATTCCCAGAAAAAAGTGACATTCCCGATAAACCTGGGATGCTCCACTGGGTTTGATGAATAGATTTAAATCTCTATTTTCCGGGAGGCTATGCGAAGGGGAGCTGGGCGTCAGCCTGGCTGAGAGGACGTAATCGCGTCGACCCTTTGAACCTGATCCGGGTAATACCGGCGGAGGGAGAGATATGAAGAT
>DATKWN010000143.1:0-2647 GCA_035529515.1 Candidatus Krumholzibacteriaceae bacterium | reverse complement strand
GACATCACCGACGAGATGGAGCCCGGGGTGCTCTACATCGTGGGCCCAGGCTCATCCACCAGACCGGTGGTGGAGCAGTTCGGCGCAGAGAAGACGCTCCTCGGCGTCGACCTGTTGATGGACGGCGAGCAGGTAGCCAGGGACGCCAACGAGGAGCAGATACTCGCCCACCTCGACGGCAGGGACGCGAAGATCGTCGTCACCGTCATAGGGGGCCAGGGATTCATCTTCGGCAGGGGGAACCAGCAGATAAGCCCCGAAGTCATCAGGAAGGTGGGCAAGGAGAACATCATTATACTAGCGACGCCGCAGAAGCTGGCTACCCTCAGGGCGCGGACGCTACGCGTGGACACCGGAGACCCGGCGCTGGACGAGGAACTGAGGGGCTACTACAAGGTGGTCACGGGCTACAGGAGAAGGACCCTCATCAAGGCAGAGTGAGATGAGCCCCGCGCGGCTCTCGGACCTGACCCCGTAGCCTATTTGGGCTTGTAGGGGCCGAGGTACTCCTCCTGGAGGATGTTGCCGCCATCGATGACTATCTCGGAGCCCGTGAGGTAGCTGGACTCGTCCGAGACGAGGAACAGCACAAGGTTGCCCACGTCCTCGGGGGACCCCTGGCGGCCCACAGGTATCTTGTAACCGAACTCCCTCATCTTCTCCTCTGCGTCGTCGGGGGCCTCGCTTCCCCTGAGCCCATAGGCGCCTGGGCTGTGGATGTAACCTGGGAGGATGGTGTTCACGTTGATGCCGTACTGTGCCGTCTCCAGGGCGAGGGCCTTGGTGAAACCTATCACCGCCGCCTTGGTGGCGCCGTACGCCGTCTGGCCACCGCTCGGCGCCCCCACCCTTGGGCCCGTGACGCTGCTCACGTTGACTATCTTGCCGTATCTCCGCCTCATCATGCCGGGGAGCACCGCCTTGGCGCACCTGAACATGCCGAACACGTTTACCTCGAACATCCTGTGGATGAACTCCTCGTCCATCTCCACCAGCCTCCTCCGGGGGTAGATGCCGGCGTTGTTCACGAGGACGTCGACGCGTCCATGCCTCCCCGTTATCTCCTCGAAGACTTCGCTGACCTGCTCCGGGTCGGTGACGTCCATGACGCGGTGCTCCGCCGAGTAGCCCATCTCTGCTATGCTCCTAGCAGTCTCCTCTACCCTCGGCGAGACGTCTGTGAGTATCACCGTGGCGCCGTTGCGGGCCAGGACCCGGCTTACGCCGGCGCCTATGCCCTGCATGGCCCCCGTCACGACCGCTACCTTGCCTTCCAGCCTCACTCTTTTCCCCCCTTCCTCTTGTACGCCCTCCAGCTCATGGCCCAACGCTCCGGGTCGTCGAAGCCGTCGAACACCACCCTGTGGTTGCTGCTGTTGTGAGGCGCAGTCTTGACCAGCTCGGGGTCGCTGTACGCTTCATTGATCACCCTCTCCAGCACCGCGCACCAGTAGTCTATGTCGGCCTTGCTGTAGGTCTCGCAGGGCTCCGGGGTGAAGGGCTCGGGCACCAGCCACGGGTGGTGGCTCGTGAACATGCTCTGGACACCGTAATCGATGATCCGGCGGTTGACGTCGCCTACCCCTACGCCTGTCTCCTCCTTCATCTTCTCGAGGCTCCAACGGGCCTGATCCAACCGCCTCCCCTTGAAGGGAAGGGAGACGCCCCTAATCCGCCTGACCTTCTCCACTAGGTACTGGTTGTTGATCATGCTCACCTCGGCGGCCTCCCTGAGGCCCCTGGCCCCCATGGCCATACACCACGCGTAGCTCCGCACCACCACCTGCAGGTTGCCCATGAAGTCCCTGACCTTGCCGATGCTCTTGGGGCGGTCGTAGTCGAGGTGATAGGCCCCGTCCCTCTTGACGATGACCGGCACCGGGAGGTACTCCTCGAGCTCCTTGGTTACGCCGACGGCGGCCGAGCCTGGGCCGCTGCTGCCGTGGGGGCTGCTGAACGTCTTGTGGAGGTTGAAGAACAGCATGTCGAACCCCGCCTCACGGGCCCTGGTGACTCCCATGATGGCGTTTGCGTTGGCCTGGTCGTAGCTGCATAGGCCGCCGGCGTCGTGGATGATGCCCGTCCACTCATCTATGCTCCTGTTGAAGATGCCCGTGTCCTCGGGGTTGGTGATGAAGCAGCCCGCCGTCCTGGGGCCCACCGCCTCCTTCAACGCCTCCGTGTCCGGCAGCCCCGTCTCGGGGTCCGGGAACAGGGTGATCACCTTGAAGCCCGCCGTGGCGGGGGTCGCGGCGTCGCACGGGTGGCTGAAAATGGTGGTTACCACCTCGTCCCGCTCAGGCTCCCCGTTCTCCCGGTGATACTTCCTCATGATGAGGGCGTTGTTGTAGCACCCAGCCGAGCCCCCGGGGGGCTGGAACGTGAACGCGTCCATGCCACTGATCTCCCGGAGATAGACGTCCCCGAACTCGTACGCTATCTCCAGGATGCCCTGCATGGTCTCCTCCGGCTGGAGGGGGTGGACGTCCTCTATCAGCGCGGCCAGCTCCTCGTTGATCTTGGGGCTGTACTTCATGGTGCAGGTGCCAACACCCAGGTCGATCTCCATCTCCATTCCCAGCGTCATCTGGCTGAGCCGCAGGTAGTGACGCAGCACCTGAGCCTGGCTCAGCTCGGGCAGCCCAGG
>DATKWN010000142.1:0-4801 GCA_035529515.1 Candidatus Krumholzibacteriaceae bacterium | reverse complement strand
GAAGTAGTCGGTTTGCAGGCGTTCAAGGCTCCGTCTCAGCGCCTCCTCGGCCTCTTTCTTCGTTCTCTCCCGGGTTTTACAGCCGAGGAAGATGTCGTCCCGGTACTCCTTCACCCATTTGCCGAGCTTCACCTCGGCGTCACCGTAGGTGGGGGCGACGTCGATGTGGTTCACGCCGCCGTCCAGGGCGTGTTTCACGAAGGCGTCTCCCTTCTCCCGCTCTACCGGGTAGATGAAGACGGCGCCTCCCAGAGTGACAATGGAGCTCCTGTGGTTTGTCTTACCTAGAACTCTTCGTTCCATCGTGGTTAACTATGGACGCGATTTTAAATAAACCCTGCGCGCATCCCCTGAGAATCCTGTTTTATACTCTCCGCAACGATACTTTTCTGGAGATAGTTTTGGTGATCATAGGAGACGGCGCCCTCAGGGAGCTGGGGGCGAAGATACTCGAGGCCGCCGGCACCCCCAGTGAGGAGGCTGCCTGGGTCTCGGACTGCCTCGTGCTCTCCAACCTGAAGGGGGTTGACTCCCACGGGGTCCAGCAGATACCCGGATACGTGAAGGCGATAGAGGATGGTTTCCTCAAACCGGGGGCCAAGGCCACGCTGCTGGAGGAGAGAGCGGCGACGAGTTTCTACGACGGAAACTGGGGCTACGGCTACTCCATCGCCCGGGAGGTGATGGCGGCGACGGTGAAGAAAGCGAGAGAGGCTGGGGCAGCCTTCTCTGGCATAAGGAACGTCCACCACATCGGACGTGTTGGGAAGTGGGCTGAGCTCGCCCTCGACGACGACATGATAGGTATCGCCAGCCGGGCGGGGTCTACATCGCACCCTGGGGGGGCGTCGAGAGGAAGCTCCCCATAGCCCCCATCGCCTTCGCGGTACCCACAGGGAAATACTCCCCCATCGTGGTCGACATGTCCCTTGGCCCCATAGCCGGCGGGCGCACCGCCATCCTCGCCCAGCGGGGTATGAAGGTCCCCCTAGGCTGGTACATAGACGACGACGGGAAGACCCACGACGACCCCAAGATATTCAACGAGGGGATGGGGGCTCAGCTCCCCCTGGGGCAGCCCGGGCTCGGGTACAAGGGGATGGCCCTGTCTATGATGATAAACATCCTCGCGGGCCCCCTCCTGGGTCACGTCGCCACTCAGACCCACGCCTTCAGGAGATGCGGGGTATTCCTCGGGGCCATCGATCCCGAGGCCTTCACGCCCCTGGAGACCTTCAAGGAGGGGATGGACGCCCTCATCTCTGACATGAAGTCCTCCCGCCTCGCAGAGGGCTTCGACGAGATCACTGTTCCCGGGGAGCCCGAGTGGAGGACGATGGAGAGGCGCCTCAAGGAGGGTATCTACCTGGACGACGAGATATACGGGAGGATACTGGACACCGCCAAGAGGCTGGGTGTCAGCACCTCGGGGTACGAGGGAAAGCCCGGGAAGGAGAGCGTCGTCCACCCGTCCTACACCCTGAAGGACATGTACAGGTAATTCAGGGTAGTCCGGGAAACCTCCCTTTTTTCTTCTTGGAAGTCTTAAATGGTCATCCACCCCAATCATGAGTGATGTTCTATGAGCGGGATGTCTGAGGAGGAGATCCTGGAGGGGCTCAGGGAGATAGACACCCCCACGATCTCAAACGTCGTCGCCACCTACCCAAAGTCCGAGGCCTGTCTAAAGCTCTACGACGCCTGGTACGGCGAGTGGTACACCGACACCTCCATCAAATGCGTCTACCCAGAGATGAAGCCTGTCGTCGGCCACGTCGCCACGGTGGTCTTCTGCGAAGCGTCGGAGAAGTACACGGGGGTAGGCCGCTGGGCCCTCCCTGAGCACATCGACTCCACCGATAAACCTGTGGTCCTCGTGGCGGAGCAGCAGTTCCCCCCCGAGCTGGCGAACCGAGTCGGCCTCTTCGGTGAGATGATGACCACCCAATACAAGGCTTTGGGTGTGGCGGCGGTGGTGACCAACGGCCCCATGAGGGACATTGACGCCATCAAGCCCCTTGAAGTGCAGTACTTCTGCACCGGGACGACGCCGGGCCACGGGGATATGATGGTGAAGGCGGTCGGTGTTCCCGTCACTGTCGGGGGCATGACGGCGATGCCCGGGGACATGGTCCACATGGACCTCCACGGGGTGGTGAAGTTCCCGGCGGAGTACAGGGAGGAGGTCCTCATCAGGGCGAGGAAGCTACTGGAGGACGAGGCCGGGAGTGCCGCATTCTTCAAGGACCCAAAGTTCAGCTTGGAGAGATGGAAAAAAAGGTCTAGCTCGGCCAAAATAGTATAATGACATGTAACGCAACCTTACTTTTACCACTTTTCTGTTTTAACATACGATACGATGCATGCACAAGCATTTCTCACCCAGTATCATACAATCGTTCTTCACTCGGCTTCTCCGGCTAAAAGCCTCACGCAAGCTCGGAGACAGAGCCCACCACGGCGTCTGCCCCCGCGTCGAGTAGCTCAGTGCCGCCGACGCCCACGTTGTATGCGACCCCTGCGTTCCTCGCCGCCTGCGCGTCCGTGGGCTGGTCTCCGACGTAGACGGTCTTCTCCGGCGAAGCTCCAGCGAGCTCGCACGCCTTGAGAATCATGTCGGGAGCGGGCTTCCCCTCTTTCACCATGTCGGCGCCCACAACCACGTCGAACAGTTCGAGGGCCCCCAGCGCCTCCAGGACTCCCCGGGTGAGGCTCGCCTCGCCGTTTGTGGCTACCCCGAGCCTGAAGCCCCTGGACCTCAGCCCTTCGAGCGACTCCCTAGCGCCGGGGAAGAACCGGGGAGTGTAGCTTCGTCTCTGGATCTCGTCGGCCTCGTCGTAGATGGTCTTGGACAGCTCGCGTGCCCTGTGCCAGGGGTGGCCGTGGAGGTAGAGGGCTACCGCCGCGACGGCGAGGTCCTCCCTGCGCGGCGCCTTGCTCAGGGGGCCGTTCATGTCGACCAGGAGGCTCTCCGGGTCCACTCCCTCGAGGCGTGCCCATGTCTTCGCCGCCTCCTTGCTGACCCTTCTGGTCATGGCCTTCATCCTGCTCTCGGCGAGCCGCCTGTACCTGGCCCTGTCGTCGACCAGGGTCCCGTCCAGGTCGAAGAGGATGAACTCAGCCTCGAGTTCCTTGTCGTTGATCCTTAGATTCGGCATCCAGCTCAGTCCTTACATCCCTAGGAGTCGTTGCTTCTGATAACTTTTAAATCCCCTAAAACCCAAGTTATCTCGGTGCAGATTTTGGCCACGGCGTTCGTCCTGATAAACGCGGAGATCGGGGCAGAGAGCGAGGTACTGAAGGGGCTGAAGGAGATCGGAGAGGTCAAGGAGGCCCACATGGTGTACGGCGTATACGACATCATCGCCCGCATCGAGACGGAGACGATGCAGGAGCTCAAGGACATCATAAGCTGGAAGATCCGTCGCCTCGACAAGGTGCGAAGCACTCTAACCATGATCGTAGTCTAAACCCCCATCCTATTTTTAACAACCTTTTTACAATCCAGCCCATAGCAGTGTTCGAACCCAGTTGACGCTCCACATCGGCCTGGACGACACCGACAGCCCCGAGGGCGGGTGCACCACCTACGTGGCGGCGTTGCTAGCGGAGCGTCTGCTGGCGCTGGGGGCCAGGTTCATCGACTACCCCATCCTGCTCAGGCTGAACCCCAACACGCCGTGGAAGACCAGGGGAAACGCCGCGGTGTGCCTCAGGGTCGAGGCCGACGAGAAGCAGGAAAACGAGGCGATAAGATCCACCCTAGAGCTCGTGGAGCGGTACGGGCGGTTCATGTGCGATAACACGAACCCGGGGGCAGTGTTCCACTTCGGCGAGGTCCCGGAGGAGGTAGTAAGCCTCTCGGAGAAGGTCGTCAGGCAGATAGTCGAGAGAGAGGAAGCCGAGGAACTCATCAGGGATCACGGGATGCACGCCTTCGCGTGGAAGAACGGCAGGGGCATCATCGGGGCCCTCGCGGCGATAGGAGGGACCCTCCGCGGCGACCACACCTACGAGCTGATCACCTACCGCACACCAGACAATTGGGGCTCCATTAGGAGGGTGGACGCGGAGTCCGTGAGGAGGATGGACGAGGCCACCAGAGGCAACACGTTCAACAACGTAGACGAGAGGGGGAAGCCGCTCATTACGCCGCATGGGCCCGACCCGGTTCTCTACGGCGTCAGAGGCGAGTCCCCCGAGGCCGTCCATGAGGCCTTCAACATGGTCGAGGAGCAGGAGCCTGTGGAGCGGTGGATGATCTACAGGAGCAACCAGGGAACAGACGCCCACTTCGCGTCCACGGCGCCGATATGCAGCCTCACGCCGTACAACCCCGCGATAATCGAGGGCGCCGTAGCGTCGAAACCAGAGACCATCACGGGGAGCCACGTCATCTTCAAGGTAAAGGACGGCTCAGGCGAGGCAGACTGCGCCGCCTACGAGCCCACCGGGAGCTTCAGGCACGTCGTCCGGCGGCTCATCCCCGGCGACGAGGTCAAGGTTTACGGCGGCGTCCGCCCCATGAACCCCGGGTTCACACTGAACACGGAGAAGCTGGAGGTGCTGAGCCTAGCGGAGAAGGTCAAGTTAAAGAACCCCAGGTGCCCGGAGTGCGGAGGCAGCACCGAGTCCATGGGCTCCGGACAGGGTTACAGGTGCAAGAAGTGCGGCTATAGGAGTGGAGAACTGGCTAAGGAGGTAGTAGTCGAGCCTAGAGAACTAAGACCCGGTGTATACCTGCCTGACAGGGACGCGCACAGGCACCTGACGAAGCCGTTGGCAAGGTACGGACGGGAGA
>DATKWN010000141.1:0-11819 GCA_035529515.1 Candidatus Krumholzibacteriaceae bacterium | reverse complement strand
CACCTCGTCGAGGCTCCGGACGCCGTCCAGGGCCACCCTGTTGTTGGGCTCGCCGATTATGAGGGGCACACACTTCTTGGCGACGGCCGCGTCTCCCCCCGACCTGCGTATCTCCTCTGCCATCGCTCCCAGGTTCTCCGGGGTGGGGGGGAGGTTTCTCATCCGCACCTCGTTTCTGATCACGTCTCCCATGGTGAAGACGGTGTACCCCCTATCCCTGAGTAGGTTGGCGAGCGTCGTCTTCCCCGAGCCAGCCATACCGGTTATGAGCAGCAGCCTTCGTTTAGCCATCTAGGTGATCCTCTCCAGCCCCCCGAAACGGGTTTTTATGTAGACTTCATCCAAGCCAGCGTCTATGGCCTGCGCCGCCAACTCTACTAGGCGCTCCCTCGTAGGTGGCTCCATCTCCTTCAACTCAGGTGAAAGGATCTCGCCCTGATTGTCGAACTGCTGAAGATAGTAGACCTCGGTGAAGCCCTTGATGTCCTCCGCGATCCTTCTTACGAAGCTAGGTTCATCGGAGACCGTGGGCGCGACGGTTGTCCTGGCCTCCACTTCAACGCCCAGTTCTTTGCAGAGTTCGAGGGTCTTCTTCACCGATTCGCTGAACACTCCTCCTAGCTGGGGCACGCCAGAGACGGCGCCGTAGTCCTCAGGGTTCAGGGGCGCCTTGACGTCCAGGGCGACCCTGTCGATCAGCCCGGTTCTCAGAACCCTCTCCACCGCCTGGTAGACGGTGCCGTTGGTGTCCAGCATGAGCTTCAGCCCGTGGCTCTTCACCAGCTCGGCGGCCTCGATTACTGCGTCCGGCTGGAGCAGCGGCTCGCCGCCGGTGAACACCACGGCGTCCAGCTGAGGCACGGGCTTCATGCCGATCTCTAACCTCTCCTCGATGTAGTCTAGGTCGACCTCCTCGCCTGAGTCGAGAGGGAGGAGCCCTGAGTTCTGGCAGTAGGGGCACCTGATGTTGCAGCCGGCGAAGAAAACGACCATGGAGACGTTCCCGTACCAGTCCACGGTCGACATGTCCGTTATCCCGCCCAGCCTCGTCCACCACACCCCCTTGGATGTCACTCATGAAATGTATCTCTGGTTTTTCAAGGTTTAGGCAACCACCCCCAGCAGGTAGACCCCCACGAAGATTATCATGGAGCCCACAATCCGTACCCCACCGTACCTCTCCTTAAGCAACACCACGCCCAGCGCGGCTCCCAGGACGACGCTTACCTGCCTCAGCGCCAGGATGTAGCTGACCTGCGCCAGGCTCATCGCCACAAGCACCAACATGTAGCCACCCTTCATGAGGACGCCGGCGACAGACACCCTGAACAGGGAGCCCCTCAGCTCCTCCCTTATGAGATTCACGCCTCTTCGTTTGACTATCACCAGCGACAGCATCCCGGTTATCACGAACCCCAGCCAGAAGGAGTACAGGAGGGGGTCGACCGCGGTCACCCCCATCTTGTCGGAGATGGAGTACACGGTGGTCCCTAGAGCGGCCACGAACGCGTACCTGGACGCTGGGCCGCGTAAAGCCTTCAAAGGCCTCGTCAACTCTTCTCCGCTCCAGCCCTTGAGGTGGAGCACGTAGACCCCGACGAGGATAAGGGCGATGCCCAGCGCCCCCCAAGGTGTGATCCTCTCTCCAATGAGCAGGGACGCCGCTAATGCCACGAACATCGGCGAGGACCTTGCGACCGGGTAGACGACGCTAAGGTCACCCTCCTCGTATGCCTTCCCCAACGCGAGGAAGTATATCGTCTCGGCGACGCCGCTGGCGACTAGAAACGGGAGCACCTCTACTGGGAAATATATCTCAGGTAGGATAACGTAGAAGACGGGAAGGAAAATAGCCAAACTGAAGACGTTGATGAGAAGCATGAAGCTATCCTTGTCACCCGCCTCCTTTGCGACGTAGTTCCACAGGGCGTGAGAGACGGCTGAAACCATCACCAGCATGAAGGGCAGCGGGTCCAACGGTTATCTCCTCAGTATTCGCCGCAGATGTATAATGGTTCTTCCCCAACGTTTTATTCAGGCGACGCCAAGTCAATGTGAACGCCATGAGTATCAGGTGCTTCGTGGCCGTCGAGTGCGGCGGCGACGAGCTTGCAGCGAAGTTCACGGAAGTGAGGAGGATTCTCGAGGCCACGAGGGCCGACGTGAAGCTCGTCGAGCCGGAGAACATCCATCTCACCCTCAAGTTCCTCGGCGAGATAGAGCCGAGCCTCGTGGAACAGGTCTCCCAGGTCGTGAAGGAGACTAGCTTCCAGCCATTAGACGCCAAGCTTGAAGGGGTGGGAGTCTTCCCTAACCTAAGGAGGCCCCGGGTCGTGTGGGCGGGCATAATCGACGGCGTGTCCCAGCTGGCGGAGGTCTGGAAGGACGTCGACACGAAACTCAGCGGGCTGGGCTTCGAGAAGGAGAGGCGGGGGTTCAGCCCCCACATAACCCTTGGCAGGGTCAGGAGCGGCAGGAACCGGGACAAGCTGGTCGAGGAGCTCTCCACCCTTAGTGACTACGTGTTCGGTGACCTGCACGTTGACAAGATCGTGTTGAAGAAGAGCGTGCTCACCCCGAGGGGGCCCATCTACACGACGCTGGCAGAGTCAGCCGTAGACAGGTAGATATTTCAGTCGTGTGAGCTATCTTGCATCCCATAAAGGCGGTGAATGTCATGGAGTGGACGGAGCTCAAGCCCAAGGTACTGGAACTGGTTAAGCCCACCGAGGAGGAGGAGCTGAAGGTGCAGGCGGTCTCGGAGAGGCTTCAAAAAGACATCAACGGGCTTCTGGAGGCAGAGGGGATCGAAGCGGAAGCCGAGCTCCACGGCAGCGTCGCCCACGGCACATGGGTCAGAGGCGGCGAGGACCTCGATCTGTTCATCGTGCTGAGCCGTAGATACTCACGTGGAGACCTTCACAGGGTCCTGGACGCCCTGAAGAGGCATCTCGACGGAGACTACGTGGAAGCCTACGCCGAGCACCCCTATCTGCGGGCGTCGATAGAGGGGTTCAACGTCGACCTGGTGCCATGCTTCAGGCTGGAGAAGGGGGAAAAGATAAGGTCGTCCACAGACAGGACTCCTCTCCACTCGGAATACCTTACTGAGGTATTGACCGACGAGCTAAGGGACGAGGTCAGGATCCTTAAACAGTTCACCGAGATTGTTGGGGTCTACGGCGCCGAGATAAGAGTGCAGGGGTTCTCCGGGTACCTGTGCGAGCTGCTAGTGGTGAAGTACGGTTCCTTCGAGGGGCTGGTCACAGCGGCCGCTGGCTGGAAGAGGAAGGAGGTTGTCAGCCTCGACTCTAACCTAGACGAAGACGAGTTGAGGAAGAGGTTCGACGACCCTCTGATACTCATGGATCCTACGGATGCGTCTAGGAACGTGGCGTCGGCGCTTAGCCCTGACTCTTACTGGACCTTCGTCGCCGCGTGCATGGGCTTCACCGAGAATCCGGACATCAAGTACTTCGTCCACGAGCAGGAGGCATCCAGTGAAACTGTCCTCAACCTCCTCGAGAGTCAAGGCAGCGACTTTGTGTTCCTGGTGGTTGATGAACAAAAGGCTGAGGTCCCGGACACCCTATGGGGACAGCTTCATAAGTCTGGACAGGCGTTGCGGCAGACGCTTGAAGCAAGTGGCTTTAACGTCGTCAGGTCGAGCACGTGGAGCGACGAGAGGCACCGCCACATACTTGTCTTCCAGCTGGAGTCATCGACTATCCCGAGAGTCGTGAAGCATGTGGGGCCCCCTGTCTCGATGGTCAGAAACGCCGAGAGCTTCTTCGAGTCCCACTTGGGGGCGGAGGGCACCGAGTCGGGGCCGTGGATAGAGGGCGACAGGTGGGTGGTGTTATTGAGGCGGCAGCACAACGAAGCGAAGGGGCTGCTTGAGGATAGGCTGGGGGACGGGGGGAGAAGCGTAGGCGTCTCCAAGAACCTTGCTGTCAGGATCCTGCAGCACCACAGGACCCTCTTAAACGATGAGATCGGGGACTACCTCGTGGACGGCTTCGAGCAGCACCTGTACAGGCTATTGATAGGAAGGCCGCACTGGGTTGAGTGACCACGTCCCGATAGACGATGTCATTGACAGCGATGTAGGCGTTTTCGTCTGCTGGCCCAAATACGACAAGGGACAGGCGGAGGCCAGATTGGCGCAGCTCAAAGATATCGGGGTGGAGTCTCTTTCCCTCGGGGGCCGTCACGCCATCCTCGGATCCCCGATTCTGGGTAAGGGTCACGTCGGCGTGGTGCTCAGGGGGATGTGGAACGACAGGGAGGTGGCCGTCAAGATACGGCGAACCGACGCCGACAGGGACTCCATGGAGGAGGAGGCCCGGCTCCTGCGGCTCGCCAACGAGGTGGGTGTCGGGCCGAGGCTCTACGCGTCGTCTGCGGAGTTTGTCGTCATGCAGATGCTTGAGGGGCCGTATTTCGGTGAGTGGGCCAGGGGCTACAGTGGGGAAGCGGAGGGCTTCAGGGACGTGGTCAGGGGGCTGCTCGACAAGGCAAGGAGCCTGGACAGGGTCGGCCTGGACCACGGCGAGCTCAACAGGATGAGGAGGCACTTCATCGTGACGGGGGTTGGCGCTGAGGTCATCGACTTCGAGTCCGCGAGCACAGCGCGGCGCGTCCGGAACGTGACGGCTACGGTGCAGAGCATGTTCCTCAGCAGGAGGTTCTCCCCAGCGATGAGGCCATGGTTCGGCGGCGTCGACGAAGAGGCGCTGCTTGAGGCGCTGAGACGGTACAAGAGGGATCCCAGCGACGAGGGCTACTGGGGCGTCCTAGGCGCGCTGGGGCTAGAGTAGGGACTCCGCGAAGCCCTCCAACATGTCCACGTAGTCGCCGGACTTGGCCAGCCTCTCCGTGACGGCGAGGGTGGCCTTCGGCGCCTTACCGCATGCCTCCTGCATGTCTGTGAAGGCGTCTCTCGGGCCCTCGCCGCCCATGGTGCAGAAGAAGGCGACGCCGGGGAGCCTGCCGCTCTGCTCCGTTAGGTAGGTTCTGACGGGGCTCGCGAGGGTTCCCGCCCAGACAGGGGTCCCTACGACTACGAAGTCGTAGGCTGACGGGTCTTACGCGGCGGGGTTAATCGTGGGGGTCTTCTTTCCCCTCGACTCGAAGGCGCTCTGGAGGAACCTTATGGGGCCGCCTCTGCCGTTGGGCTCGGTTATCTCCTCGGCGTCGGCGCCGAGCCGGTCCGCGATGGCCTGGGCTACCAGGCGGGTGTTCCCCGTCCTGGTGTAGTAGACTACGAGGGTCTTCATGACGTGTTTTTCGTCGGCGGCTTGGTTAAGCTTTGGGGCTGGGAGTAAGGTTTAAACTGGTGGGTGGTGTTCTATTGGTTCGCACCGGGACCGTGGTCTAGTTTGGTAGGATCCGTGCTTGGGGTGCACGTGATCGAGAGTTCAAATCTCTCCGGTCCCACCACCTAAAACCCCTGTTTTAAGGCTTTTTTGGGGAAATAATCCCTTTAATTCGTTTTTTTTCCGATAATTTTTGGTTTGGTGACAACGTTTAAATTTCTCGTTTTAAAGTTTTAATATAGTCTGAATGGCCACATTGTCCGTAATTCTCGCAGCCATGGCGTCAGTGGACGTTGTCAGTTGTTAGGATGTAATCGCCTCTCAGACTAGGCCTCGTTCAACTCCTTTTTAAAGGAGTGAGATAGATCCCCTCACTAAGCTCCTAATGAGTTCTTCCCAAGTCCCCTCTGACGCCTAAAAAACATCCCACCTGCGTACGGACCTTGTTGAGTTTGTTGATATGTTGGCCTATTGAACATTAAAGATTACGAAAATTAGGATATAGCTGTATACTCTGCGGTTTTCAGGTTCGATGAAACATAAATGTTATATATGTAAATATACGTCAATTTACATCAGTGATAATATGGATGAACCGATCTTTAAAGGAAAACGAACCAAGGTAATCGTAATATCTCTGATCCTCGTGACCACGTTTTTAGGAGGTGGCCTCTACGTCAACCTCCTATCAACTCAGCCACAATCTTCTCTGTTAGAGGATACCAGCAACAAGCTACAGCCTATTATCGACAAATACTCGTGGATCGGTGTCGGCCTGAGCCAGCTCAACATGGAGACCGAGGATGTGATAATAGTCGTGGTCGGCTCCTACGGGAAGAGTGGCGACGGTTCTCTGTCGATTCAAGCCGGCGACGGGCTGAACACCATGACGGACATAGTGCAGGAGGAGGTTAACGCTTACTGCCAAAGATTAGGCTCAAAGTACCGGTTCGACTTTGTGCCCTTCCCCGTGCTAAATACGGAAGAGGGCGTCAATGCCTCCATCTATGCGTTCAACGAACTTGGAGTGAAAATGGTCGTACAAGACTACTGGACCGTCATGTGGCAGGACGTTCTCAAGACCATCAGGGATAACGACATGCTCTACATCATAGGAAGAGACACATCAAGAATCACCGACAAGCTCGACGGAATCTATGGAATCCGGCCAGAGATCAATAAGGGCGAGTACTATTACGCGATTACTGCTGCAAAAGACGTTAAGGCCCTCGTTGTCCTCCAGTGGGACTTCAGCCCACTCTCCTCCGTACAACGCCGATCTATGGAGCAGCAATATGCTCAAGCGTTGGAAGACTATGAAGCTCTGGGCGGAGTGGTGTACAAGAAGATAATCTATCCTCCAGCTGAGGCGATCAACTGCTTCAGGGACATAGAGAATAACGCAGATTTCTCACAGATTCTGGTTCAAGCTGAAACTGCTGTCAATGAGGCTCTAACGATTTACGGTGAAGGAGGGGTCGGGGTGCTCGTAATCGGCGACGAGATGAGCCCCTTCATCTATCAGAGCAGAAACATGTCCAGCCTGATGAGTATACCCTGGTTCGGAGACACACTCGCCTATGGGTGCCCCATTCGTGTCGGAAGCCCGGTTAGCGAACAGTTTGGACCCTACGTGGAGAGGGCGGGCTTCTACCTCCCAGTCGAATCGGTAGAGGACCAGGAAGCGCTCCAAAGCCTCAGAGCAAAGCTAGCTGATGAGCTGGGCACGGATAGCTACGATTTCGCGCCTCAGGAGACTTCTAGATACGATGGGTGCTGGCTCCTCGCCCTCTCAGTCATCAAAGCAGACTCAACAGACCCCAAGAAGGTGGAAGCAGCCCTACCACTTGTTTCTGCCGAGTACAATGGACTGAACGGGAACTATGCGATGGACGAGAAGGGGGACAAGATCAGCTACACGGTAGACATATACAAGGTCTACGAATACGAGACAGGGAAGTACGCCCATTTTAAGTGCTGCTCATTCAATACCGTGACAGGCATGATCCTCAATGACACTAATCAACCAATTCCCTAATCCTTTTTTTATGAGGTGATGGGACAATATCTCGTAGAGTCTTCTTGGGATCGCCAAGTGGCTTGATGAGGGTTTGCCGGATCCCACCTGATTCCGTAAAGCCTCCTAACGACAGAAAGGTTGTGCAAATATTTAGAAGGCTCCTGAGAAGCTTCTCGGATAGCTACTTCTGGTCTATTGTCACTATAATCGTTATCACCATTGCCCTCTTCTCGGCAACCGTCTTCCCGGCTCTGGGGAGTGCCATGAGAAGGGTTTCCCTCGAGTTCGAGGGAAAGAGCACACCAGTGGTCGAGGTTAAAGCAGTTTATCCTGATTATTGGGACACATCCTATCCCTATACGTTTCTTAATAATCAGAGCATTGAAGGCGCCTTCGATCCTTGGGCTGGGTTCTGGAAGCTTTGCCTATCGGAGACCGATGTAACTAGAATTGAGCAGCTTGAAGGAGTCGAGTCCGTTGTCAGAGTAATAGATCTGGACTCGAGGGTGAGACCAGAGGTTCTCACGAAGTGTGTGACTGATGATCTCAAAGAGCGTATCGAGAGTATGATGTCGACTTATCCTGAATTTTTTGAGAGAAAAGGCATGATCAACCGAGCGTCTTCATGGAACATGACTCTGGTCGAGTACATGAATCTGACAGGGAGTTATTATGGAATGGTGACGAGGTGCATTGAATCCGATAAGATAGCTGGCTGGAGGCTGCAGTTCGGAGAAGAATCATTGACCAGTATTCCTGTGGAGAAACGAGGTAGTTCGATTATTGTGAAGGAGTATCTGCTATCGGATGAGTGTTATGAGGGGGGGCACAGGATAGGAAAAAGTGCCTACTTTCTAATTGGGCAGACTGGTGCCTACTGTCCTGGATCTCCCGTCTGGTTGGTGGAGATGGAGATTAATGGTACCGCCGTGTTCTATGATTTACGACACAATTACTCGTTTAACGTGACCTCATCTGTCCCAAGTACAAGCTTTGCGTGGAACGGGAGGGACCCTGGTATAATAGCTGACTTGGATACATTCATAAAGATACTGGAGGAGGAGAGAAATCCTGACGGGGCGCCGTTTCCCCTGTATACAAGTCTAATCGTGAAACCCGCCCTTCCTACAGACTATAATAGGGTCGAAGGCATGATCCGAAGCCTCTTCCCTGGGAAAGCTGTCTCGAGGGCGGGCGCAGCGCCTGTAAGCATTGGCGAGAAGGCGAAACAGGCTGACACCGAGTTCCATGTGATGTCCGTTGTCTACACATCAATGTCAGCGGGACTCGGTGCAGTTATCCTTCTCGTTGAGGCTGTGCGAAACCGAAAATTGGTTTGGCTCCTAAAAATCAGAGGATGGAGTGGGCTGGACATGCTCAGCTATGGCCTTGCCAGGGCGGGCATGATGGGGCTCATTGCGGGAGGACTGACAATGATCATAACCTGGGTCTCTTTGCCATTGGTTATCGACACGTACGCCCCAAGTTCACTTATGGTTGTCAGTTCCACTGTATCGTCCTTAATCCTAAAGGCGTTGAATGAGTCCGTGAACAGCAACATGATCCTCTCGTTACCGATACTCGGCGTCACGGTCACAGTGCTATGCAGTGCTCCATCAATCATATACAATCTTTTGACCAGGCCGAGGGAGAACCTTTATGACTCCCCAGTAACTAATGTAAATGAACCCTAGTTTACAGGTGTCAACATGTCCTTTGGAGCAGCATACCTCACAGGGCGGGAATTAACTGTTTGGAAGCTCCGCCGCCAGGGGCTCAAGCAGGCGGATATAGCGAAAAAGCTGGGTGTCCAGCGCCAGGGAATTAATCACACCTTCGTTGGGATAGACTCCAAGATCGGGCAGGCTCTTCAGGAAGCGGCGGCATTCAACAAGCTCGACGTCTGGGGTGTGAACTTGGAGAATGGGATCATGGAGGCGTTCAGCCAAGCTCTCCAGGTTCCGGTGATAGTCAGCTTCTCTGAGGCCAATGGCGTGCAGGCGTGGTACTTCTATGAGGGAAGGTGTGAGGCGTGCAACAGGCTGATCCAATGCAGGTCGATGCTCCTCGCAGATGCGGAGGAGAGAGGCGTGAAGCTGAGTGAAGAGGACAAGCTCCTATCTCCTACCAAGCTGGCAAGAAAGATATTCGCTAGATACTCACGAATGCTAAACGCTTGATGACAACAAGAGCTTAACCCTGCCACGAAAGGTCATTTTTCATTATTGACCCGTGTTTTAAATTTATATAGATGTTATCAACTGGGCTGTAAGGGTTGAAGACTCATCGTTCGACTAATGTGAACCTGTACTTTATATTCATATGAATATGTTGAAAAATTCGAGAAAACTAAACGAGATACTCTATCCTTCCGGCCCCACCACCTAACTTTCTGGAGAGATATTTGATCCGGTTACTTGGTACAAGTGTTTTCTGGGGGCGGGTTCTGCCGGTGGTTGTTACATATTTGGGTTAACATCTACTTCTCTTGGTTTTTTGAACTATTTCTTTGAGCGAATACACTGATCATGAGGAATCGAGAGGATCTAAGACGTAAACCCCTCTCCCGTCGCAGATCTCACCAAAAGTATATATTGTATATACGCCAACGTATTTTCTAAGCCTTTACAGGTGAGACAAGAATGGACGTCGAAACGCTGAAGAAACACCTAGAAGACGAGGACTTCGTAAAAATACTGAACCACTGCAGGGAGCCCAAGACCTACAAAGAGATGAAGGCAGCCAAGGTCAAAGAGGGGAAGCTCTTCAAAGTGCTCAAGGAGCTGAAGGTCAACGAGGCTCTCCTCTTCGCGGACGGCAAGTACTACTCGTCGCCCGAGGCTTTGAAGCTATTATAGGCTACCGTTATCACCATATTTTCTTTTTTACCCATTGATTGATATAAAAATGGAGCGTCGTCTGGCGTGACATTGTCTTGGTGGAGAGGGTGAACTCACTAAGGTTTTTATTATATAGCGGGTGACGGTGTTGGATGCCCTCAAAGCCGAGCACATTGAACCAGCTGTCCTGGGTGAAGAGCCAATCCGACTCGTTGTACGCAGACATGCTTCAGCAGATCGAGGAGATCCATGACCCCCAGGCCCGGGATGTGGTGGCTAAGCTGGTACGGCTGACACAGATAAACCAGGAGCTCCAGACGCTGGGCTTCATCAACCTTCTGTCGAGGATCACCGAGAACCAGGTGGCCGTCGACGACGAGCTCATGCAGATAAGCGAGTACGTCGAGGCCATAGTCAGGGTCCACCAGGAGGAGGCCAGGAGCCTAGAGAAGATACTCTAGGGCGCCGAATACTGACAAAGTAATAAATGCCGTTCCACGTTGTTTCATTTGGGATGCATAGCGACTATAGGCGCTTCCATGACCGTATGCTGGAGAAGGCTAGGAAGCTGGTCAGGAACGGCAGGGTGGAGCGCCTCGACGGGGAGAGGTTCAACGTCATAGGCGACCATGGCACGTACAACGTGGTGCAGACGCCTGACGGAGGCTTCTCGTGCACATGCCCAGGGTTCCGCGACAAGGGCAAGTGCAGCCACAGCACGGCCGTGAGCATCATGCTGGGTAAGACCCGCAGATAGAGGGGCTTCTTAGAGCGTTCTCGATGCCTATTTAACTCGACGAGACGCAGTTCAGTCCATCAGGTGCATGATCGAGATGGGAGATGAGAAGGAAGGAGCCGAGCTTCCGACAATATCCGAGAAAGTCGAGGGAATGCAGAGCAGCCCTGGCTACTATACGTTCTACTGGGATGAACGGGAGGGTAGGATATGGCTGGAGTTAGACAGGTTCGATGAGGAGTTCCTCTACGTGAACAGCCTCACGGCGGGGGTCGGCAGCAACGACATCGGCCTAGACAGGAACCAGCTCGGCGCAAGAGCCGTGGTGAAGTTCCAGAGGGTGGGGCCGAAGGTGCTGCTCACTCAGGTGAACTACGGGTTCAGGGCCCTCAGCGACGATCCCTACGAGGTCAAGGCGGTGGAGGAGGCTTTCGCCCAGAGCGTCCAGTGGGGCTTCAAGGTGGAGGCCGAGGAGGAGGGGCGGGTCCTCGTGGACGTCACGGGCTTCCTCCTCAGGGACGCCAAACAGGTAACGAACCGGCTCAAGGAGAAGGAGCAGGGCGACTACGAGCTCGACGAGTCCAGATCCGCAGTATATCTGCCGCGTACGATGAACTTCCCCAGGAACACGGAGTTCGAGGCCACCCTGACCTATGTGGGCGAGAACCCCGGCGACTGGTTGAAATCGGTCTCACCGGACCCTACGATAGTGACGGTACGCCAGCACCACAGCCTCATAGAGCTCCCCGGAGAAGGCTATGAACCGAGGAAGTACGACCCCCGAGCCAGCTACTTCGGCATAACGTACATGGACTACGCGTGCCCCGTGGACGAGAGCATCGAGAAGCGGTTCATCTGCAGGCACCGCCTGAAAAAGAAGGACCCGGCGGCGAAAGTCAGCGAGC
>DATKWN010000140.1:0-2462 GCA_035529515.1 Candidatus Krumholzibacteriaceae bacterium | reverse complement strand
TAGAACTCCTTTGGGGTGCACTTGTTCAGCTGGTACTCGAGTTCGTTCAGGAGCTCGTAGGCCTGGCCGAGGCGGTACTCGATGCTGTCTTTTACCTCGTCGAAGCTCGGGCTACCCATTGTGGATAAAACTGGTGGTGGTATAGGGTTTAAGCTTCTCCCTGTAGGCTACCTCTTAGGCGTGGGGATGTGCCAGTCGTAGCCTCTCTCGGTGGTCACGTACTCGGGCCACGGAAGGTCGACTGGAGGGTCCCACTCTGGGTCGAGCTGAGGCGGCTCGTACTCCTTTGAGATGCGTTCCCTCCACTCGTCCTGGCACCCCTTCAGCTTCCCGGGCTCGGTGAACAGGTCCAGCATGGTGCCTCCGATGGCCTTAGCCGCGGCGTATATGGTGCGGTCGATGGGTCCCTTCATGCCGCCCAGCGCCACGTGTGTCCACCCGGGCAGCCTCTCCCCCGGCACAGACAGCCTGGGCCTGTAGACTTGTATCCAGACGGCGGGGCAGTGCCACATGAACTCGACGTAGTCGTCGCTGCCGAACTTCTTCTGGTGGCTCGGGATGACGCTGCGCCACATGCGCTCCCACTCCATGGGCGGCGTGAGCTCCTCGCTGTACGGGTTAACCTGGGGCGGGTAGCCCAGGTTCTCTAGTATCTCGTTGGCCTTCCGCCTGTCTTCTTCGGTGAACCGGGGCGGCCCCACGAGCTCCAGGTTCTCGTAGGCCAGGTCCGCGAGGGCCTTGTTGAAGAGGC
Source organism: Candidatus Krumholzibacteriaceae bacterium (assembly GCA_035529515.1). Lineage (GTDB taxonomy): Archaea > Thermoproteota > Bathyarchaeia > TCS64 > TCS64 > RBG-16-57-9. Next base: position 1,711 of record DATKWN010000140.1, on the reverse strand, counting down.
CTGTGCGTTGCTTGGTCACCCACCTGACGGTGAGCCTGCAGCCCGTGACCATTGCGACGTGCTCCGCGTTGCTGAGAAGCACCTTGGCTATCTGCTCCTGCTGGGTTAGGCTGGGGCTCCTGAACGCGTACTGGATGATGCCGACGCGCGGCGGCATGTTGTCGGCGGTGGCTTGGCCGGCGGCCATCACGGCCTCGTTGATGGTCCAGAGGCCTGTGCGTGGCAGCATAGCCTCCTTGGTGTACTTGGTGGTGGTGTACATCAGCGCGACGGCGTCCAGGGCGCCGGGGCACCGGGCGTTCCTGGGTAGGTCGTCTGCCTGGGCGATCCACTTCTCCGGCTCGATGCACTCGAAGACGAACGCCGTGTTCCAGTAGCTGCCCCACTGGGTCTCGTACATGATCGTCGTGGCCTGCCTCGGGTGCCACCCCACCATGGCGTCGAGGCCGTCGAAGAGGCCTTTGGCCGCGAACCAGCTCTTGGCGCACACCTTCTCGGCAGGGGTCCCGAAGACCTTGACGGTACCCTCCAGGCCGTGCTCCTCCATGGCGTGCCTCACGGCGACGGCGCCAGTGAGGGCGGCCGTGCCCAGGGCGCTGTGGGGGTCGGTGTGCCCCGCCCTGTAAGGGTTCTCAGCGGACCTGTAGGGCACCGGGTCCTGCCACCTGCCCGGGACGGCGTCGTACTCTGTGTAGGTGCTGATGACCGGCTTGCCCTCGCCCCACGTGGCCATGTAGGCCGTGGGCATCCCAGCGACGCCCACCTCAACGTCGAAGCCCTCCTCGCGGTGGAACTCGGCGAAGGCCTTCACCGACTTGTACTCCCTGAAGGCTGACTCGGCGTAGTTCCAGATGAGCCGGTGGAAGTCGCTGATGCGCTCAGCGTTATCTTCTATCCACTTGAAAGCCGTCTTCTTAGGCTCGGTGAGCTTCGTCAAAACGGTTCACATCCTCTACGACGCCGAAGTGCTATAAAACATGTAGACGATCAGAGTACAGGGCGATAATGTTGTATGATCTAGTTGTTAGAGACGGTAAGGTATTCACCGGCGCCGGGAACCCCTGGTTCAAGGCCGACGTCGGCGTCAAGGAAGGAAGGATCGTCGAGGTCGGCAAGATACTGGGCGACGCGAAGGAGGTCATCGACGCCAGGGGCCTCGCCGTTTCGCCGGGGTTCATCGACCTACACGATCACAGCGACTACACCATCATGGTGAACCGGGAGGCAGACAGCAAGGTCCACATGGGGGTGAGCACCACGGTGTTCGCCAGCTGCGGAGGCGGCGCCGCGCCCCTCAACGAGGAGATGAGAGAGGATGCACGCAGGTCAAACCCGTTCCTCGAGGAAGCAGGCGTCAAGGTGGACTGGAGCACCATGGAGGAGTACCTATCCCGCCTCGAGGAGGGAGGGCTGTCCATCAACGTGGCGCCCCTCGTGGGCTTCGGCACCGTACGCCGCTACGTGATGGGCATGGAGATGAGAGCACCCACCCCTGCGGAGCTCGACGCCATGAAGAAGGAGATCACAGAGGCGATGGAGGCCGGGTGCAGGGGCATCACGACTGGTCTCCGGTACGACCCCCAGAGCTACGCCGAGACCGAGGAAGTCATTGAGCTGACCAAGGTGGTCGCCGGGTACGGCGGCTTCTACACCAGCCACATCAGGGACGAGGGAGACCGCGGCGATCCCCTGGGCGCAATCGAGGAGATCA
>DATKWN010000139.1:0-22731 GCA_035529515.1 Candidatus Krumholzibacteriaceae bacterium | reverse complement strand
CGAGGTATACTCGCTGCGAGAAGAAGACGTTTAATAATCGATGATGCTGGCCACGGGATCAATATACTTCCCCTTGAAACGCTTAGACCATAATTTTATGGGGTTTAACCAAATTGCTGATTATATCCATAGCTTATCCATGGTTTTATCCCAAATCATTCTTAGATTATCTTGAACAGAGTTGGTAAAGTTAGGTAAATGCCCTGAACGCAAAACCGACCTCGAGGATGCCGATGTAGAAGATATTCACTTCAGAGGAAACGTGGTTAGACACATTGCTTATCGATGTAGAAACTGTGATACTGTAATAGGGTTCTCAAGCCACAACAGAGTATCCTAGAATACATCCATTTTTATTAATAACTGGGCTGCGATATGTTCATAGAGAGCGTTATAGTGGGCCTTTTGGTTTAATCAAAAATGCATTTGCACATGGCGCGATGGTTATAAAATAGAGAAGATGGGGGTGCTCTATTTCTTTTCCTCGATTGTCTCGAATTCGGGCTCCGAACTGATCTGCATGGGCAAGAAGGTCGGCCTTTCATGTGGGTATAGCTCGAGCAACCTCTTCCTCAGCTCTAAGTCCTTAGACGTGAATGGCGCGGGCTTCTTCTGTAACAAGACGGCCCTGAAGGGCGAGAGAAAGACCTTAAGCGTGTCGGACTTGACTAGAAATGCGTCTCTCTCATCCTTCAGTAAAGTCAGTTCAAGCTCGTAACCGAAATTCGGAAGCATCTTCACCTCATATTTCTGTGAAAGCTCCTTCGATAACCTCTCGAGATCAAGCCTATTCCACCACCTCCACCTGACGTAGAGGTAAGCTCTAGCCAATTTCCTTCACGAAGAAGATGTGTTCAGCGGCAGATATTCCTTACTTATTGCTTGAAACTAACGGTGCGCGCATCCTGCCTTCTTTTAGATAGTTTTATCCTCGTTTCCCGGTAAGTTGTATCCACCATGAAGGTATTCATTTCCGTTGACATGGAGGGAGCCTCCGGGGTGACGACGTGGGACGACGTCGTGCCTGGCAGAATGTTCTACCAGTAATCAAGAACCCTGCTGACCCGCGACGTAAACTCGGCCATCGAGGGGGCCCTCGAGTCGGGGGCCACGGAGATACTGGTGAACGAGGCCCACGACGGCATGAGGAACCTGCTGCTCGATGAGCTCAACCCCAAGGCCAGGGTGATCCAGGGCTTCAGAGGCAAGAGACTGGCCATGATGGAGGGCGTGGACGAGTCGTTCAACAGAGCCTTCCTTGTAGGCTACCACGCGAGGGCGGGGACGCCGGCGGCGGTGCTCAACCACACGCTGTTCAACGAGGTGCATAACCTCTGGATAAACGGCGTCGTCGTGGGGGAGGGGGGTCTATCGGCTGCGCTGGCCGGCGACTTCGACATGCCCATCGCCCTAGTCACCGGGGACGACAAGATCATCAGCGAGATGCGGGGCCTGCTGGGCTCGTTCGAGGCCGTGGAGGTCAAGAAGGGGATCAGCAGGTACTCGGCTGACTGCTTGAACCCCGAGGTCACGAGCGAGCTGATAAGGGAAGCAGCTAAACGAGCCCTATCAGCCGACGTCAAGCCGTACAAGGTGAAGCCGCCCGTCACCATCGAGGTAGAGTTCACCACCCTTGAGATGGGGAACATCGCCAGCTGGGTACCGTCCGTCGAGAACGTGGAGCCTAGAAAGGTGTCCTGTACAGCGAGAACAGTGGTGGATGCCTGGAAACCCATCTGGACGAGCATGTTACTGGCATCCGGGATGGCACCCTAAACCACAACCATAATTTTATCCACAACTCACCGTAACTCAAGCCTCATATCAAGAAAGATAGGAAAGGACATGACCCTCAATCATCTGAAGTGACCAGTTAATACGTAAGTTTAAAGTCCCCATGAGATAATTGAAATTGAGAACCATTTGAAAATCAGCACGGACCACGTTCTCATCGTGGTCAAAGACCTTGAGGACACGATCCATTTCTACAGACATCTGGGGTTCATACACGTTGAGACCATCAATCGTCCACATGATACAGTCGGTTTAATGGAGAAGGACGGCTTGAATCTTGAGTTAATGAAACTCCCAGAGGGAGACGAGACAATAAGAGAACCCAGGAGGAACTCTGACATAGGATTCAGGCATATCGGATTCAAAGTAGAGAACATGAAAGAGGTATACGAGAGCCTCAGAGACAAGATACAGTTCGATGCTCCCCCAGTGAACAGCGCAGGGCGCGGAGACAGGAAGATACTTTTCTTCAAGGACCCAAACGGTGTAGAGCTTCACTTCATCCAAGAATAATCGTCGTTGAATTGGAGCACATGCGTGATCATTAAAACAGCCCCAACGGAAATAAAGAAAGAGTCTATCCGTTTAGACTTCTAGAGGATTCTTCTTGGCGTCAAACTGTGTCTTGCCGTAGGGATACACGGCTACCGATGCCTCCTCGCCGTGAATCTCTATTAACCGGTTCAACACCTCATCCCAGTCCGTCAGCCACTCGACCCCTTCATCGTAAGCCAGCATCTGCCTCCTGGACAACCGGTCCGTATAGACCAGGATCCGCCCCGCCTGCTTCACCGGCCAACGCTTGCTCGGGTAGCCACAGATCCGCTGCCATGGGGCACCCATCTGCTCCGCCCTGTAGTGGAGGAGCGCCCTGCCTGCGGTGAAGCGATGGACTGCGACGGCGGTGCCCCCCTCCCGGAGGGACTCCTGTGCTCCCCACCAGTCAATGTCCTGGTCAGCCTGAGGGTAAGCGTTCACGACTACAACGTCAGACTCCGGAGCCGACCCCGAGTCATGAGCCTTGTAGCAGGACTCCACGGCCTTCTTCCAGGCGTCGTCCACGTGGCCCGCAGCCAGGTCGATGAGCTCCCTGTGATGGTTATAGACGCAGTTGACGGAGACGTTGAGGTCGGCCATCCTCGCGGTCTCCTGCATGTCCTGCCTCTCAGGGTTGTCCTTTATCCACCAGATGCGCCGGTTGCTGGGTCTGCGGCCCTCGATGATGCTGTGGTTGTAGAGTATGGTGTCTATCGAGGAGACCCCTGGGAGAACGGCCTTGCCTCCGCCCCCGGCCCCAGCCCAGACATGTTTCTTCACCCCGGAGATGCAGATGCGGAGATCCGCGGACGCGAACTCCTTATTCACCTTTACTGGCGTGCCTCTGCTGGTCCTGCCCAGGTTCTCGAAGTTCTGGAAGAGGTTATGGTTGACGCAGTCGTACTTTGCGACCACCTTGTCCCCCAGCTTCCGGGCGAAGGCGTCCAAGTTCATGGGGTTGTGACAGCCGAAGGAGCCCAGCACGAATATCTGGCTGTCCGATGTTCCCGCTTCATGGAGCTGCTCCACGATGAAGGGGAAGACCCTACCCGCCGGCGTGGGGCGTGACAGGTCGTCGCACGTGATGACTATCCTGCCCTTCTTTCCCCTCGCCTGCTCCTCTATGTTTTGGGCCCCGACGGCGTTATCCAGGGCGGCCCTGATCTCGTCGTCGTTTAACTGAGGCGCGTCCTTGCACGCCATCTCCACCCTATGGATGCTCCATCTTTCCGGGACTGTGAGGTTGATATCCTCGTCCCCATAGTGCTCGTTGACCCTTAGGCTGATCTGCTGCATCTTCAAGAATCGAATGTACTACGTCCAAGAAGTATTTGAGAATAAAGGTAGAAGACGTTGAATCTGCCCTGTATGCCTAAAGAAGCTTCACCACTGGATCTTGAAAATCCAGTGAGAAACACCTCAAGCCATCCTCATCAAACATGGGTTTAATGTCATTGAACGATCATTCCATCATGTTCTTTTCATATATCGATGAACCTCAATAGATGATCCACATTGCGAAAAAAGGTCTTAACTGGTTTGATACTGGCGGTTTTTCTGGATCGAAACAGACAGAGAAGCCAATCCCCTCTTCTTCGTGAATTTTATATATGCATGGTAAACTAACTATTTTCGAGGTTTTACTTATGGTTCACGATTTACCTCGGGTGAAATCCTCAGCTCCGAGGTGAGGAGCTAAAAAACCTAGGGAAATGGTGTGAGTAGTTGGAAGTAATATCCCTGATGGGTGGAAGGCGTCTAGAGGACGCTGAACTAGAAACTATACTTGAAGAGACCAGGATAGCTAGATTCTGCTGCCTCAATGAAGACGGAACCATACACGCGACCCCTGTCTGGTATAAATACATGAACGGGAAAATAGTCGTTCTAACGCCAGACCACAGTCGCAAAGCAGTAAACATCAAACGCAACAAGAATGTCACGATCCTGATTGATCTGGTAAAACCGGCTAGAGGAGTCATGATCTATGGTACAGCGGAGCTTGATTATGGCGATATACTTCCTACGGCTATCACGATATGTGAGAAATATATGCCAGAAGAAAGAGCAAAAAGCTTTGCCGAAGATTTGGCTGAAAATGTAATGGATCTAATAGTAACAGTCAAACCAGAACGCATGGTAACATTCCATTTTTAACCTTTATCTGCTCATAACGTTAGAACAAAGAGAATAAGATAAAAATAATCAGTAAACTAATCTCATCTTTTTCTTGAAATCACTCAGATGCTGATTCTAGTGAAGAAAAGAGTATGGGGAAGAAGAAAGAGGGATTAGATCTTGAGTTCTGGGTGTTCCTCCAAGTATTTCATAATCGTATTGTAGAGGTATTCCCACTCACTGCGATATAGTCTGTTATTCCCTCTCTTCCTCCGTTCATAGATTACATCTTTATATTTCTCCCAATCCCAAATTATTCCCCTTGCAGCCACGAGAGCTACCATTCTAACGTTCAGCAAACCCTCTCTCAGTAAAGCTCCGACACCGGCGTAGATATTAGAAAGCCAATTATAGGCATCATAATACTCGTCGTCCCGTCTCAATTCAAGCCATTCTTCATAACTGGACCAAGTAGCCCTACCAAGAACTCTCAGGTTTTCAATTCCTTCTTTAGACGTATACTTGTCCATCAATTGCATGAAGAGCTGTGCTTGCCTTGTTTCAAGGGTCAATTCCTGTGCTCTGAGGGTTAGTTACTGATTCCTCTGTGCATTCCTCAGCGTGCTTATGTAGTAGAATGCCGCAAGGCTGATGCTCAACCCAGTGAACACTATCGATACGGTCTCAACCGTCACCATACGATTCACCAGACTAGAATTAGCCCATTTTGAGGATAAAGATATGGTTCCTGATTGGGAATAGCACACCTTAAGGATTCAGGGTTCAAGATAAAGATAAAACATGATTATAACCCATTAAAGATATGGTTTAAGCGCGTGCGTATAAATAGGCGTTATTTGAGAAAATTACCATATAAACTTAGATATTAAATAATTAAGGAAATTTAATTACTCTAATATTGTGAAGTCGGGATATATGGGGAAATCTCTAACCATCTCCATTATTTCTTTCCTAATTTTTTCTAGGAGAAGCTTGTCTTTATAGTTATCAATGACTTTAGCTATGCATTGCGCGATAAATTTCATCTCATCTTCTTTCATGCCACGCGTAGTAACGGCTGGCGTTCCTAGTCTCAACCCTGATGGGTTGAAGGGACTTGCCTTCTGGAAGGGTACGGAATTCTTATTTAATGTAATATTGGCTGTATCCATGGCGTTCTGAAGCTGCTTTCCCTTCCCCCCGAGTCCTTTAGGCCTCAGATCTATGAGCATCAAATGATTATCAGTCCCATTAGTCACTAGCTTCACCCCCTGGGCCATCAATTCATCAGCCATAGCTTTTGCATTTTTCACGATCTGATGGGCGTAGTCCTTAAATTCAGGTTTCATAGCTTCTTCAAAGGCAACTGCTTTTGCCGCCGTCGTATGGTCATGGGGGCCTCCTTGAAGACCAGGGAACACAGCACTATCGATTAATCTTGCAAGGTTTTTATCGGTGTGGCTATGATATTTGTCATGAAGCCTGTCTTCTTTCTTGCACATTATGATAGCGCCTCTGGGTCCTCTAAGCGTCTTATGAGAAGTTGTTGTGACAACATCTGTAAAAGGAAATGGCGAATCATGAACCCCTCCAACTATCAAGCCCGCAATATGGCTTATGTCAGAAAAATGATAAGCATCTACCTCTTCACAAATTTCTTGGAACTCCTCAAAATCTAACTTTCTAGGATATGCTGTGAGACTGGAAATTATCATCTTCGGCCTTTCTTTTATAGCCATCTTTCGGATCTCATCCATATCGATCAACTCTGTATCTTTATCAACATGGTAAGAGAGGGCCTTGTATTGGATGCCTGAGAAATTAACTGGACTTCCATGTGTCAGATGTCCGCCACAACTCATATCCAACCCCATAAATTTATCACCCAAATTTAAAAGTGCGAAGAAAACTGCCTGGTTAGCCGGAGAACCTGAATAGGGTTGTACGTTAACATGCTCGGCTCCGAATAGTTTTTTAGCCCTATCGATAGCAATTTCTTCGACGGCATCCACAAATTCCTGTCCACCATAATACCTTCTCTTAGGATATCCTTCAGAGTATTTATTGGTGAAAACAGAGCCCATCGCCTGCAGAACTGCTCTGGAAACGAAGTTTTCAGAGGGTATAAGCTCAACACCGTTCTCTATTCTATTGAGTTCCTGAAGGATTAAATCATGAATTTCAGGATCAATTTTTTTTATATGAGTCATCATCACGGTTTCGTCAGACTTGGTCTATATTTTGGATTTAAAATACTTTTGTAAAAAATAATAGACTATGCTCCGAGCATGATTTTTTGGTTAACTGTGTCCCTATTTGGGGTTTATAGGGGCACAATATCACCATGCTTGGGCTCAATTGTGTAACTGGTTTCATTTTCCAAAAAGGTAGATCGAGATTTGTGGTTAAGATTATAAAAAAAATGGAAGATAATTTACAGGAATTTCTTCTCTACGGTGGTTATCTGCTTTTCCAAGATCTCGGTGGCCTTGTCGGCGTCTTCCTCTGTGACTATGAGGGGGGTGACATCCTGACGGTGGAGCCCGACATCGCCGGCACGATGAGGAGGCCGTCCTTGAGGCATCCGTCGCTGATCATCACTATGGGGCGTTCCTCCACGGGAGCCTCGGGGTCGGGTGGACCAGCTGCTCCTTGGTCTCCCTGTCCTTGACCAGCTCGACGGCCTCGATGAGGCCCAGGCCCCTGACGTCTCCCACGGACTTGTGCCTGTCCTGGATGCCCTTCAGGTTCTCGAGTAGGTGGGCGCCGACCTTGGCGGCGTTCTCGGGTATCTTCTCGTCTATGTAGACGTTGATGGAGGAGAGGCACTATCACCTGTATCCCTTCGGCATGATCAAGGCCAGCGACAACTTCGCCTTCGTCGCGACGCAGAACCCCGTGGAGACCTCCGGGACATACCGGCTCTCCCGGGTCCTCGTGGACAGGATCGGATGCTGGATAAGGATGAGCTACCCCACCAAGGAGACGGAGATCGAGATCCTCAAGGTCAACGCCGCGGCCTTCGATCTCCCCGAGGCTATCCTTAACAAGATCTACGAGATAGTCAACGACACGCGGGGGAACCCCGACATCGAGATACCCGCGTCGCCGCGGGCCGGGATCTACCTGACCCGGCTGGTCGACAAGTATGGGAAGCGGTTCGAGGACGAGGACTCGGCGATACGGTTCTTCGCCCCCTCGGTCCTGGCGAAGGAGATGAGGGCCAGAAACCCCAGCAAGAGCGTGGAAGACGTCGTAGAGGGAATCTTGGAGATGCGCCTGGGGTAGCGCCATGGAGTCCGACCAGCTCCGCTTCAACGCGTTCTTGGCGTACATGAGGCCGGTGAGCGCCTTGGCCTTGTCTCCCGTCGCTGTGATGACTAATAGCTTGTCGGTCATAGAATCCAGGATTGCTCCGGTTTGGGGTGATAAAAACCATTAGGTGATCCTTGCGCCGTTGGCGATGGGGTTGTCCGTGGTGAGGAGCGCGAGGTCTCCTTCCTTTGTCTCGGCCGCGAGGAGCATCCCGTAGCTCATCTGGCCGAATATCTTGGCCGGCTTCAGGTTCATGACGACTGCTATGCGTTTCCCGGTTAGCTCCTCCGCGGTGTAGTAGTCGACCAGGCCCGTGACTATCTGCCGGACCTCGTCTCCCATATCGACCTGAAACGTGTAGAGCTTGTCCGAGCCCTTCACCTGGACGCACTCCTTGACGGTGCCTATGCGTATGTCCAGCTTCTTGAAGTCCTTGAAGGATACCTGTTCACTCATTTCGACACACTGGCTCATACCATTTCGGCTACTTTTAAGCCTAGTCTTACGCGAGGTAGCTGAGGGCGATCCTGGCGTACATCTCGCTGACCGGGGGCAGCCACTCCAGCTTGACGTGCTCGTTGGGGCCGTGAGCGTTTCCCCGCTGGGGGCCGAGGTGGATGCACCCGATGCCCTGCTCCCCCTGGAATATGTTGGCGTTGGTGATGCCGTACGCGTACTCGTAGAGCGGCGGCCTACCCATCACCATCCTGTACACCTCGTCCAGGGTCCTCATCAGGGGCTCGTCCTTCGACGCAGTGTAGGGCTCGTACTTGGGGGGCTTGACGCCGACCTCGACCGTTGATTCTAGGTTCAGTTCCTTGACGAGCCTCTCCATGTCGTCCAGCGCGTACTGGATGCTCTCCCCCGGCACGAGAAGCCTGTTCACCTCGAACCTGGCGCTCTCAGGCACCACCACGCTGTACCTGGTGTACCCTCCCTCGGTCTTAAGCGTGCAGACGGTGCCGGTGCCGAAGTCTGGGTGCTCCATTAGCCTGAGCCGGTCCAGGTTGGCGATGATCCTGGCGGCGTCCTCCACGGCGTTGACCCCGAGGTGAGGCCTGAACCCGTGAGCCGCCCTGCCCCTGACGTGGATGTTGTAAAGTATCTTGCCTGTGAGCCCCAGGGGGATGGGCTTGGTCTCGTCGCCGCAGTAGCTGTAGGTGAGCACGACGCCGTCCAGGCTCCTCCACTTGGGCTCCTCCATCATGGCCCAGGCGCCGATGTCCGTTGCCTCCTGGTCCACGACGCCGCTGAAGCTGAGCTCGCCCCCGAACTCGGCTCCGGCATCAGCTATCGCCTTGAGCATGTTTAAACTGCAGGCAATGCCAGTCTTCATGTCGCAGGCGCCGCGTCCATAGAGCTTCCCGTCCTTGATGACTGCCCTGAAGGGGTCGGTGTCCCAGTCGTCTCCCGCCGGGACAGTGTCCGTGTGGGCGTTATAGTTGAGACGTCTGCCTGGTCCACTGCCCTTCATTACGCCGTAGACGTTGGGTCTCCCGTCGGCGACGTACTGGAGCTCTGTCTCCATCCCGTAGCTCTCCAGCTTCTCCTTGATATAGAGGGCCAGCTCCTCCTCTTCCCCAGTGACCGACGGGATTGTTATCATCTCCTCGGACAGCCTCACCGTGTAGCCGTCGTCGAGGCGCTTGAGAACGTCATCGATCATGGTGAAGAGTATTGAAGAATGGGGCTTTAACGTAATTGGTGGAGGCTATCCCCCGAGGAACTTGTCTGCCACCAGGGCGTAGACCTTGCTCACGGGGGGCAGCGAGTCCAGGAGGGTGTACTCGTTCTTCTGGTGTGCCCCGCCCTGGAACGGGCCGAGGTGTATGCATGGTATCCCGCCCTCGCCGGCGAATGTGTTAGCGTCGGTTATGCTGCTCTTGTACTCGAAGCAGGGTTTCACCCCCATTACCTCGGTGTACGCGTCCTCGAAGACCCGAACCAGCGGCTCGTTCCTGTCCATGACGTAGGACGCGTAGTACGGCGGCTTGATCTCTACCTCCACCTCTGCCTCCAAACCCAGGGACCCCACCAGCTCCTCCATGTCCCTGATCACCGACTCCTTTGTCTCCCCGGGGACGGTGAGCCTGTTGACCTCGAACCTGCAGTACGCCGGCACCACGACGCTGTACCTCTCGTAGCCCCCCTCAATCTTCAGCGTCGAGTAGTTCCCCCTGAACCGCGGGTGCTCTGGTATCCTGAGCTTGCTCAGGTTGGCTAGGATGACGGCCGCCTGCTCGACGGCGTTTACGCCGAGCTCGGGGCTGAACCCGTGAGCCGCCCTGCCGCGTACGTGGATGTCGTAGAGAACCTTTCCGGTGATCCCGAGGGCGGTGGGTTTCTGCTCGTCAGCCATGTAGGGCTCGGCGAGGACTATGGCGTCCACCTTCCCGTAGTCCGTCTTCAGCATCGCCTTGGCTCCCTCGCCGTATGCCTCCTCGTCGATGACGCCGCTGAAGCTCAGCTCCCCCGGGAACTCGTGCCCAGACTCGACGTATGCGCGTATGGTGTTGAGTATGCACGCGATGCCGCCCTTCATGTCGTTGGAGCCCAAGCCTATGATCCTGTTCCCGTCCACCACCGGCTCGAAGGGGTCCGTGTCCCAGCCGTCCACGACCGGGACCGTGTCAAGGTGCCCGTTGAAGTTCATCCTCTTCCCCGGCCTCGCCCCCTCCAGCCTCGCGTATATGTTCGGCCTCCCGGGCTGTGCCTCATGCAGCTCCGTCTCGAGTCCAAGCGAGTCCAGCTCGTCCTGAAGATAATGGGCAAGTTCCTTTTCGTCCCTCACCACCGAGGGGATTCGTATCATCTCTTTGAGCTTCTCGACGGCGTAGCGGTCGTCAAGCTCTCTGAGGACGTCTTCGATCATGGCAGACAAACAGAGTAAGGGTAGTGCTCTATATCGTTTCCCATTGCTGGGCCAGCTATTATCGAGTTGAACGGCGATTCATACCATGGTTTTATTAACCCTTTGGGTTCAGGCTTCTATGAAGGCTAAAAGTGGAAAGAAAATGGGTAAAGTAATTCGAGTAGATATGGAGAAACTCACAGCCAAAGTCGAGAACCTGCCAGACAAGTACAAGAACAGGGGCGGGAGATGGCTCACCGACAGCTACCTATGCGACGAAGTCGACCCCACCTGCCACCCCCTCGGACCCAACAACAAGCTGGTCTTCGCACCAGGGATAGTCACAGGGACGAAGGCGCCGAGCTCCGGCAGGATATCCGTTGGGGCAAAGTCGCCTCTCACAGGGGGCATCAAGGAGGCCAACGCGGGCACACCCTTCGCCGAGCAGCTGGCGCAGCTGGGGTACACCGCCATCATGGTCGAGGGAGTCCCCAAGGAGAAGGGCAAGTACTGGCAACTAGAGGTCGATAAAAATGGCGTCAAGCTCAACGAGGCAAAGACTGGGATAGGCGACGTGCTCTCCAAGGCCTATGGGGAGCTCTTCAAGAAGCATGGTAAGCATGTCGGCATCGCAGCCATAGGCTTAGCCGGAGAGCAGCAGCTGGCAGCCTCAGGGATCTGCTTCAACGACATAGACGGCAGGGCAGCAAGGTACGCCGGCAGAGGCGGCCTCGGCGCGGTGATGGGCAGCAAGGGCCTCAAGTACATCATCGTGGACGACAAGGGAGCCAAGGGAGTCGAGATCAAGGACAAGAGCCTATTCAACGAGGGAAGGCAGAAGCTGGCCAAGGCTCTGACAACCCACGACGTCACCAAGAAGGGAGGCACCCTCAACTCCTACGGCACCGCGGCACTCATCAACATAATGAACGAGGCAGGCGGCCTGCCCACCAGGAACTTCCGTGAGGGACGCTTCGAGGGAGCCGAGAAGGTGTCAGGGGAAGCCATCAAGGAGGCATGCGAGAAACGTGGAGGAGTAGGGGCGACGGGTCACCCGTGCCATGCGTCCTGCATCGTCCAGTGTAGCAACGTCTACCCCTACGAGGACGGAACCGAGCACGTGAGCTGCATCGAGTACGAGTCAGACTGGGCGTTCGGCCCCAACTGCGGCATAGACAACCTGGACCACATCGCCGAGCTGATACGCCTCACCAACGAATACGGGCTCGACACCATCGAGATGGGCGGGACCATCGCCGTCGCCATGGACGGTGGCCTAGCCGAGTTCGGGGACGGAGAGAAGGCCATCGAGATGATGAAGGAGATCCACAAGGGATCGCCGCTGGGCAAGATACTCGCGTCTGGCGCGGTCACCACCGGGAAGACCCTGGGAGTGACGAGGGTCCCCGCGTGCAAGGGCCAGAACATGCCGGCCTACGAGCCGAGAGCCGTCAAGGGCATCGGATACGTGTACGCCACCAGCACCATGGGTGCAGACCACACGGCGGGTTACACCATCGCACCCGAGATCCTCGGTGTAGGCGGCTCCGCCGACCCGCTGGACACCGACAAGTCAGCGCTGGCCCGCGGCTTCATGGACACGACGGCGTTCCTCGACTCGACCGGGTACTGCCTCTTCATCGCCTTCGCCATCCTGGACATCCAGGAGGGCTTCGACGGCATGGTGGAGAGCGTCAACGGCGTCCTAGGCACCAGCTGGACAAACGACGATGTAGCAAGGATCGGCAAGGAGATCACCGAGATGGAGAGGGCGTTCAACAAGGCAGCCGGCTTCACGAAGGAGGACGACAGGATGCCAGAGTTCATGAAGCTGGAGAAGCTGCCGCCCCACAACGAGGTCTGGAACGTATCCGACTCCGATCTAGACAAAGTCTTCAAGTAAACCCACCCCCCCTTTTTTAACGATGAAGCTGGAGATCCACCTCTACGGAAGGCTCAGAATGTATACGGACAACCAAGACCCCAGGAAACCCTCAGTCATAATTATCGACGTACCCAGTGGCACCACCATCAGAGGAGTCTTGGAAAAAGCGGGCGTGCCGACGAACGAGGTAGGCACCAACATCTTCCTCAACGGAAAGTACTCGTCGCTGGACAGAATGGTGAAGGAGGGAGGCCGGCTGGGCGTGTTCCCCGACGACATGAACCTGCTCTACAAGTGGCACTTCACGAAGGAGTGACAAAGATGACGATCCTGGTAAAGGTCTACGCGACGCTGAGAACATACACAGGCGGCGAAGGCACGCTCTACATGGATGAAGCCGAGACCGTAAAGGATATCCTGGACAAGCTTGGCGTCCCCGAGAAGGACGTGAAAAACGTCATAGTTAACGGGCGGAAAAGAGACGTAGACCATCTACTCGCCGACGGCGACCGGGTGGCGCTTTTCCCGCCCATCGCCGGAGGCTAGCTCAGCGTCTTAAGCTGAGAGCGGTACATATCCGCGATCTCCTGGACCGTGGTGGCCTCCTCAGCAGACTTGTCGTCCCGCCAACGGGTGAACCTAGGGAACCTGATGGCCAGCCCAGAGCCCCCCCTGATCTCGTCGAAGGCCGCCGTGTGCATAGGGCTCAACGTGATCTCGTCGCCGAGCACCTCCATGACGACAACGGGCTCGAACCATACCTCGGCATCCATCAGCGACTCCACGCGCGCGTGCCTGTGACTCAACCTGTGAGGCTCAAGCATCCCAAGTGTCTGCTCCAAGTTCTCATCTGTAAAGCCTGAACCGACCTTACAAACCGTCTTATAGACATCGGACTCTGGGTCGTACGCTGCGACAAGTAGGGCTCCGTAGCTGCCCGCCCGGCGGCCCCGGCCGTGGAAAGCGCCTACGACCACCAGGTCGACGTGGTCCTGCATCTTGCTCTGGTAGCTTCGCTTGAGCTTCACCCAGAGCCACGACCTTGCGCCCGCCCTGTAGACGCTGTCCACGCCGGTGGACTTGACGACGAGCCCCTCGGTGCCGTCCGCTATGCTCTGCTGGAAGAACCTGTCCAGCTCCGCGGGGTCGGAGGTGACTAGGCGCTCGACGAGCCTGTAGTCGTCCTTCTGCACGGTTATGCTCTCCAACACGTTGATCCTCTCGGGGTAGGGCTCCAGGGTGAGGTCCCTGCCGTCGGCGTAGAGACAGTCGAACAGGTACACCCTGACGGGTATCCTCTCCATCATCTCCTCTATGCCGTACTTGCGCCGCCGCTGCATCAACGTCTGGAAGGGACGATCCTCCCCAGTGTCTGGGTCGTAGGCCACCGCCTCGCCCTCGACGATGGCGTCCTCGGCGGTTATCTGGGTCTTGGTCAGCTGGACCGCGTCGGGGTACATGTAGGTGATGTTCTCCAGGCGCCTGCTGAAGATGTTGACCCTGTCCCCGTCCTTGTGTATCTGGAACCGCTCGCCGTCAAGCTTGTACTCGGCGCTGCACTGGCCTTCAAGCTTCTCGATGATCTCCTCAGCCGTGGAGAGCCTCTGGGCCGCCATGACCCTTATCGGTGAGCCCACCCTGACGTGGAAGTTCTCGATGGCATCTAGCCCCTCCTCCTCAAGGGTCCTGGCCACCAGGCCGAGGTCGCTGCTAAGGTTGTACGCCCGCTCCAGGACGCCCCGTTTCTCCTTGGAGCCCGTGTGGGCCTGGGACAGGGCGTCCAGTATGGTCATGTCGCCGATGCCCAGCCTGAGCTTCCCAACCACCATCCTGGCGAGGTACCTGGCGCCCAGGGGGGAAGAGTCTGCGAGGAGGCTTCCCAGGTCGTCCATCTTCTGCTTGGAGCTGCCCTGCCCCTCGCGTCTAGCGATCCTGTCCAGCCCGCTGTAGATGTCGGTGACGGTGAGGTTACGCTGGAAGAAGCTGCCCTGCGTCTTGCCCCTGAGAGCCTCCTCCGCCGTCAGCCCGATGTCGCCCAGCTGAGAGACGAGCCGCTCCACCTTCGCCTTCTTTAGCCCCGTGACCTTGGTGAGGGTCTCGACGACCATCTTCTCGGCCATCCCTATCTCGGGCTCCCCCTTCCAGTCTGGGTGTATCTTTCCCTGGGTCAGGTAAACTATCTTGTCCACCTCGTCTGCCGTGGCCTCCTTGAAGAGGTCCGTGAGGATGTCCGTCATCTCCAGGCGCTTGGTCGTTGACTCCAGCCTGGCGTAGTACTCGACAAGGTTATCGTAGAGCATCTCTGAACAGATACCTTTCGGTGGATCACGTATTTATACGGTGTAGCTGCACGCGTCCTTGTCCTTTATGGCGTTGTACTCGTTCAGCGCCTCTATTAGACAGTACTCGCCCAGCTTCTCGGTGAAGAGGCTGAACACGTACTCGGTGCCTTTGCTCACCTCGATGCAGGTCAGGAGGTTGGGCGGGAAATAGTCGTTCCTCAGCCTCGACCAGAGCCTGTCCAGCTTGGGGTAATTCATGTGCCGCATGACCACGTAGCCTCTGTAGTGGGTGACCATTTCCACGTACTGCACGGCCCAGAGGCTGGCCAGGTCGCCGTAGTCCTTGATGGCGGGCGAGCCTCCCTCCTCCATAATTATGCTCATGCTCTTCTCTAGCTTATCCTCGTGCCTGTCCAGGATGTGGTCCCGTGTGGCGACTAGCAGCTTGTTTCCGCCCATGTGGTCGTTGGCGTGGAAAACCTCGTGGATCGCGCTGTACATGGTGAGGGTCTCGACGAAGTCCGGCATATCCATGGGGTGGTCCGATTTTGGTAGACGCTTGTCCAGTATTATGGTTGCCGGAGGCAGGAACGAGCCATACTCCATGGAGTTCCTGTTGCCACGTCTTACGTTCATGGTCAAGGCCTTGAAGGAGCCTCGGCTGAGCATGCTCCTCGTCCTCGAGATGTTGGGAGCCACAGGCAGGTTAAGCTGACTCTGAGCCTTGGAGATCATGTCGAGTGAGTCTTGGACGATCCGGTGGACGTCACCGTCGGTCAGATCTCTCCTCAGAGTCACAACATATCTAAAAGTCTTCGGTCGCCTGAAATAAAAACAACATGGTTCCGTGTTCTGTAAATACTGATAACTATTCCATAGTCCAAGAACATCTCACCATGACTCGGACGACGAAACACCGTTAACTGTGTTAACCATTATATAGAGTGGCAGAACCCT
The DNA here is from genome assembly GCA_035529515.1 of Candidatus Krumholzibacteriaceae bacterium. Taxonomy (GTDB): domain Archaea; phylum Thermoproteota; class Bathyarchaeia; order TCS64; family TCS64; genus RBG-16-57-9. Next base: position 6,992 of record DATKWN010000139.1, on the reverse strand, counting down.
ATCTGGTGATATCCATGAAGTTTGGCGCTCAGACAGAGTACGGTAAGCTCCGCAAGGTGTTGATGCACCGCCCCGGGGAGGGCATGAGGGTGGTCACGGCCGGCAACAAGAACGACTACCTATTCAGGGACCCGGTCTACTGGAAGGCGTTCCAGGAGGAGCACGACACCTTCGTGGACGTCTTGAAGGCCGAGGGGGTGGAGGTCGTTCTGCTCACAGACCTCCTAGACGAGAGGCACTCCCGGATCGCCGAAGTCCTACCGAACCTCGTCTACACAAGGGACGTGGCCATGGTGAACAACCTGGGCGCCAACATACTCAGGATGACGTACCCTGCGCGTTTCGTGGAGCCCGCGCTGATGGAGAAGGCGTTCAACGAGCTGGGCATACCCATCGCCCACCGGGTGACGCCCTCGGGAATGGTGGAGGGAGGTGACTTCGTCTGGTTCGACGAGAAGACCCCGATGATGGGCTTCGGCACCAGGAGCAACGAGCACGGCGTATATCAGATGCGGGACAGCATGCTCGGGAGATGCGTCGAGGAGTTCGTGGCGCAGCCGCTCCCCAGCTGGAGGGTGCACCTCGACGGGGCCCTCATGATGATGGCCCCCGACCTGGCCCTGTTCCACCCGGGCAGCCTGAAGCTGTTCCCCGCATACGTGTACAGCGAGGACGGCATCGAGCTCATGTGGCTGGAGGACTTCCTCACCGAGCGGGGCGTCGAGCTCATCTACTGCAACGACACGGAGATCAGGGTCTTCGGCAGCAACATCATCGGCCTCGGCGACGGCAAGTGTGCCAGCTACGAGTGGAACGAGCGGATTATACCTTTGCTGGAGGACCGTGGCTTCGACGTCATCAAGATACCGGGCAGCCAGCTAAGCATAGGCGGCGGCGGGCCCCACTGCATGACATGCCCCATCCTAAGGGATTGACATGAATCTAGAGGCAGAGCTAAAGAAGCTGGGGCTTTGGCACCGCTTCATAGACAAAGCCGAGACGGTGCACACTGCCGACGCCTCCGAGGCCACGGGGATACCGCTCCACAGGATCACCAAGAACCTTGTATCCGAGACCAGCACGGGGGAGCGAGTGCTCCTCGTGGTCCCAGGAGACAGGAAGGTGGACCTGAAGGCGGCGGCGAAGGAGCTGGGCGTGACCAACGTGAAGCTGTTCCCCTTCAGCGAGGCCCACAAGGTAAGCGGCTACCCGCCGGGGGGCACCCCCACGGTCGGCTTGAAGATGAAACTGCGGACAGTCATAGACGCCGAGACGGCGGCGATGGAGACCTTCTTCTGCGGAGGCGGGTCGAGGGACCGGCTGCTGGAGCTTCGGAGCGACGAAGTCATAAGGGCCATGGGGGCCGTGGTGGCCTCAATCACGATGTAGCTTTACCCCGCATGGCGCCTTTTCGCCGTCGAAATAGACGCCGTCGGAGCCGAGGCTGAACCTTCCCTCGGCTATCAGCTGGACAGTCAGCGGGTAGATGACCCAGTCGCCTCTCTCCTTTAGCCGCTCCTGATGTTCGCCGACAACCCGTTTCCTGAGGGCCTTGTCCTCCGCTAACTGTTCTAGCGTGACGCCTGGAGGTAGCTCTACTGGCAGGGGCTCGCTCAGCACGAGTACCTCACCGTGGTCCACCTTCTCCCTCACGATGTGGGTGGTTGCCCTAAGCTCCTTCTTCCCGGCCAGCATCGCGTCCTCGACCACGTGTATGCCAACGTACTTGCGTTCATTGCCTTCCATGACTGTGAGGTCGGCGGGGTGTACGTTGATTATCCTGCCCGAGTACTCCTCCAGGATGGGCGGCGTCATGATGGTCATGTACCCTGCGTTGCAGATGAGGCCCAGGTCGTAGGGCGCTATCTTCTTCAGGACCCGTTCATCGAACTCGGGTCTTACGCTGAGGTCCCTCCGGGGGACGCCCTTCTCCTTGTAGAAGCCCCTGATGTCCATGCACTCGTACCCTACGCCGTACTCCTCCGCTATGTCCTTGGCTCTGCACATCTTGTCGCCGCTCTTCTTGGTCCTCGAGTCACTGACGTCGCTGAAAATGAGGACGACGTCGTAGAGGCTGTCGGGCTCCAGGCTTCTCTCGATGATCTTCCGCGCGTTGGTGCCTGAGCCGCTCGCGAAGCAGGCGACCCGCATCCTGCCCTTCGCCGGGTCATGGATGGGTTTAGGGTTCATGTGTGGTTCTCCTCTCCGTCAGGTTATAAGAGTGTCTGACATGGAGGACTGTTCACTTTCACCGATCTCTATCCGTTAAACCGATCCGTTTCACTTAAAAGCCTGGATCCGTTGTCGAGCCCGAGAAACATGACACAGGAACTAGTATACGAGGCTACAACGGAGACGCCCGAAATGGACGAGGACGACGGGGCGCTCACCGTCTGCAAGAACTGTGAACACGTGGTACCCAAGACGATGCTCTGCCTCTACTGCGGCTCCCCGATACTCTTCAAGATGCCTAAGAACCTTGATAAATAGGCTCTGAAGCCCCTATCAGGATAATAGGTCGTTTATTATTGCCGATATACGTTTCAACGACTTCTCGGATGAGTCGATGAACTCCACCCGGCTCAGCTTTAATCCCTTGTAGCTCTTCAGCTTTGCTTCGTCTCCGCAGATCACTATGATGGGTGTATCGATCTTCCACCGCACCATCTCCAGAAGTATCAGCTTCGGATCGATGTCGCTGAGCTCCGTGTCCAGTATGATGGCGTCGTGTTCTCTGCGGAGCTCCCTGAGACCCAGCCTTCCGGTGAAGGCGTGGCGGACCTCCACGCTTTGCAGCCGGGTTCTCTCAAGCCTCTCCAGTATCTTGGCCGCCGTCTCCTCGTTCTCCTCTATGAGGAGGATCGAGGTCTCTTTTCTTCGCACGACCTCCCGCTCGACGCGCATGGGTTTCTTCTCGACGGGTTTAGGCTTCTTCTCTTTCTTCTCCTTCTTCGAGAAAAGGCCGCCGAAAAGCCCCTTCTTCTCCTGTTTGGGTCCCTCCTCTTCAACAGCGGGTTCAGGGGGTGTCTCTATATCTTCCTCTTCTAGCCCATACTCCGGCTCTTGTCCCGGCTCCTGCGTCTCACTGGTTTCCGTATACGCTAACTGAAAATCCTCGGCCTCGCCTTCCTCGAATACCGGTTCTTCGGGGACACGCATCGACTCTGGTTCTTCGTACTCTGGCTCCTCGATTACTGGTTGTTCCGGCTCCTCTTCGAGATGCGTCTCCTCAAGCCTCTCAAGCCGTTTTATCTTAGCGTTTGTTGTCTCATCAGGTGTGATGATTTCCTCTTCTACGGCTCCGGGGTGCACCGCTTCTTGGCGTGCCTCCCTCATTGAAGCCATCTTCTCCGGGTCGATCATCTCGTACCCTTTTGGGTTCTCGAAGCAGATGTCTTTACTATGGAACTTCGTCTTACACTTGATGCAGTTATAGGTGACAGACGGCTTCCCGGAGACCGAGCCGCAGCCATCACACTCGTACATAGACTCGGCTATCGTGAAGCCCGCGTCGTCCTCGGCGTCGGGGTCATGGTACTCGGCCGGGTCGTATACGGTGCCGCACAGCGGGCAACGGCACTCTATTCCGTCGAAGTAGTCCTCGGCGTAGCCCGTGTAGCCACAGACCCTGTGCTTGATGACCTCCTTCTTCGTGATCTTCATGGACCCGCATCTTGGGCAGGATAGTACTATCATTACCACTGGGCTGTAGCAGCTTGGGCACAGGGCGACCGTGCCGTAGTTAATCTTCTTGATGTATCCCTTCTGGGCTAGGGACTCAAGCAGCGCCTTCATCTGATCGCTGTCATAGTAGGTTAGCAGGGACGCGAGCTCGCCGTAGGCTATGCCGTCAGGCGTGAACTTGGGTAGGATCCTCTTGATCTTGAGGTCCTTCATCTGCTGGAGGAAGAACTCCTCCTCATGGTTCAACGCGGCCAGCGGTTTATCCTCTGATACCTGCGTGCTCTCGGATTCGTCCTCGAAGATTCCCAGAAACGTGGAAATATCTGACACCTATCGCCGTTGTTGAGACAGAGTCGTTCTGGTAAATTTATATTAGAAACGGAGTGATGAAACAGAACACTGGTTCATGTTTACCGCAAGCCACAGCCTCTATAAGCAAGTCTTACAAGCTTGGAGAACACGTATTTTCCATGGTTAAACCGGGTAAAGTCTTCATCTCCATCGACATGGAGGGCATAAGCGGGATAGTCGACTGGGCCGAGGTGGACAGGAACAACAGCGAGTACGCTTTCGCGAGGAAGCTCATGGTGGGAGACCTCAACGCGGCCGTGGAAGGCGCGCTGGAGGCTGGAGTCAAGGAGATAGTGGTCTCGGACGCCCATGGCGGCATGCGGAACATGAGGCCGGAGGACGTCCACGAGGCGGCGTACCTCGTCAGGGGCAGCCCGAAGCCTAACAGCATGATGGAGGGCATAGATGACAGCTTCGACGCCGCCCTCTACGTGGGCTACCACAGCATGAAGGGCACAGTGAACGGCATCCTGTGCCACACCATATCAGGGAGCGCCGTCGACGGGGTCTTCATCAACGGACGGGAGACAGGGGAGTTCGGGCTGAACTCCGCGTTGGCCGGCTTCTACGGCGTCCCGTCGGTGTTCCTCGCCGGGGACTACGCGGCGACCAGGGAGGCCGAGGCCTTCGTGCCCGGGATCACCACTGCAGCCGTCAAGTGGGCGGCGGGCAGGTACTCCGCGAAGTGCCTGCACCCCAAAGAGTCTGGGAAGCTCATCACCGCGAAGGTGAAGGAGGCGCTGTCGAAGCCGTTCCCCGAGCCGAGGCGCGTGGAAGAGCCCGTCGAGGTCAAGCTGAGGTTCACGTCCTCGACTATGTGCGACGTAGTGTCGCTGATTCCCAGCTTCAAGCGTGTGGACGGCCGCACCATGAGGGGCGAGTTCGTTGACTACCAGACGGCCATCAACGCGCTCCGGGCGGGAATCTATCTTGGGGGAGCTGCCGAGAGAAGGTAGGCTTCTTTCATCACCTTTTTTAGCCGTGGTTCCGCGAGAACATTAGGAATGTCAGGCCTATCCAAGGGATACGTATTACCGGCGATCGTCGTGTTGCTCGTCAGCGCGGCTGCTTCGTACATGTACTTCAGCCGCGGTGACGACTCGGTGACGTACGAGGAAGGCATCACGAAGGGCTACCTAGTCACAGACATGGAGATACCTTTGCTGGATGGTGAAGCCGTCAGGTTCAGCGACTACGAGGGCAAGGTCCTAGTGGTGGACTTCATGGCTCCGTGGTGTGTGCCCTGCAGGGAGCAGATAAAGGTGCTTAAGGAGTTGAACGAGTTCCCGAACGTCGGGATAATTTCCATTAATATAGACGCAAGGTACAACAGTAGCTACCTTAGACGGTTCGCGGAGGCGGAGGGAGTCACGTGGACCTTCGGCAGCTCAACCGAGGCAGGCGGGACATACCAGACTAACGCCATACCCACCATACTGTTCGTGGACGCGGAGGGAGTCATCCGGTACCGGGGCTTCTTCACGACCCTAAACCAATTTGAGCAGCTACTGCAGAGTTATGGCTGATGGACATGGAGTTGGCCAGCCTAGGCGTAGCTTTCACCGCGGGGATGCTCGCCGTGCTGGCGCCTTGCGCGCTGCCCATGCTTCCGTCTTACGTCGCGTACTACATGAACCTCGACGAGGACGAGAGGAGCCTCGGAGCATCCCTCGGCTTCGCTTTCACCGTAGTCACAGGGTTCCTCATCGTATTCATGGTCATCGGGCTCCTCCCCTCGTTCGCGTTGAACCATGTATCGTCGAGGCTCGAATACGTTGCACCGTTCATCGGGGCGCTGCTGGTGCTAATCGGACTTATGTCGGGGCTCAGCGACGTTTTCGACAGGATGCCGGCTGTCAACGTCTCGGCGCCCCGGAGGGCGGGCTACAGGAGCTTCTTCCTTTACGGCGTGGGCTACGGCGCGGCGTCCCTCGCCTGCAGTCTACCCGTCTTCGTACTGCTGGTTCTTCAGTCGTCGACAGCGGGCGGCCCCTTGGGCGTCTTCACGGCGTTCCTAGTGTATGGGCTCGGCGCCTCAGCCGTGATAGTGCCTCTCACGCTGGCCCTGACCTACTCAAAGGACTACGTGCACCAGAGGCTCGTCTGGCTGCTTCCACGGATCAAGAAGATAAACGCGGCGGTGCTGATCCTGGTAGGGCTGTACATGATTATTAGTTATTTCATCTAATGGGCTTTAGCTCGTCCTTGTTTAACTCGATGAACTGCTGGATCAGGTTCCTCACCATCTCCTGGTTATCCTGTGCTTTCATCTTGGATAGAACAGTGTCCAGTGTGGCGTCGATGATGTCCCTCTGGAGCGCCAACGCTAGCACCAGGAACCTTCCGTCGTCCTCGTCCACGGCCTTGTACATCGCCTCCAGCATCTCTCGGTACGTCTGGATGAACGGCGATTCACCGGGTTCCTCATCGACCACTCTTATGACCGAGATTGAAGTGTTCGACTTAGGTGTTAAAACTATTGTCTTGACCCGAGGATGCCCCCACTTATGATCAGCAGTGCGTCGACTATTACCTCCAGCCTCTTCCCTCCTGCAGATATCTCTTTGAGGCGGATCAATCCAAAGTGGTTGCTTCGCTCTAAAACATCTGACGGTTTAGCTGATCTAGACCTTGACGGGGAACAACTAACTCCCTTTTTTATATTGTGACATACGATCACAAAGTATGTCTTCCCACAGTGGCACGCTTCTTATGAGACGAGAGAAGAACAACGCGGCGCGTCCCGTTCTCCCCAAGGTAGACTACCACTGCCACATAAGCATCACAGAGTACAGCGACCCCGCCAACCCCACCGTCGTCACCGTCAGCCTGGAGGAGTTTCAGGCCGACCTCCAAGAGGCGGGCATCGACAAGGCCGTGGTCCTCAGCGACCGTCGCACAAGCCCCGAGCAGGTCTCCGCCTTCGTGGCGCAGGACCCGGAGCGCTTCATAGGGTT
>DATKWN010000138.1:0-8545 GCA_035529515.1 Candidatus Krumholzibacteriaceae bacterium | reverse complement strand
GACGGGGAGCGCGCTCAACGAGAGCAGGAAATAGATGTTTTCATCCGAGTGGATCATGATTATCTTCTCCATGCCGTTTATCTTCACGACGTGTCTTCCAGGCTGGAGGTCTCTGACGTCGGCCTCCGTCTGGCTCAGCGTGAGCCTCGGACACAGTAGTATCTCATTGACGAGGGTGTCGTTCATGGAGTCGAGGGCGCAGAAGTAGTATTGGCCGAAGCCGAGGGAGTCTACCTCGATCTCTGCGTTTATTGCGCCTTTCGAGTTCGTCTGGAGAGGGTTCGAAGATATGAGGTGTATCTCCGGGACTGAGTCGAAATGGTCGTAGCAGCATGTTATTTCCGTGTCCTCGGGTGGCGGCGTCTTGAACTTGATCTGGACTTCGCCGGTGACGTAGTCGACCGTCCCTGATCCTCCGTTTGACCCTAGAAGCTTTCCTTTGCCCTGGTCCACCAACTCCTCTACGCCGTCTGTCACTCTCAGCGTCCCGGGTTTCATGGGGGTGTACGTGAGCGTGTGTTTGTGTGTCCTGGTGTCGCCGTCTCCTGAGCCGAAGCCTTCATCCAGGGCTGTCTCCGCTGGCCAGCCGTCGATGTCAGGATCACCGCTCTTTTTCATCATCATCAACGCGACGCTGGCTGAAGCCGCGAACCCGTCGCCCTCCAGCGGAAAGTCCTCTTCAAGGTAGATGTAGTCTAGTAGGTTCAGCTGCGGTATTACGGTGAACGTGGTCGTCGCCTTGATCGACGAGTCTGCCTCTTTGACTATGAGCTTGTGGAGCCCACCCGGGATCTCTGGCACCTTGAAGGTCATCTGATAGTAGCCGCTGTACTCGCTGGACGTGGCGTTCAACGCGCCTGCGCTGCCGTCCCACACCTTCACTGTGTCGAGGTAGAGTATGGCGGTCAACCCGCCCCCGATGTCTCCTTCCCTCCCCTCCACGAGCACGGTTTCTGAGACCTTGGCGTTTCTCGGGGTGACTATGGGCTCGCTAATCGACGACACGGTGGAGGGAGTGAATGTAAATGCTGTGAGAATGAACAGCATCAGATAGGTTATCCCCTGCATCTTCTTCCTTCTATGGACTGGCGTTGCTTGCTTGTAGCGACCGGTCAAACGTTGTTCGAGTGAACCCATCGACGCCCGTTTTATAGTGTTAATGGAGTCGTGATATCGAATTGATCCGGGGTATTAAATCATAGCCAGTCTGCCTTGTTCCTAAAAGATTAATACTTGTATGGATAAATTCAGGTTACCCAACAAGTGAACAACGTAAAGGTGTACGAGATGGAACAGGGTAACGTGGTATACATAGGCAGGAAACCGGTAATGGCCTACTGCCTTGCCGTGATGACAGTCCTCAAGGCAGAGGACAGTGAGGTGACCCTCATGGCCAGGGGAAGGGCCATCAGCACGGCGGTGGACGTGGCTGAGATTGTGCGGAACCAGTTCGTGGCGAACCTGAAGGTGAAGGACATCAGCATAGGCACCGAGCAGCTGGAGAACGAGGACGGTAGCCCGAGGAACGTAAGCAAAATATCCATACAGCTCGCCAAAGACTAGCAACCATACACTTTTTCTTTATTTTGAGACCGAGACCCAGAGTCTTCGTTTATGAGAAGGTGCTGGGGATAAGCTGGAATTTCTCGTTTAAATATCGCATTTATTGGGTTAAGACCCGCTCCCGGTCTTAATCATTAGCAGTATTTCGCCCGCTATCTCCCTTATGGAGGCCTCAATCTCCCTAAGGCCGTCGTCAGCTTTACCGATACTGGTGACAGCGCCCTTCAGATTGGTCTTAATCGTCTTCACGGCATCCAGCTGCCTTTCTATTTCCCCTATCTTTGCCTTCAACTGCGAGAGGTCGAGTTTAACCTCTTCCCGTAGCGAGGATGCCACCAGCTCGGAGCGCGCGATCTTGTAGGCCATCTCCAGCGCCAGCGGGTCGCCGTCTTCAGGCACGCTGCACACGATCTTCTCGCCGTCGAACCTTCGGAAGCATCCGCAGCTTGACGGTGCCTTGGACTCGTGGACGGCCCCGATTGCGTAGTGGGCTACCCGGTTCTCTTTCGCCTTGTCTAGCTCCTTGAGGAAGTTGTTCTTACCCGTCAGTGTGACTTTAGTGTTCTTGGCCTCAACTACTATGCGGCGATCCATGTTTCCCGTGTCCCTTGGGTTGATGTGTATTAGGACGTCACCCACTTTTCCGAGGGGGCCGCTATTGTCGCCCACGAACTCAACGGTGTCCTCGAAGTCTCGTGCCGTTATGTTAACCCACACGTACACGTTGTCCTCGAAGTCGCCTCCCTTCGCGGTGCCCTTCTCATGTTCTGCCTCGGCAGCCTCCGCGGCGCCCAGGGCCACCATTACCTTCTCGAAGCCCGCTTCCATGGACTTCTTGAGCTTCTGGAACCCGGTGCCCTCCCTGTCCGCGTCAAGCTCCTGCTGAAGCTGCTTCCTGAACTTGCCGAGGGGCGTGGAGTCGTCGTCCGGGTTGAGTATCTTGTAGATGACGCTTCCCTGCTCGCCGAAATGGGCGTCCAGAGTGCGCTTCAGCTCGCCGTTCCTTCCAAGGAACCTATCCATCGAGTTTACGAGAGTTCCCTTGTCCGAGAATATCTTCTCCAGCTCGGAGTCCATCTCCCGCTGCATGGCCTCGAACTCGCTTCGCACATAGTCGACACGGGTGGTGGTGTCCATGACCTGTAGGACTACGGCTCCCACCTTCAAGGCGCGTCTGATGTAGTCTATTCTCTTTTCCTCGTCTAATGCGGCCAGAATGTTGTAGAGTTCTGGGTCGTCGATTCTCAGGCCCTTGATGTCCACTGCAAGGCTTTCGACATCCAGGGTCACCTCGGTGAGCGTCACTCCCTCCACCTTAAGTCACCTTAACTGTAAGATGCCGGTACAGATTTTACCATAAGTTTTATGGAACACAAACCGTTAAACAGAAATTCGAAACTTAGTTGCCATAGAACGTCTTCTAGTCTGTTCAGATTTAAAAATTCAATTAATAAAATGTATATTATTTCTGCTTTATTTTCGTCAATCGTCGAAAATAGGGCGTAATTTATTCCGTACCTATGATTTTTTTTAATGTTTTAATTCAATTAGTATCTGTTTTTTGGCTAGGTATCCACCTTTCCCAACCTTTATGGTTCAATGGTTAATGAACATTGGAGGTTTGGGCTTCTCAGCGCTGTCCATTTACGCGGGCGGGATGCGGTTTGGCGTCGGAGGGGACTTGGGATGAGCTCGTTAGGAGCTTGGCGAGGGATCTGGGTCGCTCCTTGAGGGAGGAGTTGTACTGGGCTCACTACAAGAGGCTAAAGTCCCAGAAAACGACATCTGAGAAACTAGTTTACGTGCATCTTCTACGGTCTCAGCCCCAGACCTTCACAAGCATCCTCAGGTCCCTAGACCTCAGCAGCTATACCGTCGACCAGGCCCTCAGGCGGCTCAGGGTCCGGGGGCATATAATCCAGGATTCCAGTTATCTTTACTGGGTCTCCGAGCCCGAAGCGGATAGGTAGACTTATTAGCTGAATTTTGTGGGCTGCTTTGGTTTCTTCGGGTCCCGGCTTTGGTTTCTCCGCTATTTTGAGGAAGAGTTGTCCGAGTCAAGTACTGAAATAGTGCATGTCCGCTGCGTCTTGCGGGGCGACGTCGCCAGGATGTACAGGGAGCTCGAGAGCCGGGGGCTGGTGAAGAGCGTACGGGAGGCCGTCACCCAGGGTATCTCGGCCTTCTACGAGAAGGTGATGGAGAGGGATCTGCTGGAGGCCAGAGCAAAGACGAGCAACCAGCTGGCCGAGAGGCTCTAGGAGGGAGACAATGGAGGCTAGAACGCGGCTCCTGGAGAAGGTCAACTTTAATGCTAGTAAAGTGGACGTCTCGGCTGCGGTGGCCAACAGGCGGCTGCTCGACGGCTACCTGGGGCAGCGGGCCCTCAGCCCCGGCAGCGTGGAGGGCTACACCAGCGCCCTGGCCAGCTTCACCAGGCACGTGGGGCTTCCCCTAGAGGAGGCCGGCGAGCTCGACGTGGAGACGTGGTACAGGGAGGCACGGGCCGGCGGCCTCATGGCCAGCAGCACGGTGATATATGCCGTCTACCTAGAGGAGCTGCTCAGGCACAGCCTCAGGGGGCGTGGCCTCGGGGCGCGGGCCGCGGAGGCCAGGGCGGCAAGCATCATGGACGGCGTGCCCCTTGGGGACCTGCGGCGGGAGATTAGGCGCCACAGCGAGTTCAGGGAGATGCTGATCCTGCGTGACGAGGAGGCGGCCATCTGGGAGGCCGCCGCGTGGCCCAGGGCCAAGGCCTTCATCGCCGTATCCCGGGACTCGGCGTGCCGCAAGGGCGAGCTCATCAGCGCAAGGATACGGGACCTGACGCACCGTGACGGCTACAGCGAGCTCCGCGTCCATGGGAAGACCGGGGAGCGGACGATGCCGCTGGTCGAGTCGGTGCCGGCGCTCATGGACTGGCTGGAGGCCCACCCAGGACCCCGGCCCGGTGCGCCGCTCTTCGCCACCGTCTGGAGGGGGGAAGCCCGGTTCATGGAGGAGTCGGCCCCCAACAAGCTCATGGACCGCCTCTGCGTGAGGGCGGGCGTCCGCCGCATAAGGCCCCACATGTGGAGGCATACCAGGCTGACGGAGTGGGCGAGGGCCGGGGTCGGCGAGTACATGCTCAAGAGCCTCGCAGGGTGGACGCCCGACAGCCGCATGGCCTCCAAGTATATCCACCTCAGCGGAAGGGACCACATACCCGCGGTTCTGAGGCTCGAGGGCGTGACCGGCGGCCTCGACGACTACACCAGGAAGGCGCTGGACGCGGCGGTGGAGCTCATGGCCAGCGAGGACCAGGAGACCAGGGTGTTCGCCCTCAAGACCTTCATGCGGCTCAACGGCCACGGCCAAATGCAGACACGCCTTGGAGGCTGGGAAGGGTGAGCGGCGAGCTGCCTCTTGAGAAGCTCCGGGCGGTGTTCATGGGCGTGAGGAGGCTCAAGGAGGACGTGGAGCGGCTGGGCGGCGAGGTCACGGTGAAGACGTCGATCGTCTTGGAGCTGGACGACATCGAGGACCTAGAAAAGGTTGATGGGACGTGGATCGAGGCCCTCGACAAGGCGGCCATAGAGATAGCCGGGGACCCGGCTAGGGGTGAGTTCATGAAGCTGATGGCGGAGACGTGGCTCGCCGCGGACCCGGCCAACAAGGAGATCCTGAGGCCGGCGTGGCAGAGGCTCGTCTTCAGGGACGGCCTGGGGAGGTTCATGGAGGGATGAACGGAGACGCTGAGACGCTATACAACCTGGCTGAGACCAGGCGGAGCTTAGACGAGCTGTACCCGGTGCTGCTGGACGCCCACGGCAACCTCATAGACGGCAACAGCCGGCTCGACGCGGCGCCGGACTGGAGGACGGAGACCCGGGAGAACATCAGGACAAGGTCACAGCTCTGGCTCGCCCGCATAGTGGCGAACAGCTGCAGGCGCGTCGTCAGCCGCGAGGAGAGGGCGGAGCAGATCACGGAGCTGGCGAGGAGCCTGATGGAGGAGGGGGTGCCGAGGATGGACATGGTGTCCACCGTCTCGAGGCTCACCACGTTCTCGGACAGGTACGTCAGGAAGCTGCTGCCCGACGAGTACAAGCGAGGCTATACGCCTCCCGGTAAATCGGAACTCAGTTCCGAATACGAGGATTTAGCTAAAAGAAATGAGTTTGCCGAGGCGTTGAACGCCCTCGGTGTCACCGTCCCCGCTGAGCACTTGCCCCGTGTCCCAGCAGCGCCTACCGTTTCCTCGGAGGGACACGAGGCACCGGCTGAGTCGGGGGCACCGGCGCCCCAGCCTAGCAGCGGCGAAATCCCCCAGCTGCAAGATGCGGCGCCGGTCAGCTCCGATGAACAGATCACTGTCCCCACTGCGCCGCGGCCCGAGGCCGACGCAACGGTAGCCCACGACGCAGAAATGCAGTCGGGGACCCCAGAGCCCGAGACGCCTGCACCAGCGGAGGGCGGGGCTCTGGGCATCCCGGCTGAGGGTGAGCCGCGGGAGGAGGCACTGGCCCACATACGGCGGTTCTTCGACGAGCACCCCGAGCCCGACGAGGAGTACCTAGCGTGGGAGGTCGCCATCAAGATAGGGGTGCCAACAAAGGAGGGCCTGGAGCTCATAGGCCTCGTCAAGAGGGAGCGAGGCATCGAGACAGAGAAGCCGCGGCGGCGGGACCAAGAGGCCCCTGGAGAGGTGATGTGCCCGCTCTGCAGCCGCGGGGGAGCGAGCAGGGAAGAGATACTCGGCCGCGTCCGCGACTCAGCCGTGGGCCAGCTTACGCTCTGGGAGTTCGTCATGGAGGAGATGCGGTGAGCTTCACCGAGAAGATCGACGTGCTGGACCTCATCATCAACGTGATCAAGGAGCACGAGGAGAAGCTCGACGAGCTGGTGGAGCGCCTCGAGAAAACTTGTGACCGCTGCCCTTTAATCAAGGACAGCCAGCGGGAGGACTGGCTCTGACAGAACAGGATCTGTACGCCGAGGAGTTCAGGATACAGGCAGAGGCCTTCAGGGCCATTGCGCGCCTGGCGGAGACCCACGCAGAGACAGAGAAGGATCGAGGCATGATCGCCGTTGCCCTGGGTCTCGCGGAGGTGTGTGAGATGCTGGCCGAGGCCCGGGAGGAGAGTGTCGAGGGGCGTGAAGCCGATGGATGAACATTTACGGAAAACACCCCAGAGTGCCGATGCTCAACATGCCTCGACTCAAGACTGTGGGGGATGGTCCTCTCTTGGACGAGTCTCGTTCCCGCTCCATGATGTGCACGTTCAACGCCTGGAGGGAGGTTGGAGCCCGGTTTGACGCCCCAGCAGAAGTCGAGGAAATCCTACGAGGAGATAGTTGACGCCATAATGGGGGCCCTGCCGGTGAGGAACTACGTGACGGTGGAGGAGCTGGCGCGTAAGACGGGGAGCAGCTGGGAGACCGTCTGGCGGTGGCTCAGGCTCATCATGTACATACAGGGGCAGCCCCGGGTCGACAGGATGAAGTCGCCTCTGGGCCGCGGCGACGTCTACAGCAGGGAGCGGGTGGAGCATGGCTCCAGGAAGGCGAGGCGTAGCTGATGGCTGAGGATGTCAGGCCATCGGAGCCGCTGTTCCTCAATGACTACCCAAGGGGCGAGTGGATGGACTCGGCGGACGTCTGCGACGTGTGCGGCGCCAGGCACCATGTAAAGGTGAAGGAGGTGCATAGCGACGGCCTTTACGGCGTCGTCGAGATCGTGGAGCGTCACGGCCCCGGGTGCCCCATGAGGTTCGAGGCCTACCCATACGAGAGAAGCGACCAAGCGGGCTGGGAGTACGCGAGCGAATCGGTGGAGTTACTGGGCCGCGAGTATACGCCCCTCAAGGCGAGGGGCAACGTGGGCCCGTGCCTCGGCTGCGGTAAGCTCATCGTCGGGGTGCCCCTGATCCTGTTCATAGACGAGGGCCGTGGCGGCGAGCTGGACTTCTGCTTCGGCTGCGCCTTGGAGCTGGGGATAATCGACAGGCTGAGGAGCGGGAGATGAGCGCTAAGACCATAGTCGTCAGGGACCGGGCCACCGGGAATCCTGTTCACGTCCCCATATCGAGCGTACCCGAGGAGATAAGGCCCGACAACTGGTTCGAGAACGCCTACTGGATGCACAGGCCTGATGGCGACGAGTTGAAGCCCATCGTGGAGAAGCTGCTGGGCGAGGACCCTCTGAGCCGCGACGAGGCGGCCAGGCTAGCCCAGTACATGGTCGACTACGCGGCCCACATAGCCGTGACGGTGTGGCTGTTCTCGGGAGGCCGGAACATCGACTACTACAGTGGGCTCGTGCGGCGCCTGAGGCAGATGCGTGACACGGCGACCAAGAGGAAGCACGTCATGAGGATGCTGCAGCTGGGGCTGGAGCACAGCCTGGGCTTCCTCTAGGAGGGTTGGAGTATGGGGGAGATACTGATAGGCTTCGAGGTGGGGACGGGTGAGGCGGTCCACATCGACCCCGACCACCTACTCGGTACGGGTCTCACGCAGCAAAGCGGGAAGACTACGACTCTGAACGCCATCATCTACAGGGGAGGCCGCAGGGCCATCGCGTTCAGGACCAAGCGGGGCGAGATCGATATGGACGTCGCCCAGCATCTTCAGCCCTTCTACAAGCAGCCGAGACGAAGCCGCAGCAAGTTCATCGACAGGAGGTACGTGCAGTACATCCTTGAGGCCAGCGAGGACAGGAAGATGAGGTTCGAGGAGGCGTGGATCATCCGTGCCTGTGACCGAGCCCAGACCTTGAGGGACGTCTACGAGAACATTCAACGCCTTCAAGGTGACGCCACAAGGGGGTTAGACAAGGACCAGTACCTGAAACTTGAGACATACTTCAAGGACATTCTTCCCCAGCTGGAGGAACGGGAGTGGGCGACAACGCTTCCCCTGAAGAATGGAGTCAACTTGATGGACCTGGAGCCCCTCAGCGACGAGGTGCAGTGCCTGGTCATCGAGAGGACCATCGACT
>DATKWN010000137.1:0-5845 GCA_035529515.1 Candidatus Krumholzibacteriaceae bacterium | reverse complement strand
CCGGCATCTGCTCCAGGGTCGCCTCCTGCTCACGGAAGCTCAGGGGCGTGTGCAGGTGAAGCCTCCTCAGGAGCCCCTCCCCCCGGGGCTCGGCGATCTGGGTCAGCCTCCCCGTGTTGAGCTTGTTATCCGAGTCTATGTATATGGTCTTCGCCGCCCTGTGCTCCCCGAGGTGGTTCAGCGCGGCGGTCAGGGAGAGAGTCGTCTTGCCCGTGGTGGCCTCGCCGTACACAAGGCTCACGGCGCCGCAGGGGAAGCCGCCGCCGAGAAGCTTGTCGAGGGGCTCCAAGCCCGTCTTCACCCTCCCCGCCCTCCTGATGGACACCTCAGATCTCCTCCACGGTCGTTGACTCAAGCAGCCGCGCCGCCTGCTCCCTGATCAGAGAAGATGTTTCCCGCCGTGTGACGGCTGTCGTCGCCCCCACCCCGGTGACGCAGGCGGCGCCCGCCGCCTGT
The DNA here is from genome assembly GCA_035529515.1 of Candidatus Krumholzibacteriaceae bacterium. GTDB lineage: Archaea > Thermoproteota > Bathyarchaeia > TCS64 > TCS64 > RBG-16-57-9. The sequence continues at coordinate 5,389 of DATKWN010000137.1, read as the reverse complement.
CCCCGGAGCATCAGCGTGGTGAGCCTCTCCGCCTCCAGCGTGCTGAGCTGCCCTGGGGACACCCCGTCATCGATCAGCGCCTTTATCAGCCCCGCGCAGAGGGCGTCCCCAGCCCCCGTCGGGTCCACCTCCTCCACCCTGAACGCCGGCATATGGACGAACAGGGACTCGGTTGAAGCGTAGAGCCCCTCAGCGCCGTCAGACACCGTCGCCAGCCGTACACCCCGCGCCACGAGTTCTCCGAGGAGACGGGTGGGCTCACCGGCTCCCAGCATGCCCCTGGCCTCCCGGAGGTTGCAGGGGAAGACGTCCACGCCGCACAGCGTGTCCATCAGGCTCCCCCAGCCATCCGTCGGCGGGATGACGTCCACAAGGGTCATTGAGCCCGCAGCCCTAGCCACGTCCAGAACCTCGTCGAGACATGGATCGATGCGTCTCAGCCCGCCCACCGTTCCCTGGTAGAACACCGTGGGCCTTAGGCCTCTGATGAGCGTCTCCACGTGCCCAGGCTCCAGGAGGGTGTTGGCCGTAAGCTCCGCGATGAATCTTCTATCCTGATTTTTCACTATGAGAGCTATGTTCTTGGCCGTGGCGACGCCCTCCGCCACCTGGGGATGCACCTGCACCCCATGATTCCTGAGGAAGTTGACGATGAGCTCCCCGACGGGGTCGTCCCCTACGCAGCCCGTCGAGTGGACCTCCCTCTGCCCGAGCTGCACGAGATCCAAAGCCACGTTGGCGGAGTGGCCCCCCGGCGACATGTGGATCCCCTTCGGGGCGTATACAAGGCTCCCCGGCGCCCCGATCTCCGGTAGGTCAGGCACGATGAAGTCCGCCAGATAGCTGCCCGAGCAGAGGACGCTCATTTGTATAAGCTGGGTTCCCCTCGGTTTTTGAGGTTTCCCTGATCAACACTCAAAACGAGTAGACGCCGAGTCTCCGAGGAGTCGGCTACTTACTTCACCTAGGGGTAACCCCTGGGGGGATGCTGGGGCTGGCCAAGAGCAACCTGTCCACGTTAAGGGACGGGGCCGTGACTCAGCCCTAGAGGTCCCGGGGTATCTCTTTTCCGCAGGCTGTGCAGTACTGGGAGTCGCTGGGGTTCTTGCCGCCGCACTTTGGGCAGTAGACGGGAGCCGATCTCTTGACGTCCCAGCCCTTAGCCTTATCGACCTCCACCCCAATCTCGTCGGCCGCCCGCTGGAGGCCCTTCTTGGCCGCCTCGAAGGCGTCCTCCATGAGCTTGGCGGCGTTGCTCAGTGCCGTCTCTACGTCCCTCTCCCACCCGGGTCGGGTCGATATAGGTGTCTTGACGTCGGCTTCTTCTCCTGTCTCGGTTCTAAGCCCGCACTTGGGGCAGAAGTATGCTTTCTCAGAGACCTCGTCTCCGCAGCCTCTACATTTCACCATGAGATCGTTTTTACGCTAGCGATATAACAGTGTTGTGGTTAGCCGTCACCACGCCCTCAGAGATATCCTCGCGTCGTGAAGGATCGCCCAGACGTAGGAAGGCCCCCTCACCAACGAGGCGATCTCGCTCGGGCCCTCCAAGGGCACCCTAAGGTAGGCCTTCATGAGGTCACCCTTCGACAAGCTGTAGTTGATTCTGTTGAGAACAACCCGGTCTCCCTCGACACCATAGGTGAACCTGATCCCTGTCTTGGTGAAGAAGGCCTCGCCCGCCCTCTTCCGTATCCTCACCCAGACCTCTTCGAAAGACGGTTTATCGGACATGGGACACATTCATATTTATCGATATGTGACGATAAATTTTGCGACGTGAGGGGACGTTGTATGCCACATAAAAAGGGACTATCTAGTTAACAACATGGGCTGTATTCCTTCCGTGCCCACCCTGAAGTTTTACGGATTCGCTCTCACACTAGATATCCGAGATCTCTCAGGTACCGGCGTACTGCAGACTTAACGAAGTCTGGGATGCTGGTGTACCCGTGGTTGCCGCTCTCGATGACTTCCTCTATCTTCTTCGCAAGGCTCTCAGGGAGATTCACAGTGTGGTACTTGTACTTCCTTTCAGGCATCCTAAACTTTTATCAGCTTTTTCATTTAAAAAGCTTTATTTTTATAGGCAAATCCAGAAAAACAAAACTAAAAAATCTCCAGATTCATGGATCTCTAGCAAGCACATGTGTGAAACATCATCGCGGATACGCTATTAAGAAAAAAACATCTGATATTTAGTTACCCCGGCGGTGGCCGAGAGACGTGTCAAGGTCCCGGAACCAGAGGAGCAGCTTCCTGTAACCCTCGTACACGATGTCACTCACGTTTTCGGGGGGAAGATCGGAAAGGTAGAGCTCCTCGGTGATGTTGGAGACAGCCTCAGCGAGCCTGTCTCTCACGTAGTCGATGGCCATGAGCTCAAGCTCCATCGTTCTCGCCAAATAGTAGGAGTCCGGGCCTTCGTAGCCCCAGAGAACGTTCTTACCGTCTGCCCCTTTCACGTAGATCTCGTCCTCCATGACGAGCACGATGGGCGTCACATGACCCTTGTTTTGCCGCCTGGATTCTCTCGCCTTACTGTTCTCAACCTTCCGCCTGATCCTGCCTGCTAGTTTCTCATAGCCATCTAGATTGTGTAGGATTTCGAGTTCGTTCTGTGGAAAGAGAACGACAGGGATAGGTGGATCGTGTGTTAACTGAAAACCTATGATGTCTCCTACGCTCGGCGACTCCATAGTAGATACTATGCAGTCGAACTTCTTCGACACGATGAGCCGTCGGAGTGCTCCTATGTTCGAGGCCAGTTCCACCCGGAAACCGTGGTCACATCTCTCAAGGCATTGTTTCACAGGCAGAAGGGTATCTGTTTCAACTAAAGCAATTATGTCTACTTGATCACCCACGCATCACGCCCCCATGGGTTCTGATATAGAGTAAAGAAGATGAGAATAAAAAAATAGCTATGATTTATAACATTAAAATATTGTAATTTTTAAGTGAATATATTAACATGACGTATTTTTATTTTTTATTTCTGGATAAATAAAAAGTTTCATAAAAAGATGGTTATGGGCCATACTCTCTCTCAGCGTAGGGGTCGGCGACGTGCCCGTGGGTGGGTAGGTCGCGGAAGAGCATGTCCCATATGTCCTCCTCGGTGATCATCTCCCGTTTGAGGATGGCCTCGAGGAAGGACTCCAGGAACGGGTGGTGCATGAGCTCGTCCTCGTAGATCTTGATGAGCAGCTTCTGGACCCGCTCGTCTTTCACTTCGTCGATTAACTGCTTGGCGGCCTCCAGCATCTCCTGCTCCTTCTCGATGTGGAGCCTGAGCTTCTTCTCCAGCGCCTCGTACTCCACGTCGGTGATGGCTAGGCTTCTGCCCTCCACGATGTAGGCGGCGGCCTTGTAGAGGCCGGCGTGCTTCTTGGAGTCCACCATTATGGATAGGATCAGCTCCCTCACCACCTCGTTGCCGTAGCCCCTGTACTCGCGGTCGAGCTCCACGGCGTACTTCTCTTCCAGATCTGAAAGCATCCTGAGTCGCTCTGCGATTGACATGACAACCATGGTGCCCAGTGAAGCATGTATAATAAACGTTTACAGCTCGGGCGTCGATTGCTCTTCTTGTGGCTGAGGCTCAGGCCTGGATCTTGTGCTGTAGAGCCTCAGCTGCTTCACCAGCGTGGGCATGGTGAGCCCCTGGAAGACGTTGGACCCGAGGACCAGCCCATAGGTGAGCGCGAACATCGTCTCTGTGTTGGGGAGGCCTAGGCCAACGATGCCCAGGACGAGCACCACGGAGACGGCCCCCCTGAGCCCGCTCCAGGTCATGCCGACACGCCAGTTCTGGGGGATGCGTTTGCTGCGACGCTTCTCGAGGAACTCCGCCACAAGGGACACCATCACGTACCTGAATATGACGCTGAAGAGGGACAGGCCGAGTATCGGTAACGCGAAGCCTATCAGTATGGAGGGCTCCAGGCTGACGCCTATGAAGATGAAGGCGAAGCTGGAGGCTATGAAGCCCACGAACTCCCACATCACCTCCAGGCTCTCCTCGTCGTGCTCCGAGATGCCTCCACTTGTCTTGCAGCGGTAGTTCAGGATCAGCCCGGCGATGACCACCGCGATGACGCCGCTGGCGTGGAACTGCTCAGCCAGCCTGTAGACGCCGAAGGCGACTATGAAGGTGAGCAGGATCTCCACGAAGAGGTCGTCGGTCCAGCAGAAGATGAGGTGGACTATGTACCCGGCTGCGTACCCGAGGAGGACGCCGCCGAGCACCTTCATCATCGTTATCTGCAGGACCTCGAAGCTGGATATGGTCCCCGCCTCGATGATTATGAGGAGTATGCTGTAGACTATGATGGCGACTCCGTCGTTGAACAGGCTCTCCCCGGCCACTATGAGCTGGAAACGCTTTATCACGCCGAGTTGCTTGAACGTGGCTATGACCGATACAGGGTCGGTTGGGGCCACTATTATCCCCAGCATGAACGACTCGATCCAGGTCAGGTCCAGTATGTAGTGGGTGTACAACCCCACCGCGGCCACCATCAGCGCAGTGCCCACCACCGCGTATGTCAGTATGATGTCGCTGTCGTCTATCAGGCCCTCTATGTCCAGGGTGAGTGTCTCGTTGAATAGAATGGGCGGCAGGAGGATGGTTAGGAAGATCTCTGGCGAGAGCTCAGGCAGGGTGAGCCTCGGCACCCAGGCCGCCAGCAGCCCAGCGAATATGAACGCTATGGTGGACGGGAAGTTGATCTGGCGGGCCACGAGGGAGATCACCACGACCAGAATGAGGATATTGTATATCGCATCAAACTGACCGAGCCCAACCTCCATAGGTGATCAGTCTTCTAGAAGATACCGAAAATAAAAGCTATACGCCATATTGTTCTATGTTTACAAGCCACTGAGCGAGACAGCCTCGAAAAATGAGTGAAAAAACGTATAAAGCGCTTATATCACGGGGTAGAAGCTCATCCCATCGTTTACTAGCCCTCACATAGCAGAGAGCAGGGGAAAGGAGGCTAAAGAGGATAAAACACCCGTTTCTACGCTTTTTAGACGCGGAAAACCCGTTTTTTGTCTTTTGATCTGGTTTGGGGCGGAGGGTTGTCGAGGTGCAGCCCAAGGATGTCTCCGGGATGGGGGAAACCGTCTTATGAACATGCACCGGAGTTGGATTCATGATGTTCGGGCGCACGAGGGTCAGGCTGGTGAGAGGCGACATCACGCGCCAAGAGACCGACGCTGTGGTGAACGCCGCGAACAACAGCCTGATGGGCGGCGGAGGGGTGGACGGAGCCATACACAGGGCCGGCGGCCCAGCGATCCTCTCGGAGTGCATGGAGATAAGGAGGACAAGGTACCCGGACGGGCTCCCAACCGGGGAGGCAGTCATCACCGGCGGCGG
>DATKWN010000136.1:0-2141 GCA_035529515.1 Candidatus Krumholzibacteriaceae bacterium | reverse complement strand
GAGGACGGCGTCAACCAGCTGACCATAGACGACTACACTCCGGGGCTGCTCGACGCCACGCTCCCGTGGGTCGTCGCCTGCCTGAAAGCGCTTCACCCCGACGCCGGCGTCATGGAGATCAACGCTGTGCATGGGGGCCGGCTAGAGGAGGCCGCCGCGGCGCTGGGCTTCACCGTGAGGCCGTGGCTCACCGTCATCATGAAGGCCATCAACAACACCGTCCAGGAGGGCGGGGAGGTCTACAGGGGCGAGCTGCGGCTGTCGGACGTCAACGGCTGGCACCTCACACCAAGCGACATCTACTGAGTCCCTATGTTCATCTCTCGGCTGCTATGTACCTTTTATACACCTTGGCTACGGCGTCGGGAGTCAGCGCGAGCCTCATCTCGATGCCGGTCTTGGGGTCGGACGCGGCCGTCGTGAACCCGAACTTGCCCCATATCTCCCTCAGGGGCCGCCCCTGCTCGTCACGCTCCTCCGTGACGAGTTTGCTTGTCCTGTAGCCCCGCCAGTAACAGTCTATCAGCTCGAGGGCGAACAGGGTGCTGCCGACCCCCTTCCTCTCGATGAGGGTCGCGGAGCTGTCGCTGAAGAAAGCGCCCTCCTCTTCGTTCTCGTAGCCGTAGTCGAAGCCCACGGGTCTGCCGTCCAGGTGGAGAAGCAGTAGGAGGAACCCCTTGCTGTCTGCGCGGGTGTCTATCTCGGCGCTGTCGTACTGGAGCCCCTCCCTGAACTTCTCGTGGTCGATGGCCATGATGATCCGTTTGAGCTCCTCATCGAGGCCGTGATGGACAGCTATCACACATTCTCCGCCCATGGAGCGGCTCAGCTTGGCCTCCGCCGTCTTCAACGCGTCCTCGAAGGAAGGGATTTCCACGCTCATCGATGGTTTACCTTGGCTCCTTCCTTCTTATCGACGCACCGCATCTTGGAACATCTTTCTCCTGATACGCGTGGTTTGTCAATACCTTAGGTGAAGCGAATAAATATCTTATCTCGATGCACATTTACCCGGTACATGTCGGTGTCCACCTCATGTTTAATACGATTGGGGTCTACGTTTAGTCATGTCAGGTTTTCGCATCGTCATCGGTGGCATGTCGCATGAGACCAACACCTTCAGCACCGTGAAGACGACTCTAGAGGATTTTCGCCCCAGCTACGGCGACGACATAGTGGAGACCCTCAAGGGTACGAGAAGCGGCATAGGCGGCTACATCGACGTACTGGAGCGTGAGGGCTTCGAGTACGTCCCAACAATTAAGGCGGGGGCCACGCCGGCAGGGCCCCTAAGGAACGAGGACTACTGGGAGATCGTGGAGGAGATCAAGGAGGGCATCAGGGGCGCGGGGAGGGTGGACGGTGTTCTCCTCTCCCTCCACGGCGCCATGATCGCGGAGGGTGTCCCCGAGGCCGAGGGGACGCTGCTCCGCGAGGTCAAAGGGCTGGTGGGCGAAACCCCCGTCATAATCACCCTGGACCTCCACGGCCTCATCTCGGGGATGATGGTTGAGCACTGCGACGCCATCTTCGGCTACGACACCAACCCCCACGTGGACATGTACGAGAGGGGCGTCGAGGCCGCCGAGTGCATGGTAAAGGCCGTCCGGGGCGAGCTGAGGCCCGTCGTCGCCCACAGGAAGCTTAGGATGGTGCCACCGACGATAAACCAGCGTACGACCGAGGGGCCGATGGTGAAGCTGCTGGAAACGGCGAGGCGCATGGAGCAGCAGCCGCGGGTGCTTAACGTCTGCCTATTCCCTGCTTTCCCCTACGCAGACGTGGAGAGGGTGGGCTCGGCCGTGGTGGCCGTAACGGACGGCGACACCGAGCTGGCCCAGAGGCTCTGCGACGAGTTGGGCGACCAGATGTGGGGCCTCAGGGAGGAGTTCCTGAAGCCTCTTACCCCCATCGTGGAGGCGGTTAAGACGGCGATGGACGCCCCCGAGGGCCCGATCATCCTCGCCGACGTGGCGGATAACCCCGGCGGAGGAGCCCCTGGGGACGGCACCGAGATACTCAGGGAGCTGCTGAAGCAGGGCGCCGAGAACGTGGGCGTCGCCTGCATCAAGGACCCCGAGGCGGTGGCTAAAGCTATAGAGGTGGGCGTGAAGGGAACCCTAGACATGGAGATCGGCGGC
>DATKWN010000135.1:0-2103 GCA_035529515.1 Candidatus Krumholzibacteriaceae bacterium | reverse complement strand
CAGGTACGTGCCCCACGTCGTTGAGCCCAGCTACGGCCTCGACAGGCTCTTCCTCTCCGTGCTTGAGGCGACGTACGAGCGGAAGCTGAAGCGCAACATATTCCACCTGCCGAGGGAGCTTGCCCCCTACCAGGTCGCCGTTTTTCCGCTGGTCACCAAGGACGGTCTCCCCGAGAAGGCCCAGCAGGTCAGAGACCTCCTCACCGAGAGAGGCTTCTGGGTGGTCTACGACGAGGCCGGCAGCATAGGCAGAAGGTATGCGCGGATCGACGAGATCGGCGTCCCCCTGGCGGTGGCGGTGGACTACGACACCCTGAAAAACGATGTGCTCACCATAAGGGACAGGGACACCTGGGAGCAGGTGAGCCTGAGCCTCGCGGAGCTACCGGGGGCCCTCGAGGCGTACTTCAAGGGAGAGAAAGACTTCCTCGACCTAGGGACACTGGTCATAAGGGGCTAGAGTTCACACGTTTCATCTGTAAACCCATATCCTAGGAGACGTTGCCTGAGTCGACGGGCTCCATCCTGCCCCCGCCTGCCGCTTCGATCCTGCTCATGTAGTCTGCGAGGAACTCGCTCATCTTCGCCTCGGCCTCCTCCTGTGTAGGAGCCTCCAAGACGATGTCCACCTTTATCGTGTGGACCTTGTCCCTGTCCTCGCCCTCCACGGGCGGCGTCGCCGCGTTCTTGATGTAGGTGTCCGGGTAGTCCAGCTGCATCTCCCTGTAGAGGGGGAAGAAGTCCCTCCACACCATGCTGATGTAATAGGTTCTAGCCAGGAAGACGCTGGTCGCCGTGCTCGCGATCATGGGCGCGATGTGGGCGTCGAACATGCCCCTCATCTCCGAGGAGACCCCGGGGAGAGTGCATATCTTCTTACCCGCCTCCTCGACGCACATCCCCACCGAGAAGCCCACCGGGTTCTGCATCGGGGTACTGCCCTCCAGCACCCGGGCCATCCGTTCGCCGCGTCTGTACGTCGCATCGTCGGTGGTGCCCCGCCGCCGGTACACGGCCCTGATCTTCTCGGCCCCCTCCTCGTCTATGACCGTCCTCCGCTCCAGGGCTTCCCCGATGCTGTCCACCGTTAGGTCGTCCTCGCTGGGGCCTAGGCCGCCGCTGAAGATGATGAAGTGGGCGTCTCGCTTCAAAGCGTCGTGCAGCGCCGCCGCGATGGTCTCCGGCTCGTCGCCGATCATGGTGACGCGCCTGAGCTTGGCGCCCATCTCCGCGACGCGCTGGGCGATCCAGTGGCTGTTGGTGTCCAGTATCCTGCCGTAGAGAAGCTCGTCCCCAGTTACGATGATCTCGACGTTGACGCTGCCCGTGGGCTTCATATCATTGGATGCATGTCCGACTGCTTATACGCGTTATCCTTACCCTTATATCTCCCCACCAGTTGAAGAAAATGGATAGCCATGGAGATAGAGAACTGGACCATCGAGAAGGCACTCGAAGTGGGAGCCGAGATGGAGCTGGAGAGCTACACCCTCTACACCGAGACGGCGGAGAAAGCCACTTACCCCGGCGCAAAGAAGCTGCTAACCGAGCTCGCCGCCGACGAGAAACGGCACCGCGAGTACTTCCTCAAGGGGCTGGAGAATCCCTCCAACGTCAAGATGAGGACCCTCAAAGAGAACATACCGGACCTCAAGGTCACTGACAGGCTTGTCAAGGTCCCCCTAGACCCCATGGCGGACTACCCCCAGATACTCATCTTCGCGGCTCAGCGGGAGAAGGCGACCCACGACTTCTACGTCCAGATCGCCCGCAGGTTCAGGGACGTCGAGCTGGGGAAGATGTTCAACAACTTCGCCAAGGAGGAGCTCCGCCACAAGTATCTCCTTGAGAAGGAGTACGACGACGTGGTCCTCGCCGAGATGTAGCTCGGCCCCAGCACTATTCTATCGTGGCGTGACGCAGCCTCATCGAGTCCACGCTCAGGCCCAGCCTGTTCATGAGCTCGGCGATGATCGCGTCCAGGAAGATCATCGTCGTGTCCTCGAACATGGTGCCCATGGGAGCCAGGCTCTCATGCTGACCCTTCAGCTGCCTTATGTGGTACTCGTCCTCCGCGGCGATGTCCTCCCGGCCGGGGATGTC
>DATKWN010000134.1:0-9560 GCA_035529515.1 Candidatus Krumholzibacteriaceae bacterium | reverse complement strand
CTTCTACAAGCTTGAGCCCTACTACGGCGTCGACCACAGGGACCAGCTCATCGGCCACATCATACTGGGGCTGGCGCCCCACACCAGCGCCGCCATCGTCGGCCGCCTCATCGGGTGGAGCAAGGTCCGTAACTGCTACGCCCACCCCTACTGGCACGCCGCCAAGCGCAGGAACTGTGACGGAGACGAGGACGCGGTCATGATGGCGCTGGACCCGCTGCTCAACTTCAGCAAGAAGTACCTGCCGGAGCAGAGCGGCGGCCTCATGGACGCGCCCCTGTTCGTCATCCCTAACCTGAACCCCTCTGAGGTGGACAAGGAGAGCCACAACGTGGACGTCATCGGCCGCTACCCGCCAGAGTTCTACACGATGTGCATGGAGGGCGCCTCTCCCTCCCAGTTCGCGGCCCTTGTGGACACCCTCGGCGGCAGGCTCGGCACCGCAGCCCAGTACATGGGCTTCAAGTACACCAAGGAGTGCAGCGACATCAACCTGGGCAGCCACGTCGGGGCGTATAACAGGCTCCACACCATGCTGGACAAGCTCGAGAGCCAGCTGGACCTCACAGAGAAGCTGCGGGCCGTGGACAGCCAGATCGTGGCGCTGAAGATACTGAACAGCCACTTCATGAAGGACATCGTCGGCAACCTCCGCGCCTTCACCAGGCAGGGCTTCAGGTGCAGCAAGTGCAACAAGAAGTTCAGGCGGCCGCCGCTCAAGGGGAGCTGCGACCGGTGCGGCGGCCCCATACTCATGACCGTCTATAAAGGAGGCATAGAGAAGTACATCGAGGCCGCGGAGAACATCGTCGAGACGTATAACCTGGGGGAGTACTATAGCGCCAGGATAAGGCTCGTGCGGGAGGAGATAGACTCCATATTCGGCGAGGAGGCGCCGGAGGAAGAGCAAACCCAGTTCAACCTCACCGACTTCATGCGCCCAAAGGAGAAGCGTTGAGGCTCGGAAAGGTTATTATTGCACTCATGAGTATGAGGAGGCGAACAAAGGATGAGCAAGAAAAAGCAAAAGAGCTCGCCTGGGATGCCTCAGAGCAGCGCGGGCCTAATGAGGTTCTTCCAGGACGAGACCAACGGGGTCAAGATACCCCCAGAGTTCGTCGTAGGGGCGGCGGCATTACTGATCGCGGCAGTGATTCTAGCCCGTGTATTCGTGCCTCTGTAGACGCTTATCTTGTGACAGCCCGCGCAGCTCTATGGCCTCAATATCCACAGGTTCTCGTAAATTATGGGGGTGGATCGGTGCCTGAGCCCAAGAAACGTAACCTCGTAATCATGGGGATTAAGCCCATCATGAACTACGTGGTGGCATGCCTCACATTGTTCAACGACGGCGCAGAGACCGTGCTGATACGGGCCCGGGGCAAGCACATAAACAAGGCCGTCGACATGGTGCAGCTCCTCCGCAGCGTCTTCCTCAAGGACGCGGTCATCAAGGACATAAGGGTGGGGACCGACACCTTGACGCGGGACGACGGCAGAGAAGCCCCGGTCTCCATCATAGAGATCACGCTGGCGGCCGAGAAGACAGTTTTTTAAGGCTGACAGTACACCCTTCAACCGAAGGGATTCAATTTGTCTTATCCAAAGATTAAGGTAACTCCGCCGGGCCCGAAGGCGAAGAAGATCGTCGAGCGGGACTCTGCGGTCATCTCCCCGAGCTTCGGCAGGGCATACCCGCTCGTCATTGAGCGCGGCGAGGGATGTATAGTCGTCGACGTGGACGGAAACGAGTTCATCGACATGAACGCCGGGCTGGCGGTGTGCAGCGTCGGCCACGGCCACCCCAAGGTGATCAAGGCCATCAAGGATCAGGCGGAAAAGTTCATCCACTACAGCTACACCGACTTCTACTACGACGACTACGTCGACCTAGGCGAGAAGCTGCATGACCTCGTGCCTGGTGACCACAAGAAGAAGTTCTTCTACGGTAACAGCGGCGCGGAGAGCATCGAGGCGGCCATGAAGGTGGCTCGCTGGCACACGGGCCGCCAAGGCTACCTCGCCTACATAGGCAGCTTCCACGGCAGGACCCTGGGGGCCGTCAGCCTCACGGCGAGCAAGCCCTACCAGCGGGCGCGGTTCGCGCCGCTCATCCCGGGCGTGGAGCACATCTTCTACCCGTACTGCTACAGGTGCCCGTTCAAACTCGAGTGCCCGAGCTGCGGCTACGCGTGCGTGGACTACATCGACGAGTACCTGTTCCACCGCTACGTGCCCCCGGAGGAGGTGGCGATGCTCATCGCTGAGCCCATCCAGGGAGAGGGCGGCTACGTCGTGCCCCCGGACGGCTACTTCCCGAAGCTCAAGAAGCTTCTGGACAAGTACGGCATACTGTTCGCTTCGGACGAGGTTCAATCAGGCATAGGAAGGACCGGTAAATGGTTCGGCATCGAGCACTTCGGCGTGGTCCCCGACATCGTCTGCATGGCCAAGGGCATAGCCGCGGGCATGCCCCTCGGCGTCATGGCTTCCCGCGCGGACATCCAGGACTGGAAACCCGGCAGCCACGCGAGCACCTTCGGCGGTAACCCTGTGAGCTGCGCCGCCGCGCTGGCCGTGCTCGACATCATCAAGACGGAGAACCTGCTTGAGAACGCCCAGAGGCAGGGCAAACTCATCAAAGATAGGCTGAACGAGATGAAGGACCGGCACCCCATGATAGGGGACGTACGCGGTAAGGGCCTCATGGTCGGCGTCGAGCTCGTCAAGGACAAGACCACGAAGGAGTACGCCCAGAAGGAGACCGGGGACGTGATGATGGAGTGCTTCAGGAACGGCCTCGCCATCGTCAACTGCGGCATCAACGTCATACGGTGGATGCCGCCCCTCACCATAACTAGCGACCTGGTTGAGCCGGCGCTGGAGATCTTCGAGAAGAGCCTGACAAAGATCGAGAAGGGAAAGTAACCTCCCTTTTTTTACGTTTTACTCTCTTTCAACTATTATCTTGGTGAACGTCCCACTGCTGACCTGGATCAAGCCGTCGAAAGGCTCCCGCACGTTCATGTACTCGAGTCTGATCTCCGCGCCCGCCGTCAGGTCCATCGCGGCCTCGGCGTGGTCCCTCCAGAGGCTCACCCTCGCCTCGCCGGTGCCGTCGTCTATGCGGAAGTTGGTGACCGTGGCTGGGCCCCGCACGGTCTCTATATCCCTCTGCACCGGGTCGTCCAGCAGCTGGCCGCGGACCGTGACGTTCCTCTGGCCTTCCCTGAGGTCGACGATGCGGGTGATCTTGCGCTCTATTTCGGGGAGATCCACTTCGAGGTCGTCAGGGTCGATGTGGACGCGTCCGCTGCGGCCGGCGTTGAGGTCTATGCCGCCGTAGCCGGCCCGGGTGTAGCCGTTCTCGACGACCACTACGCTGCCCTCCTCTATCTGGTCGACCAGATCCACGTCGTCGTCCCAGAGGCTGAGCCGGACCGTGCCCGTCTCGTCCTCCAGCAGCACAGAGACGACTCTGCCCTCGGAGCCGTCCCGCCTGACGAACTCCCTCTGCTCCCCCACCTGGGTGGCTAGAGCCGCGACGTTTACGCTGCCAACGCCCTCCCGGAGGTCGCCTATCTTGGTCCAGAAGGGCAAGGGCTCGTCGGGCTTGACGCCGTGCTCCACCTCGATTATCTTCGTGTCCCAGCCCACGTGGATCTCAGGGCTGCCCGTGTTGCCGGTGCGGGCGCTCCCGGCGACCACCCTTATGCGTGTGCCCTTCTCGACGCCGCCGTACTCGTCGACCTTGTCGTCCCAGAGGACCAGGTTCATCCTGGCGCCGCCTTCCTCGATGACGAGCCTGCTCACCCGTCCCTCGCTGCCGTCCTGCCTGACGAAGGTGCTCACCGGGAAGCTGTCCACTACCACGCCCTGGATGTGGACGGTGCCCTCTCTGAAGACGCCGGCGGGAGTCACGAAGAACGTGTCTAAGGCGGGGAAGTCCTCGTCCACGGCGTCCATGGGCTCCATGAACATCTGTCCCCTGTTACCCATGTTCACCTCTATGTTGCCCCTGCGCTCCCTGCTGTAGCCGTGGAGGACACGGATGATCTTTCCTGGCGCCAGCTTGCTGGCCTCCACGTGGTCGGCCTTCTCGTCCCAGAACACCACGGTGACGACGCCGGTCTTGTCGCCCATGATGAGCCTCAGCACCTTGCCCTTGCGCTGGTTGTCGCGGTCGAAGGTGTGACTGGGGAAGACGTGGATGACTCGGCCCGTAAAGCTCACGTCGCTGAGCCCGGCCGTCAGGTCCCCTATCTTGAGCTTCGCCTCTATCTTCTCCCCGGCGCCGTTGATGCCCAGGTTGCTCGCCACCAGGTGTGCGGCTGCCTCCTCCGTTAGGAGGCCCGCCGCCTTGGCGCGCTCCTCGTCTATCAACTGTCTCACGGCGGCCTCGGTGAGGTTAGGCTTGAGCCCGAGTATGCGTTTAATGATGTCGTCTATGGACATGGGGTTCAGAATGGAATGGGAGTGACACGTATAAGTTTATTACTCGACCCGTTTACCCGTCTCGGCGCTGTACATGTACATGAACGCTAGGGCGAGCGCCGTGACTCCCAGCACGAAGACGAGCTTCTGCACGAAGTCGAAGAGCACCTTTATGGTCATCAGCAACACTAGAAAGCGTCTCTCCTTAAAGGTTTAGCTCTAGTCCGCGACGGCGTACTCCTTCCAGATCCCTATAAGCTCTTGGTACGCTTCGTCGTCCTCGAGGACGGTGTCGTAGTGGCGCAGCGCCTCCGCCAGCCTCTGGGCGAGCACGTGGTAACAGACAGCCACCTCCTGGTCGAGAACCCTGAAGTAGAAGTCGCTGCAGCTGCAGTACCCGGCGCGGGGGTAGATCATGTACTCCGCGTTGTTGCCCACGGCGATCCAGATCTCCCTGCCGCTGGGCCTGAAGACGTACCGCTTGACGCGGCGCTCCGTCACCAGCCTCCATGCCCGCGTGAACCTGTCGCCGAAGGCATCCATGAGCCGCTTCCAGTTGAACCTGGACAGCTCCCTACGGGTCCTGACCTCACCCAGCACATGCTCCAGCACAAGGTGCTCCTTCAGCGGCGCGGACATCACTATGAATTGGGGGCTACTACTCTTTATTTTTAAGCACCCCCGGCGTCCACTTGGTGGCACGTGAATCCTTTAAACTCCGCTGCACATGGTGATCCGCGTATGATCCGCCTGCTGACGCCTCACCCCGCGTTGATGGTCGAGTCAGGGGAGCGTGTGATGCTGGTGGCGGACCTGCACCTAGGGATAGAGTACGACCTAGCCAAGCAGGGCATCAACATACCCTATCAGTGGACGAGGATGCTGGAGGAGCTACTTCTCCTTCTCGAAGAGCATAAGCCGGACAGGCTGATACTCGTGGGCGACGTCAAGCACGGTGTGCCCGCCACCAGTTTCCAGGAGAAGCGGGAGATACCCAGGTTCTTCGAGGCCCTCCTCGACGCGGTGGACCGCGTAGACGTGACCAGGGGCAACCACGACGCCAACATACAGAGGTACCTCCCGGAGGAGGTTAGCCTCCACTCCTCGAAGGGCGTCATAATAGGCGACGATTTCCGGGTGGCGTGCCTCCACGGCCACGCCTGGCCCCCGCCGGAGATAATGGCGGTGGACTGCGTCGTGATGGCCCACAACCATCCGACGGTGATGCTGAACACGCCCCTAGGCATAAGGGTGACGGAGAGGGCGTGGGTGAGGGGCAGATGCGACCCCGAGAGCCTCGCCAAGGCGTTTCTGGAGCAGGACAACGTGAAGACGGAGGAGGACCCGCTCGAGGCGTTCAAGGAGAACTACCTCGTCGAGCCGGGCAGCCCCGAGGTCATCATAATGCCGATGTTCAACGACCTCCTGGGCGGGCTGCCGGTGAACACGGAGTCACCCAAGAGCCTCCTGGGGCCTCTCTTCAGGACCGACGCCGTGAACATGGACGACTTCGACGTCTACACCCTCGACGGCACCTACGTAGGCAAGGTGGGGTTCCTGAGGCAGAGGCTGGAGTCAGGGTAATGTGTAGGGAGCGGCTACACACTTGATCTTTTACAGGCTGATGCATGTACGTCTTCAAGCCCTTGGGTGTTACCGGGGCCAAGCCAAACAAGCATTGCCATTGTGACCCTTAACAGGGTCCTTCCTTCCACTAATCCTTCCGGTATGCTTCGACGCACATGTGGCAGCGGCTCACGTACGAACCAGCAGGTTGACAGGGCCCCGTCTCGTAGATCTCCCGCAGCCTGGGGTTCAGCCAAGCCATCTCCAGTATCTCGCGTAGGCTCTCCTCCTCGAGGTTCCCGATCACGGCGTCTCCTTGAGCCCCGAGGGGGCCGCAACACGGCATCACGTCGCCGTTGGGCCGCACACCGATGTCGGTGAGCAACTGTCTACATGGTTCACTCTCGATGTGTGCGTGTCTCAACTCGTGTCTGGGTATTTTTTCGCCGCGGCCGACAGGGGTGAAGTGCGTCTCCATGGCGATGGCGCTGGGGTTCGGCACCCTTTCCCCGCCAAGCACCTGGATGCTGGGGTCCTCCAAGATCTCCACGATCCTGTCGGCGGTTATGACGCCACCTTTTTTGACGGCGATCATCAACACAGGTTTGAGCTCAAGCGACTTAGCCGCCTCGTAGCAGTTCCTCACCCGCTCTAAGGGTATGCATTCCTGGTGGAAGTCGTCGACGCTCATGTTCAGGGTGTCCAGCCCGGTGTCCCTGAGGGGTGACAGAAGCTCAAGGGCCTTTTCCCTGCTGGTCGCCCAGTTGCAGTTGGTGACTGCCTCGTTGAGCAGCTCCCTGCTGGAGGCGTACGCCGTGAGGCCCCGGAGGAGGCCGTAGACGAGGAAGGGCTCGCCGCCGGTGAAGCTCACCCAGCGGGCGCCGTTGGCCGCGGCCTCGTCGACGTACCTCTTGGCCTGTTCATGCGTCATGGAGGCATTCCTGTCGGGGGATGAGCTGAACCAGCAGTGGCGGCACGCTGCGTCGCATCTCTCGGTCAGGAGCAGCCCGACGCGGAAAAGAGGGGGATTGGTCATCTCGGCTACTTCAGATCGACCAGGGTCTCCTCGATGAGCCGGTTGGCCTGGACGAAGCCCTCCTCGACGATGTTCCTCTGCCTGAGCAGGTGGTTCTTGAGTAGCTTGAACGCGTGGCTCTGGTGCAGCGTCATGTTCGCCAGGTCGACGATGCCGGATATCCTTGGGAACGGCTGGGCGCCGAAGGTCTCCATGGTCATCTGCTCGCTGGGCCCCGCGTTGCTGTGAGCGACGGGGTTGACGTGTCGGGAAACCCAGATGAGGGCGGTGTTCAGCTCCTTGGTCTCGTCCTCGGACAGCTTCCCGGCCTTGGCCTCGATGGCCTTCTCCAGCTCGGCGCTGAGCGCCGCGAACTCCTCCGCCCTCTCTATGACCGGGTGGATGTTGAAGTAGCTCTTCACCTTCTCGGCCTTGCCCTGCATCTCCTTTAGTATCTCGACCATCCGCTCGGCGTAGGCGGTGAAGCTGAAGGGCAGCGCCGGGCAGTTCGTCATCCTGACGATGAACCCGAGCTCGGCCTTGACGTCCATCTCCAGCACGTCGACATCCCCGTGGTCCATCGTCGCGTACGGCGTGTGCCACCACCACCCTCCGCCGCTGTAGTTGACGTGTGGATCATAGTCCTCGGGAGGTCTGCTGGTGGTGATGCTTACGTGAGGCATGCCGATGCCCCAGAAGCTGCCGTCCCCCGCCCGGGTCGCCCAGCGGAGGTTCTCCACCTTGTGGCCCTGCACCGCCTCTATGGTGTCCTGGGCGGCGTCCATGACCTCCGTCACCTGTACGGCCCTGAAGCCGGTTGCCCCCTCTGTGCCCGGGCTGTCGATGTTGAGGCTGCAGAAGCAGTGGTGTCTCAGCTCGTGCCACATGGCGTCGTTGTACCATGTGGAGCCGGCGTAGCGTCCTATCTCGTGGCCTGGCCAGATCGCTATCCTGATGCTCCGCCTGAGCTTTTCCCTGTGCTTGCTGAATAGCCTAGCCAGCTCAAGGACGGCTACGTCCCCCGAGAGGTTATCCACGACGCCGGGGCTGAAGGGAGGGGTATCCACGTGGGCGTTGACCAGGATGAACTTCTCTGGCTCCAGCGTGCCCTTGATCTCGGTCTCCAGAAGGCTGAGGGTCTTCCACCCGGTGTCCATGACGCTGACTATGTGGGCCTTTACGCCTCCCTGCTTGACCAGCTTCCTGAGGGCCTGGCCGTCCTTGTTGCTTATGTGGAGGACGGCTGGGATGGTCTGTATCTGGTCGATGTTATCCGGGGTCGGGTTTCCGCTTACACTGAAATCAGCTCTCTGGTGGACCACGGTGGGCATGTAGTCGTCCTGCTCGACGACTATGAGCCCCTTGAGGCCCATGTTCTGGAGCCTGAGGAGGAAGCCGTTCCTCAGCCCCATCCAGTCGCCGCTGGTCTTCTGCTCGCAGAGCACCACCTTGTCCTTACAGTCTGCGTAGCCAAGCTCCTCCGGCGGGATATAGATCACTTCGGCCTCGAAGCCTTCAGGGGTGGTGGTGCCCACCTGTCTGTACGGCGTGGTCTGGATCTCCATCTCGACCGGGTGGGTTATCCTGAGGCTGCTGTACTGGGGGTCGCTGAGGTATGCCTCGAACTCGTGTATCCTAGTCTCGAGGCCATACTCCTCGAACCTCTGTTTCATGAACTGGATGGCCTGCTTCTCCTCGGGGCTACCCGCGTGCATGGGGGCGAACTCCATCATCTCCTCCCAGTTCGCCTGCATCCGCCCCTTATCGATGCCCTTCTCCAGTTCCTTGATGAGCTTCTTGGTCTCATCTGTGAGTAAAATCAACTTGAATCAAATGGATTGAATCGTGGGGAGGTATAACACTTACCCGGGTAGATGGAATTTGTGCAGAGTTTCTCTGCGTCCCAGCCTGAAGGACCCTTGAAGGAATTTATTATATGCTAAATGGTACACTGAAGCTCTTGGATATGACAAATGTGTCATAAATGTTGTAGATTCGTGGCTCCTATGTCTAATCCTCAGGTAACCTGATGAATTCATGCAGAACCTGCCTGAAAAGTTTTGGAGACCGCCTTTGCGCGGACCTGGGGCACTGTGTTTGGGAAGGTTCGAACGAGAAGCCTGATTTGGATGTCTCTGAAGACTTTGTCGCCGAGTTAGGAAAAGACGCCCAAGATAGTTGTCTTCTAAAAACCCCTTTTTCCCTGAATACGCGGTGGTGGGACCGCCCGGATTCGAACCGGGGATCACGCGGACCCGAACCGCGTATCGTACCAAGCTTGACCACGGTCCCAGCGGAATAAGACCGACGCGCCAAGCCTTAAAAAAGGTTCTCAATCGGGGCTAGATGCTAGGCCTCTATGACCGCGTCCCTCACGGTCATGTTCAGCACGGTCTCGGCGATATCCGTGCCATACTCAGCGGTACGGAGAATGCTCTCCACGATCATCCTGAGGGCCGGCACCTCCTCCGGCGGAGCGTGCTTAACTATCTTGTATAGGACCTCCATCTCCTGTTGACGGCCCAGCTGAGCCTTAATTAGTACC
>DATKWN010000133.1:0-5307 GCA_035529515.1 Candidatus Krumholzibacteriaceae bacterium | reverse complement strand
CGGGCGTTGTACTCGATGAGGTAGACCCCCCTCTCGGTGTTCATGAAGCCGCCGTACAGCACACCCTGGTAGAGGCCCACGCTCCCGGACAAGGCTTCCACCGTCCTCTCCATGATCTCGATACCCTCATCCACGGCCTCCAGGGGCAGATCCGGCATCCCGTGGTCGGGGCAGCTGAAGCTCCCCATGCTCCCCGTGTTGGGCCCCCTGTCCCCATCGTAGGCCCTCTTGAAGTCCCGGACCAGAGGCATGACCTCGACCCGTTTGCCGTCGGTGAACGCCTGCAGGGTGAACTCCCGTCCCTTCAGCTTCTCCTCGATGACCACCATCCCGTCCTGTTTCACACGCTCCAACGCGTAGCCCCTGGCCTCCTCCACGCTGTTCAGGTGGTCGCCAGTTACCTTGACGCCCTTGCCGCCGGTCAGCACGTCGGGCTTCACGGCAACCTCCTCGTGTTCCTTCAGGAAGGCGTCCACTTCTTCGGCGCTTCTGCATATCGCGAACTCGGGGTTCCCGGGGATGCCGTGCTCCTGGACCACCTGCCGGGTGTACGCCTTGCTCCACTCCAGCCTGGCCAGGGCCTTCCTCGCCCCAACCACGGGTACACCGAGCTCCCAGAGCCTGTCGGATACCCCCGAGGCGAGAGGGGCCTCGGGCCCCACGAAGGCCAGATCCACGTCCCTGAACCTCCCGTACTCCGCCGGATCGTCCGTGTCGAATACCTCGACCCTCTTGGAGAGTGCGGCTATCCCCGGGTTGAGACGGGACATGGCTGCGACCAGCTCCAGGTCTTCCTGGGCCAGCTTCTTGGCGATGGCGTGCTCACGGGCTCCATGGCCTACAACAAGGACCTTCATGGGCTTCACAACGGGGGAATATTCCTACACTCAGCATATAAGCTGGGGCCTTGCGGGTTTTAGGCGAAGAAAGAAAGTTTACTGGAACCTGAAAAGGCTAGACTTGCCTCCTCAGGGCCTCCAGGAACCCCTCCGCCTCTTCGACGGTGTTGTAGGCCCCTGGGGAGATGCGCAGCCCGCCGACGCGTGGGCTCACGTGGATGCCTTCCCGGGCGAGGGCGTCGCACACCTTCTTGTAGTCGGGTATCACGGCGTTGAGGTAGATGCGGCGCTCCTCCTCGACCGGGGTCTGCAGCTCCACCCCCATCTCGAGCAGACCGTCGATGATCTTGGTGTCCACGCGCTTGATCTGTCTCTCCACCTTGTCCAGACCGAACCTGAGCAGCAGCTTCATGCTGTTCTCGACGGCGACGTAGGGGCCCTCCGCCTGGCTGTAGATCTCGATGCGGGACAAGCCCTTCTTCGGTTTGAAGTCGTAGACGTCGAACCCGTCGGTTACGTTTCTCTGCTCCTGCTCGTCTGGGAGGGTCTGGCCGCCTACGTAGTCCGGCTGCAGCTCGTCCACGATCTCGTCCCTCATGTAGAAGAAACCGACGCTGTTGTTGTAGGGGCCGCCGTAGAGCCACTTGTAGCAGCTGGTCGCCAGGAAGTCCACGCCCTTGCCGCGGATGTCCCATCTGATTGCTCCGGCCGACTGGGTGCCGTCCACCACGAGGTATGCCCCGTGGTCGTGGGCGGCCTCGGCAAGCGCCTCTACGTCGTGGAGGAAGCCGTTGAACCAGCCGGCTTGGTCCACCATGACCGCGGCGGTGTCGTCGTCTATGGCCTTCATCCACTGCTCGGTCTCGACTACGCCGCCGCTGTGCCTTATGAACCTGGGCTCGACGCCCTTCTCCCTCTGCTTGTTGGCCACGGTGGCGCACATGGGGAAGCTCAGGTCGGTGAGGACCACGTTCTGGCCGCGCCTGAACGGGATCATGCCGAACGCGGTGTTCATGCCCGTGCTGGCGTTGGGCAGGAAGGCCACCTCGGTCTCCTTGGCCCCGAGTATCTCCGCGAACAGCCTCTTGCTGTTCCTCTTCCTCTCCCTGTACTTAGAAAGGCCCTCCCCCCAGTCTGCCTCGCCTCTCACGGTCTTGGCGTAGTCGCCCCAGTAAGCCTCCACCACCTTTATGGTGGACTCGGGGACCGCACCGATGACCGCGTTGTTGAAGTATATCTTGTCCTCGCACAGAGGGAAGGGCTCCATCTCCTTGATGCTCAATGTATTTACCTACAAACTATGGCGTCTACACTGATTTTATCCTTTTCAAACCAGAGAATATGGAACACGCATCCCTATCATTAATAACTTCTTCGAGTTAATCTTCCATGTTGGAAGGCGAAGACATTGGCGCGCAGACTCGAACTCGACGACCTCACCAAGTTCAACATGATCAGCAGCCCCGAGCTGAGCCCAGACTCCTCCAAGCTGGCGTTCGTGGTCACGAAGCCGCTGGACGACGAGTACCCCACCACGATATGGGTCATAGACAGCGGCAACGGCTACCCCATCAGGTATTACAGCGGGGGAAACCCGGCGGACCCCAGGTGGAGCCCCAACGGCCAGCAGATACTCTTCACATGCCGCCGCGAGATGGAGAAGGACGAGAAGGGTAAAGGGCTCTGGGTCACCCAGGTCTGGGGAGGGGAGCCGAGGCTCATAGCGAAGATCAGGGGAGGCATATCCCAGCCCACCTGGAACATGTACGGCACCAAGGTCTACTTCGTCTCGGAGGTCGGCGAGGAGGACCCGGAGGTCAGGGTCATCGACAGGATACCCATCTGGTTCAACGCCGAGGGGTGGACCTACTACAGGACGAAGCAGCTCCACGTCGTGGACGTCAACAGCGGCATAGTCACACAGCTCACAGACGGCGACGAGAGCGTCCAGTGCTACGCGCCTGGGAACCTCGGCGGTAAGGTAGCTTACGCCGTTTCAGCGAGCCAGCTCAGGCCAAGCGAGTCAGACCTCTACGTCTACGACATCGCCACCGGTAAACATGAGCTGGTCCTCGGCGGCTACTCCATCTCGGCCATATGCTGGTCGGTGGACGACAGCCAGATAGCGTTTCTGGGGCACGACGGGAGCCACGGGTACCCGACCCACTGGGGGGTGCATGTCCTCTCGCTGAAGAAAAGCGAGGTCACCAGCCTCACGGAGAGCCTGGACCGTGGGTGCAGCCGCCGCCACTACTACGACCTGCGCAGCCCCCACACGGGTATGCCGGCCCCGGTCTGGGAGGGCCCCATGATCTACTTCCCTGTCTCCGACAGCAGCAGGTTCGGCGTCTACAGGGTCCAGGTGGAGCAGGGCCACATCGACCCCGTGGTCTCCGGGGACTTCAGCGTTGAGGAGTTCAGCGTCAGAAAGGGGAAGGTGGCGTACACACGCGTGAAGACCGACAGGCCCACGGAGATGTGGATCCACGACGAGAAGGAGGCGTGCCTCACGCGTTTCAACGACCACATCCTGGCCAACGTCGAGCTCAGCAAGGCGGAGCGCTTCGAGTTCACCCAGAAGGACGACACCGTCGTCGAGGGGTGGGTGCTGAAGCCTTACGGATGGAAGAAGGGCAGGAAGTACCCCGCCATACTGGACATCCACGGAGGCCCCCGCAGCAAGTTCGGTGACGCCATGATGTTCGAGCACCAGCTCTACGCCGCCGAAGGCTACGCGGTCCTATACATCAACATAAGGGGCAGCGACGGCTACGATCAGCGGTTCTGCGACATCCGAGGCGAGTGGGGCATATGGGACTACGAGGACCTCAAGAAGGGCGTAGAGCACGCCCTCAAGGAGTTCCCCTGGATCGACAAGGACCGTCTCGGCGTAACCGGCCTCAGCTACGGCGGCTATATGACAAACTGGGTCATCACCCACACGGACATGTTCAAGGCCGCGATAAGCCAGAACGGGATAAGCAGCTGGACTGCTTTCTTCGGCACCAGCGACATCGGGTTCCACTTCGCGCCGGAGCAGATAGGCGGAAGCCCGTGGAGCAACCTCGACGTCTACGTGGACAAGTCTCCCATCACCTACGCGGCGGACGTTAACACGCCCGTGCTGTTCGTCCACAGCTGGAACGACTACAGGTGCTGGGTGGACCAGAGCATAGAGTTCTACACGGCCCTCAAGCATCTGGGCAAGGAGACTCGGCTAGCCATGTTCATGGAGGGAAGCCACGTCTTCAGGAGCAACGCCCGGCCAAGCATACGGAAGAGGCGGCTCCAGATCATGCTGGACTGGTTCGACCAGTACCTCAAGGCTTAGACTCTTTCTTCTCGGCTTTCTTCCTCCTCTTCTTGAAGCTCCCTCAGCTTCAGGATGTCGGGGTGAAGCCACTCCCTCTCCATCGTCATGTCGGTGTAGTAGTCTAGGCTAGACCTCGTGGGTCCATAAACCGGCGCCTCTGCGAGTGGGCCGTCTATCTTGAACTCCCCGAACCTCTCGGAGGGCGTAGGCTTCACGGAGGGGTCAGGGTAGGTGCCTTTCTGGTACCCCGCCTTCTCCCCTCTGAACGCTATCCAGGTGGCGGGCACGCCGATGAAGGCCGTGACGACCATCAACGCGAACCTGAAGAGGCCGTTGAAGGCGGGCGAGAAGATTATGATAAGCATCACCGCCGTGAACGCGGCGGCCACGGCTCTGCCCCCGATGTCCCTGTCGGGGACGAACCTGGAAGCGCTATCGTAGCCGGGGCACCAGCCCATGTACCTCAGGGTCAATTTTCGCAGGTTCACAGTTTGTTGATCTCCTTCATATTCTTCCCGGAGTACCTTCACCGAACTCTATGCATATGTGGTAATAGCCTCCGTCAAGCCTGATCTTGAAGGTGTATGCCTCGATCTCTTTCTTGTACTCGCCCCCGAGGAAACCTAATAGTTCCCTCCCCTCCTCGTTGGTCATCCTCAAGGCCAACCTCAGATCGCTGATCTAAGTGCCCGAGTTGGTGACCCAGACATCGGGTTCGGGAGCCCGATCTGCCTCCTTGATGGCTTCGGCGAGTATGGGGTGATTCGATAGTTCACTCTCCTCAAGGGATACGTACTCTTGTGGGGGCTCCGGTTCGGCGATCTTTTCAGCCATGATCCAGGACGGTGGATAGGTGGGCTTGAGCAGCAGTAAGATCTGCGAGGCCACGAATAGGGAGGCGACCACTATAGGCGTGAAGGCCTTGATGAGTTTCTTGGTCGAATACGCTTTGTTGGCGGTGAAAAGGTCAGCTGATCCGGTTCCCGGGCACCAGCCGAAGTATTTTAGAGTTATTTTTTTTGCATTCATTATGTTAACCCCAGAGTAGCTCTAGAGAAGATGATGTGTGCAAGTTTACGTTCTTAGGGTCCAACATCGCCTGTGTAACCTCTTGGGTACCTCATAAATTGAACTTTGTACGAGAGATTCTCCATC
>DATKWN010000132.1:0-5108 GCA_035529515.1 Candidatus Krumholzibacteriaceae bacterium | reverse complement strand
GGGTAGAAGTGGTTATGGAAGTCGATTATCAAGCGTTTCACCTAGACCCACGTTCATTCTGGGTATTAAAAAGAGATCGGCAGGTGGAGCTGCCCACTTTGTCTAGTCCCGGAACTCGGGCATAACCTTCTCGGCGAAGAGCCTCAGGGCGCCGAGGTCGCCTTTGGCCAGGGTGGGTGCCTGCATGACGAACTCGGAGACCCCGAGGTCCCGGTACATGCTTACCCTGTCGATGCACTCTCCGGGGGTCCCTATGAGGTGGTTCATGTACGCCTCCATGGTCAGCTCGTCGGGCTTGTACTCGGCGACCTCCTTCTTGAGCTCAGCCCTGTCCTCCGAGACGTGAAGTATGTCCCCCATGGACAATGTTATCCGCCCTGGGTCCCTGCCCACCTTTTCGCAGTGCCTCCCGAGGAGCTCACGGTACTCGACGTATATCTCCGGGGTGACGTAGACGGCTGGGGGCCAGTTCCAGACGTCCGCGTGTCTAGCCACCACCCTGAGGGTTAGGTCTCGGCCTCTGCCTCCGATGAGTATCGGTGGATACGGTTTCTGGACGGGCTTCGGGTTACATATAGCCTCCTTTATGCTGTAGTACTTGCCTTTGAAGCTGGGACGCTCCTCGGTCCACATCTTCTTGGCTATCTGTACGGACTCCTCGAGCTGCCTTATCCGGATCGACGGCTTGGGGTAGGGGACCCCGTACATGGTGTACTCCTGTTCGTTGTAGCCGGCGCCGATCCCGAAGGTGAGCCTGCCCCCGGATATGTGGTCCAGGGTGGCGGCCATCTTGGCTAGCAGGGCCGGCGGCTGCCTGAACGAGCTGCAGAGCGTGAATGTGCCCAGCCTGATCTTCTCGGTCTCGACGGCGAGGGCGCTGAGAAGGGTCCAGCACTCCAGGTATGGGACGTCGAGGTCGTACTCGTCCCTCTCCGGGTAAGGGGTGTTGGGCCTCGGCACCACGTGGTCCGAAACGTATATGGCGTCGTAGCCCAGCCTCTCGCACTCCAATGCGGCATCCCTCACCATCCCGTAGTCTGTGTGCTGCGCAGGTTTGCCGTGGGGCACAGAAACTCCGAACCTCATCCCCTCCACCCCTCGAACATTGAAGTCATCGAGAATAGGTTGCGTCGTACCGATGATAAGATTATGGTCGAGAATAAGAATGTAAAAAAAATGTGTTCAAGCTCTAAGGGGGTCCCCGCTGCGACCTGTTTCCTCTACCCAGCGGGTCTGCGGGCATCTGGATGTCCTCGCTGAAGCCGGGTGTGGGCATGCTCTCCCTTACCCGGTTGAACTCCATGAGGCGCTCCTGGACCCGAGTCCGAAGACCGTCCATCTCCTCGTAGAGGCGAGTGGCGTTGCCTCCCTGGCTCTCCACCCGCTGGACCCTGTACGCCATCCTCCTCATGTGGGTGCCGAAGGATTTGACGCTGGACTGGACCGCCCTGTCTATGCCCTGTCTCGCCTGCTCCGGGACGCGTGCCCTGAGCCGGGTGAACACCCGTACGTGGTTCATGGCTCGCTCCGCTACCCGCGTCTCGAGGTCGAGGGACTCCGTGGCGTTGACCAGCGCCAGGGTCTTGTTCATCTGGAGCTCGTACCTGTACCTGAGTCTCTCAAGGGTGGCTGCGTCCGTCCTGTTGCTTATGGCCTCGATCTCGGCGAGCCTCTCCTCTGAGAGCCTCAGCCGTTTCTCCGCCTCGCCCAGCCTTCCGCGGGTGAGGCGGGCCAGCGGGACCTCGATGTTTTCCTCTATGAATAGCTCCACGCCGTAGAGGGGGTGCCCCGGCGCGAAGCCTGGGCTGGGCAGCTGGAAGTCCTCTGGCTGTGCTTGGGCCCACGTGAAGGTCATGGACGCCAGCATGAGCGCAGCGAGGATCAGCGCCGAACTCTTGATTCTCGTTCTTTTCATGTTTTCACCTTGGCTCACCAGTATCCACGGCATATATTTAGGAACCCGCTGGAACAATCCGGAAAAGATATTCCAGTTGTTGAGCGAGGCCGTGTGAAAGACGCTGGGATGTGCAACGAGGGCTACTCAAAAAGATTATACTGATACTAAGTGTATCCTTAACCAATGGAGAAGACAGTCACCCTGAGGGACGGGAGGCGCGTCCACATCCGGCCGCTGCACGAGGAGGACGGGGAGGGCCTCCACGGGATGTATCAGTCCATGAGCCCCGACGCCCTCAGGTGGAGCATGGCTCCCTACACCGAGGAGACCATCGATCGCTGGATCGGAAACCTGCCTAACCTGATATCGCTTGTTTCTGTCTATGACGGCGGCATCGTGGGGTACGCATCCGTTCAGAAGTTCACCCACCCCCGCCTCGCGGGGACCGGGGACCTCAACATCTACATCCACCAGGACTACCAGGGCGCGGGCCTGGGCACGGCGCTGATGGTCATGCTCCTCAACGCGGCGAACGAGCACAGCCTCCACAGGATCAACCTGGAGGTGGTGGCCGACAACGAGACCGCGGTGCACCTCTTCAGGAAGTTCGGGTTCAACGTGGAGGGACGCAGGGTTGACGCCTACAAGGCCCAGGACGGGGGGTTATACGACATCCTCCTCATGGGTAAGACCCTGAATAGGCAGCCCTAGACGCGTTCAAGGAGATATACCTGGAGTTCCCCAACTCGGGAACCGGATTTCAAGCTCTAAAGTTTTGATCGGATCCACAGCACCCAATCACGTCATCCATTGTGGGTGCTTCAACATCCAGCGAATATAAGTGAGATGAACAAATCGAATCACGTATTTTGGTTAGAATCAGGCGCGTTAAATATCCCTAGACACCGTATCTCTTCATTGGATTTCCTATGTTCGATCCCTTGGATGTGAGACCCGGCTCAAAGAAGTTCGGCTACGTCACCGTGGTGGACAACCTGGCGGTCACGGTGAAGATGCCCTTCGGCGTAGTTCATGGAGCCGAGCCTGGGTCCACCCTCATGGTCACGGGCGGCCTCTACCCCACCGAGTACTGCGGCGTCGAGGCGGCCAGCAGGCTCTACAGGACGCTGGAGCCGGAGGGGCTCCGGGGCCGCCTCATCTCGGTGCCCGTCGTGAACATGCACAGCTTCCAGTGGAGGACACGGTGGATCAACCTCCGCAGCACCGGCGCCACTCCCTTCGACGGCAAGAACGTCAACAACGTGTTCCCGGGGAACCCGGTGGGCTCCCTCAGCGACAGGATCGCTTATACCCTCTTCCAGGTGCTCAGGCGATGCGACATGCACGTGGACTTCAGGGGCGGCGACCTCCCCGAGAGCCACCTCGTCCACACCATACAGCTCAGGGTAGGCAAACCCATCGACGACAAGACCCTGGAGATGGCCAAGGTCTTCGGCCTCCCCTACGTCCTCCCGGGCACCCCGGAGATCGGTCACACCAGCCCCGGCACCATGATCCACGAGGCCGTGCAGGCCGGCGTCGCCAGCATCATCAGCGAGGCCGGCCTCGGGTACCGCACCCAGCCCCTCGAGGAGTTCATCACCGCCCACGTGGACGGCACCCTCAACCTCCTCAAGCACCACGGCATGATGGACGGAGAGCCGACGAGGCCGGAGAGCCAGCGGTTCCTGGACATGGAGTGGATCGGCGTCACGGCCCCCGAGGCTGGCGTCTTCCACGCGCACGCCGACTACGGCGACATACTATCCATAGGCCAGGTCATCGGCAGGATCACCGACCTCGACGACTCCACGTTAGCCGAGATCAGGAGCCCCATCGACGGCGTGGTCCACACCATGTACCCTCAGCGCCTCGTCTTCCCCGGCGACCGCCTCTACACCCTGCTGCGCGTCGGCGAGCCCACGGGCTGGTAGAACCCTACTTCTCAGCCACGTTTTTCTCCTATCCCCAATGTGCTTCACATGAAAATAGTTTAGAATAACCTTCCATAGACCCAGCGGTATCTATGTCTCGATCCTGAGTTTCTTGATCTCCAGCTTCAACAGGTAAAGGGCGTAGAAGATGAGGCTGCACAGGATCAGCAGCGTACCAAGGGTCAGAAAGGTGAAGGTAATCAACGCCATGGGGACGCTGAAGTAGTTAGTCAGCTGATAATCCCTCACGAAGAGGTACCCCGAGAAAAGGGACGTAAATATGAAGAGGAGTCCAGGGAGCCCTATCATGAGCAGAGGTTTATCCTGCACCAGGAGCTTGAAGGCGACCATTATCAGCTCGAGGCCGTGAGACACCGGGTCTTTCTTGGAGGTGTTCTCCAGGCCCTCGTAGCGTATGGTGGCCGGGACCTCCATCACGCGGAGACCGAACTTCCGGGCCATGGAAAGGCTGCTCGGACTCGACGCCGAACCCTTCCTCGCTCATATCGGTGAACAGCCTCAACGCGTCCTTGTTGAACGCGCGGAAGCCGCTCTGGGTATCCTTGACGCCGTCGTTCGCGGTCTGGTTGAACGCGTTCACGATGGACAGCCCGACTCTGCGGTAGAGCGGCGCATCGGTGGAGGAGCCTTCGACGTACCTTGAGCCTATGACGAGGTCTGCCTCACCTTCGAGTATGGGCGCGACGAGGCGAGGGATGTCTTCTGGGTCATGCTTCCCGTCTGCGTCCATCATGACTATCACGTCGGGGGCTATCCTGTCCGCTAACCGGAAACATGTCTGGAGAGCTCTGCCTTTCCCCATGTTGTATGGGTTCCTGACGACAGTGGCGCCTTTCCTTCTGGCTACCTCGTTGGTCCCGTCTGTTGACCCGTCGTCGCATACGATGACGTGCTCCACGTGTCTGAAGGCCTGGTCTAGTATTGCGCCGATGGTTTTCTCCTCGTTGTACGCTGGGATGCATGCCAGGATGAATGGTTTGAGGCCCTCGTACTCGGAGTGCTGGATCACATCCTCTATGAACTGCTGGGACACGTGGGACGCCTCGTCTCTTGGCGTTCGTGGAACAGTATTCCATATTAGAGTGTGAATGTAGTAACGCGCGACAACTATAACGGTGCGTGCCGCGTTTCCTTGGTTCAGAAAAACGTTGGGGCCCGATTAGCTGTCTGTTTCTTTGAATACCGCGTCTCCTTTTCGGACTCTGTCGTTTACCTTCAGCCCGATGGAGTCTCCGGCGCCCGCCTCCTCGACGGCT
>DATKWN010000131.1:0-2457 GCA_035529515.1 Candidatus Krumholzibacteriaceae bacterium | reverse complement strand
TCGGCAACGTGGGCATGGGCAGCAGCTGGGCGCCCGAGCTCAAGTTCGCGGGGTACGACAACATCGTAGTCAAGGGCAAGTCTGAGAAGCCCGTCTACCTCTACGTCTACAACGACGAGGTCGAGATCAGGGACGCGTCCGGCGTCTGGGGGAAGGGCACCTTCGACACGGAGGCCCTCCTCAGGGAGGAGGTGGACGACGAGGACGCCCAGGTGGCCAGCATCGGGCCCGCGGGCGAGAACCTCGTGGTCCAGGCCACGGTGGAGCACGGGTACAGGAGCGGCACGCCGGTGGGGGCGTCGGTGGGCGCCAAGAAGCTGAAGGCCGTGGTGGTCCGGGGCACGGGCGCCGTCAACGTCCACGACCCTGAAGGGATACTTGAGCTCAACAGGCGGCTCGTGGAGACGGTTAAGGATGGTAAGAAGAGGCTGGGGGAGGCTATACCCCGCAGCGATGGAAAAGACGCGTACCTCCAGGGCTTCCTCGTGGGCGACGCGGGTGTCGTCGGCAACTACGAGAGCCACGCCTGGAGGGAGCGCCCCGACGTCAAGAAGGCGTACGAGGAGAACTACCTGGGAGAGTACTTCGAGAAGAACGTCGGGTGCTTCGGCTGCCCGTTCCCGTGTCAGCCCCTCTTCGACGTCCCCGGCGTGGGCGCGTGCATCTGGAGGTGCTACCCCACCTACTGGCCGTGGAAGCTCTGGATGACCGACCTGAGCGCCGCGTTCAAGGGCACGCGGATGATGAGCGACCTGGGGATGGACAGCAAGGAGGTAGCCACCCTCGTCAGCTGGCTGATGCACCTCTACGACATGGGCATAGTCTCGGACAAGGATCTGGACGGCGTGCCGTTCGACAAAGGAAACCCGGAGGCCCTATTCGAGACGGCACGCAAGATGGCTTACAGG
Source organism: Candidatus Krumholzibacteriaceae bacterium (assembly GCA_035529515.1). Lineage (GTDB taxonomy): Archaea > Thermoproteota > Bathyarchaeia > TCS64 > TCS64 > RBG-16-57-9. The sequence continues at coordinate 1,549 of DATKWN010000131.1, read as the reverse complement.
GAGGGATACGGCAACGCGCTGGCGGAGGGCCCCATCACATTCGCCCAGAAGATCGGCAAGAAGGCCATGGACTACCTCTACCACAACCAGGGCCTCACCATGAGGACCTTCGAGTTCAGGGCGGAGCCGGGCACAGCCCTCGGCGAGGCCATATCCGCTAGGGGGAACAGCCTTCGCGCCACCACTTATCACGTGGTCCTCTGGGACAAGCCGGCCCGGGACGAGTACGGCGGCGTTGACCCCAAGGAGCGGGAAGACAGCTACGCATGGAGCAAGCGGATGTTCGGAACCGAGAAAGCGATAATGGCGACAGAATACGAGGGAAAGCCCGCGGCCCTCATCTACGAGATGAACGGCGCCGCCATCGCGGACAGCCTCGGCTACTGCGTCAGCATGATCAGACCCGGACGCGTGGGAGCGCCCGGCAGCCAGTTCGGGGACACCAGCTACCAGTTCGCGGCCGAGAGGTACGCCGCCGCCACGAGTATACCGACTGACGAGGCAGGGCTCTTCGAGGCGGCCGAGAGGGTGTGCAACATCGAGAGAGCCATCGTCGTCAGGGACGGCCGCACCCGGGCTACGGACTCGCTGCCCGACTTCTTCTTCGAGAACCCCGTGCTTGACGGCCCCCAGCAGGGGAAGAGGCTGGACAGGAAGCTCTTCGAGAAGATGAAGGACGAGTACTACGCTCTGAGGGGCTGGGACTCCGAGACGGGGCTGCAGAAGGAGGCGACGCTGAAGAAGCTGGGGATGGCGGATGTCGCCAAGGAGCTGAAGACCGCCAAGAGGCTCGCCCCTGGGAGGAAGGAGGGATAGCCGTGGAGAAGGTGCTACAGGTAGACATCGAGAAGTGCATCGGCTGCCACATGTGCGAGGTGGCGTGCAGCCTCAAGAACACGGGCAGGGTCCAGCCCAGCAGGTCACGGATCAAGATCATCAGCTACGAGAAGCGGGGCGGCTACCACAACTACATCCCCATGGTTTGCCAGCAGTGCACCACGCCCCTATGCATGGAGGCGTGCCCCACCAACGCCATCAGCAGGGACGCCGAGACAGGCGCCATGGTGGTGGACGACGACGCCTGCGTCGGCTGCAGGGTCTGCATCATGGTGTGCCCCATAGGCGGCGTCAGCATAGACCCGGCCACAGACGTGGCCTACAAGTGCGACCTATGCGGCGGCGACCCCGAGTGCGTCAAGTACTGCTACCACGAGGCGCTGGAGTACGTGCCCAAGGACAAGATGGACGTGAGCCTGAAGCGGAGCAAGTCCGAGAAGCTCTCAGAGCTCTTCGCCCTCATGGAGAGCCTCAGGTAGACCCAACCTATTTTTCTATGATTCTCTGGGGGCCCGAGTAGACCCTCAGCCTCCCACCGCCCAGCGACGTCAACGTGACCCCCGACGCCTCAGCCAGCCTCACACCCGAGACCAGGGGCACCGTCATCGAGGCGATCACCGGTACCCCTACCCTGCACGCCTTCTGCACCATCTCGCCGGACTGGCGCCCGGTGCTGAGCAGCACGCACCCGCCAAAAGCGCCTCCCTTCAAC
>DATKWN010000130.1:0-9615 GCA_035529515.1 Candidatus Krumholzibacteriaceae bacterium | reverse complement strand
GCCGATGACGCATACGTCTGCCTTGAACCTGCCCGTCTCGGCGAGCCACCTGGCTCCGGCTCCTCCGCCTATCTCCTCGTCGGAGGTGAACCAGAACTCGACGGTGTTGGGGACGTCCTTCGTCTCGTTGAGGATGCGGGCCGAGACCATGGCGGCGGCGCACGCGCCCTTCATGTCGCTGCTTCCGCGGCCCCAGACGCAGCCGTCGGCGATGGTGCCGCTGTACGGCGGGTATGTCCAGTTCTCGGGCTTGCCCTCGGGGACCACGTCGAGGTGGCCCACCCATATCACCTTCTTGTTGCCCTTGCCCTTGATCCGTGCGACGATGTTGGGCTTCTTGGGGTCGCTGGCGTGGACCTCGTTCTCGATGCCGTGCTCGTCGAGGTACTTCTTGATGTAGGCTACCGCCTCGTCGGTGTACCCGTCTGGGTGCGCAGAGTTGAACTTCACGAGGCGGGAGCAGAGCTCCGCGACCTCTTTCTCAGCCTCTTCGGCTAGTCTTGAAATCTTGTCTAGATCCATGGGTATTGGGTTGTGTCGTAGAGTAAAAGAATTAGGGCTGGGGGATTGATCGGCTCTCCATGCGGTCCCAGAGGCTCTGCATGGCCTTGGGAAGGAGCTCCTGTATAGGCAGGTTGTAGGGGCACCTACTCTCACATTCGCCGCAGTGGATGCAGGTCTCCAGCTTCTCCTTGGCCTCCTTGACGGAGTTGACGCGGCTCTCGGTCCACCCCATGCGTCTGAGCACCTGCGACTCGGTCCTGAGTATGGTGCTTATGGGTATCCCCTGGGGGCAGGGCTGGCAGTAGTTGCAGCTGCGGCAGAACTGGTCGCCCAGCTCCTCCTTGTCCCTCTCTATGAGCCTCCTCTCTTCATCGGTGAGGGTGTGGTCGCCCATCCAGACCCTGTGGTTCTCCTCTACCTCGGCTACGCTCATCACCCCCGGGATGACGAGGTCGCAGTCCGGGTTGCTCAGCACATACTTGAGGGCCGTGTTGGCGTTGCTGAACGCGCCGCCGCCGAAGGGCTTCATTATGATGGTGCCCACGTTCAGCTTCTTGCACGTTGGGAGCAGCTCATCCGCGGGCTTCGTGGTGAGGTAGTTATAGGGTATCAGAACGGTCTCGAAGAGCCCCGTCTTAACCATCTCGACTGCCAGATCCGGGTTATGGCTCGTGACGCTTATGTGGTTGATCTTGCCCTGCTCCTTGGCATCAGTGACGGCTTCCAGCGCGCCGCCGGGTGCTTGTACTTGTTCCCACTGCTCTTGATTCGTTACATTATGGAGCTGGTAGACGTCTATGTGGTCCGTCCTCAGGTTTCCTAGGCTGACCGCCAGCTCCTTCCTTATTCCGTCGGCTGTCCTCTGGTTGCTCTTGGTGGCGATGTACACCTTGTCCCTCACGCCTTCGAGAGCCTTCCCTATGCGCTCCTCGCTTGTGGTGTAGCCCCTCGCCGTGTCGTAGTAGTTGAGCCCCAGGTCGTAGCAGCGCCGTACGACCTCTATTGCCTTCTCCTCGGACACCCTCTGGATGGGGATGCCGCCGAAGCCCATGGTCTTGACCTTGAGCCCCGTCTTACCGAGCTTGATCTCATTCAAAACAATCTAGATAAGGTATGGTTGGGTCGTTAAAAATCTGCGCACGAGGCTGAATAGATTTTAAAAGCGGTGGATCACCCTGAATACGATTCATATGTCGCATCCTGTCGCACTAGATAAACCGGGTGAACGGGTGGTCCTGATGGGTAACGAGGCAATCGCCCGCGGCGCCGTCGAAGGTGGGATAGCTCTCGCTTCGGGGTACCCGGGGACGCCGTCATCGGAGATCGGTAACACCTTCGCCAGAGTCGCCAAGCAGCTGGGCATCCACTTCGAGTGGAGCGCCAACGAGAAGGTGGCACTGGAGGTGGCGTTCGGCGCCTCTATGGTTGGCCAGAGGGCCATATGCAGCATGAAGCACGTGGGCGTAAACGTCGCCCTGGACATACTGAACGCCATCACCCTGAGGGGCGTCAAGGGCGGCCTCGTACTGGTGAGCACGGACGACCCGAGCCAGCACAGCAGCCGCACAGAGCAGGACAACAGGTGGCTGGGCAGGCACAACGACGTGCCCATCCTGGAGCCCAGCAGCCCCCAGGAGGCCAAGGACCTAACCAGATACGCCCTGGAGCTCTCGGAGCAGGTCAAGCTCCCCGTGATGATAAGGACCGTGACCCGCCTCAGCCACATGAGGAGCGACGTAGAGCTGGGCGAGATACAGAGGCTAGACAGAAGCCCGGCGTTCGACTGGGAAGGCTTCAGCTACCGTATAGCCGGCTTCGACAAGCTATTCAGGCGCCACAGGGAGCGCCACGGCAAGATAGACTCGGTGCAGGAGATGTTCGAGGACTCCGGCTTCAACGAGCTGAAGCTAGACGGGGAAGAGAGGATCGGGGTCATCGGGGTCGGCTTCGCCATCACATACGTCAGGGATGCCTTGGAGTATCTTGGGGTCGAGGACAGGGTTGCCTGGCTGAAGCTTGTCACGACGCACCCGATGCCTGAGAGGCTCGTAGCGAGGCTCATCGAGTCGGTGGACACGGTGCTCATCGCCGAGGAGGTTGACCCGTTCATCGAGCTCCACGTGAAGGCGCTGGCCAAGGACGTGAACCCCGACGTGAAGATACTCGGCAGGATGAACGGCTTCATCCCCCGCGAGGGAGAGCTGAGCCACGAGGTGATAGACGCCCGGATAGCCGAGCTCACAGGAGTGGAGCTGGCGCCTGAGGCGAGGGGCGACCTGGAGGAGGCCAAGGGGGACCTGCTGTTCGACAGGATGCTCACCATGTGCGCGGGGTGCCCCCACCGGTCCACGATCTACGCGTTGAAGAAGGCGGTGCAGGCCGTCAAAGGCGACCTCATGAACGTGGTGGTCAACGGAGACATAGGCTGCTACGGGCTGGCACACGCGCCGCCCATGGAGTTCGAGGACACGTACTTCTGCATGGGAGCCAGCATCGGTGTAAGCCAGGGCATGCAGAGGTTCGGCGTCGACGCCATCGCCTGGATAGGGGACGGAACGTTCTTCCACGCCGGCATCCCGGCCCTCCAGAACGCCGTCCACAACAAGGCGCCGATAAAGGTGGTTGTGGCGGACAACCAGGCCGTCGCCATGACCGGGTTCCAGACCAACCCTCAGCTCGGGAGGACGGCGACAGGAGACCAAGTTGATCCCATCATGATCGAGGACATCGCCAGGGCCTCAGGCGTCAAACACGTGGAGGTCGTGGACCCATACGACCTAGACGCCGCGGAGGAGGCGTTCAAGCGGATGCTGGGGTTCGACGGCGTCGCCATGGTCATCGCCCGCAGGGAGTGCGCCATGGTCGCCGTGCGGAACATGAGGCCAGAGAGGCCGCCGGTGTACTACGTCGACCAGGAAGCCTGCGTCGGCTGCAAACAATGCCTCAACACCTACGGATGCCCCGCGTTGATGTGGAGCGAGGACGAGCGCAGGGCCAGCATCGACACAACGCTCTGCATGGGGTGCACGAGCTGCGCCCAGGTGTGCCCGGTGGACGCCATACACAGGGGGGGCGACGCGTGAAGACGTTCAAGGCAGTAATCTCGGGGGTGGGCGGGCAGGGAACCCTGCTGGCGTCGAGGCTTTTAGCCGAGGCGTCCATCAACGCTGGGCTCCACGTCAAGATCGGTGAGACTTACGGGATGGCACAGCGCGGGGGCCCCGTGATGGGGCACATCCAGATAGGCGGGGCGGCGCACAACCCCCAGATAAGGAAGGGGGAGGCCGACGTGCTGGTGGGGTTCGAGCCCGCCGAGGCTGTCCGCCGTGGCGTGACTTACCTGAAGGACGGCGGCCTCGCGCTGGTGAACACCCGGGTGACGGCCCCAGTCGAGGTCGTCTCAGGCATGCTGCCTTACCCGGACACGGGTGAACTCATGGGGCTCCTGGGCAAGGTCACCGACCGAATAGTTGCCTTCGACGCCACGAGCCTAGCCGAAGAGGCGGGCGACCCCATCGCCACCAACGTCGTCATGCTTGGGGCTCTAACGGAGAGTAAGGAGCTGCCCTTCAGCGAGGAGACGATGCTCTCCACGCTGCGGGACAGCATCAGGCCACAGTTCCTTGAGCTCAACATGAGGGCCTTCGATCTCGGGAGAAACGCGTACAGGGCTCATCAAGTGTGGCGGTGAACCCGGCCGGTCATGGCCTCGTGTGCATGCCGTCCTCTACAGTCAGGACGCCGTTCACCATGACGTGGGTTATTCCCCTCGGGTGACGCCTCGGGTCCTTGTACGTCGAAAGGCTGTGGGTGTCGATGAACCCCGGCGCGACCGTCTCGCCTTGGAGCCTGATCACGGTCTCGGCGTCGCCTTCCACCCGCCCCACGTCGGCTATCCGCCCATCCTTGACGGCGGCGTCGCCTCGGAGCCACGGGTTACCGGTGCCGTCCACCACCCTGCCGCCTCTGAGGATGGCGTCGAACATGGGTTGAATGAGCCGTGGAGCGAATAGAAGGTTTCCCCGGGCTCACGTGAACTCTTTGAGGCTGAGCTGCCGCCCCCGGCCCCGGTCCAGGTCGGCGTCGAAGGGCAGCAGCACGCTGCGCCCCGCCTCCATGACCAGGTCAACGTACTTGTCGGCGTCCACCTTGCCCCGGTACAGCGCCGGCCGCACCCTGCGGAACCTGTTGCTGTGCCCCGCGTCCACGTAGACGTACTCTATCGGCGTCCCCTCCTCGACCCTCATCCTGGCCATGCCGAGAGCCTCCGCCGCCGCGACGTGGGGTAGCTTGGCCTTGTACTCGCCGGGCCGCCGCCTCAGGGTGGTCGTGATGCGCAGCTCCTCGGGGGGCACCCTGCCCGCGCGGATGCGGCGGCACGCCAGGTCCAGGGCCTCCAGCGCCTGCTCCACGCCCTCGGCGGCCACCTCCTCGGCGGAGCCGTGCTTCAGGAGGGCCTCGATGATCTCCCGCTGGGCCCTCGCCACGTAGGGCGCGGTGTCGCGTCTGCGTGTCTCTATGCCCCTGTAGACGTAGCGGCCCTCCAGGGTCCTGCCGTAGTACCTGTTGGCGGCGCCCATGCCCAGCCCGTTCTTCTGGGGCAGCAGCACCAAGTACCTGAACACGTTCTCGACGGACATGGGGAGCCCCACCCGGCCCGCGATGACGCGGGCCAGCTCCTCGAAGCCGCGCCGCGTGGCGCCTGGGCGCTTGAGGAAGAGGCTGTCGTTGTTCCCGTAGACGGCCCTGTACCCGTGCTCCCGGGCTACGTTCATGCTCGCCACGAGGCTGTCCCGGGCCACCCTGTTGATCTCCATGAAGGTGTCGAAGTTGCCGAACCTGTTGGCCCAGCAGCCGCTGTAACCGTAGGTGCAGAACAGGATGCTCTTGAGGGCTCTCTGGCGGCCGTCGCACCACGCCCACTCCTGTGAGCCCTCCTCCAGCCCCCGCCTCCTGTACTTGTAGTGGAGGCGCCGCTGGAGGGCCTCCCGCGTGAAGCCTATCACGAAGCCTTCACCCGCGTCCCGGCGCACCGTCTCGTAGCTTATGTTGTGCTTCACCATGAGGCTTGGGAACATGCTGTCGAAGTCCAGCACCCCCACGTGCTCGTGGAGCCCCACGTCGGGCGCCAGTATGAGCCCGCCGTGGTCCAGGCGGAGCAATTCCTCCAGGGTCATGACGGGCTGGAAGTCCCCGGACCGGGGTATGAGTACGCCGCGGCTCCTGGCCTCGTAGCACTGCCTGCTCTCGATGGCGCACCCGCTGCCCCACTCGGAAGCCATGTGGGGCGCCTCCCGGGTGTACTGGACCCGCTCCGTGACCCCCGCCAGGCCTATGCTCTCGTAGGTCCGGGAGGTGACGTGGAGCCTGCCCTTCCACAGCCTGGCCTCGCCGCCGTCCAGCGTCCCCAGCCTGTACGCCCTGTGGGCGTCGCTGAACTTGAGGAGGTCGTGGAGGTCCCGGGTCCCGCAAACCAGTATGTCGGGGTCGTAGTCCCTGACGTACTCCAGGAAGTCCATGAGGGCGCGGCCGCCGGCGCCGCCGAACACGTATTCCTCGGGCTCGGCGACCTCGACGGTGTCCTCGCCCCAGTCTATGCCGAACCACAGCACCCGGAAGGGGGGCGGCTCTGCCTCTAAGCCGGGCGTATACGACTCTATGCTTCGCAGCCGGCGGCGCCTGTCCACGTCGGCGACCACCCTGGCGAAGGGGATGAGACGCCTGTCGCAGAGGTACCTCTGGGTGTGGGTCATGTCCACGTCGTAGAGGGCCTTCACGTACTCGGAGGACTCGAAGTGGGACACGACCCTGCGGTACCGGCCCACGCCGTCCACCTTGACGCGGAGCACCGTGGCCACGCTCATGTCCTTGATGGAGGAGACCCTGCGCTCCACGGTGACGGAGGGGAGGTCGTCCTTCTCCTCCAGGAGGCACATGAGGCGCTCGGGCTCGACGCTGGGCTCTATGAAGAGGTCCGGGTGATACGTGTCGAGGAGCCTGACCCGCTTACCGCCCAGCTCCCTGACCCAGAGGGCGGCCTGGCTGCCCCTCACCCTGACGTCGAGGAGCCACCCCTCAACCCTCGACGCGGGGCCCCCCTGAGCCGAGCAGCCGCTTGATCTCCTCTATCTCCCTGCGGTTGTCCGCCGCCGCCGTCAGCAGCAGCAGGTCCAGGGTGGAGAGCACCTCGCTGTAGATCATGGCCCCCATCTCGCTGGACCAGACAGGCCACAGCTCGTCGAACGCCGCCTGCAGGGCCTCGTCCTTGAGGGCCTCCCTGTACCTGGCCTTGAGCTGCGCCATGGTGTCCTGGATCCGGGTCCTCATGGAGCCCTTCATCACTCTGCCCAGAACCGCGCCTCCTCGCCGCTGAAGGACACCACCCGGCCCCTGCGGGCGGAGTCGGGGTGCTTGACCAGGTGAGCCGAGAGCAGGCCCCCCTGCATCGGCCTCAGGTACACCATGACGTTGGCCGCGTGCCTGAGGTAGCTGCCGCCCTCCGGCGGCGGAGACCTCCGGCTCTTGCCGGCGGGGCGGCAGGTGGCCGCCAGCGGGATGCCGAGCTCCTGGCAGGTCTCCCGGAGCCGGGAGACGACGCCGGTGAACTCCCAGGGGCTCTCCCGCTTCACCGCGAGGGGGCCGTGGAATATCTTGGATATCTGCTGGACCGCGACCAGGTCGACGGGGCCTGTGCGCCCCAGTATCTCGTCCACGAGAGCCGGGGCCTTTATCAGCTGTCTCTCGGAGAACGCGCATACCACGTGTATCCCCGGGACCACGTGCTCGGGGTCCAGCCCCGCCTCGACGGCGAGGGAGACGAGGAAGTCCACGTCCATGATGGATCTGCTGCGCCTGTAGTTGCCGCAGACCACGTAGATGGCCTGGCCGGGCTCGCCGCCGCTGGGCCTAACCGCCTCGAAGACGAGCCTGTGGAGGAGCCGGTCCACCTGCTCCTCCTCGGAGCCTCCGTAGAAGAGGTAGAACATCCCCGGCTCCAGGCCGCCTATGAGGGAGTCGAGGGCCTGGCTGCCCGTGGACACGCGGCGCTGGTGGGCCCGCCTCCGCAGCACGCTCAGCGCGGTCTCGAAGGCTTCGGCGGGGCGGGCGTCATCGGTGGAGGTGTGAACCATGCTCTCAGGGGCTCTCCGGCGTGGAGCTGATTTAAGGTGAGCGCAGCCCAGCCGAGGAGGGAGAGAAGCGAAAATGTGGCAGATTTATGAGACGTTTTGAATGGAGCCCCAAAGGGTTCATCCTTTAAATGGTAGATATAGCTAGAAGCGCGTCGGGCGGCAGCAGGTGTTTTATGCTTTAGCCGGTATTTCCTGTTCATGTCCGATTTCAAGAAGGCTGCAGCGGAGCTGCACGACGTCTACAGCAGGCTGCACCCCCAGGTCCTCAGCGAGTTCGAGGACGAGATGCCCAAGCACTGGGGCAGAAGGTGGAAGGCCAACACCACGGTGGGCAAGCTCAGGACCGTGCTCCTGCACCGCCCCGGCAGGGAGTTCCTGTCCGTGGGTGACCCCACGCCGTGGCCGCCCCACGAGTCCAGCTGGGACGCTTGGAGGATGACCGAGAAGCCCAACCTGGAGGAGCTGGTGGGGCATCACGAGACCCTGGTGGACACGTTCAAGGCCGAGGGGGTAGAGGTCGTCATCAGGAAGCCTGACCCGTGGGACCCGCCCTACACGGTGAAGAGCATCTACTGTGACGACGTGGCACACGCCGCCGTCTACGGCCACGTCATACTGCGCATGTATGACAGCATCAGGAAGGGCGAGGAGCTGCCCACCTACCAGACCCTCGCCGAGATCGGGTGCCCCGTCGTGGGCATGATCTTCGGCGACGGCATGGTGGAGGGAGGCCCCTGCGGCTGGCTCGACGAGAGGCACGCCATCATCGAGGTCCACTACCCGCGGGGCAACACGGGGGACCCCGCGGTGATGAGGGGCAACGAGTGGGGGCAGCAGCAGTACGCCAACATCATCAAGGCCCAGGACCCGGAGGTCGACACCAGGATGGGCCCCGGCTACGGCACACGGAAGGGCACCATCCACTACAGCATGATCGACCGCCACACCAGCGTCGGCGAGGCCAGCTACTACGACCCCTATCTAGCCGAGTGGATGAGACGTGAGATGGGCTGGGAGTTCGTCAAGCCACCGGACGACCTCGTCAGCATAGACACCCGCGGCTTCGCGAAGGGCCCCGACTGCGGCGTCGTCCTGGAGCCCATGAAGATAATCACCAGCGACCAGTACCCCAAGGCCACCAAGTGGTTCGAGAGCATAGGCGTCGAGGTCGTTGAGGCCCACATACCGAGCCTCATAAGGCCCAGGAACAGCGGCAGCATCCACTGCCTCGTCGGCAGCCTGGAGAGAGACCCGGAGCCCAAGAGCTACTAGGCCCTTTTTTTCAATCGCCGCCGTGACGAAGCTAAGGTTTATCTGATGAGGTGCAACTCGTTCGGTTAATGGCTGAGGCTGTGCTCCCATGACCAGCGCAGACCTGGTTACTTACTGCGGCATCTACTGCGGTGACTGCCTCGGATACACCGGCGTCATCAGAGACGCAGCGGACGCGTTCCTCGACGTGCTGGACAAGTACAAGTTCTACATGACCGCGAGAGACGTGTTTCCAGATGAGCTAGGCGACTACAACAGTCTGATAGACATGCTTCTGTTCATGAGCGAGCTGAAATGCCATAAGACCTGCCGGAAGAGAACCGATGAGGAGGCCTCATGCATCGTTAGGAACTGCTGCAAGGATAGAGGTCTCTTCGCGTGCCATGAGTGCAGCGGCTTCGAACGATGTGAGACCCTCGCCTCAGTCTTGGGTGGGCTCCACCTCGAAGCCTGTCTTCAGAACCTCACTGAGATCAGGGAGATGGGGCTGGAGGCGTGGCTGCGCGACGGTACGCGGCACCACTACTGGGACGAGTAGCTACCGGGACTCCCGTACGATCTCCTTCATGCTCATGAGGAGCGTCTGCCTCAGCTGGGTGATCACCGCCATGCAGGCCTCGTGGCTGCAGCCGTCGGTGCTGGGGCTCGGCATCGCGGTGGCTCCGTCTGGGATGCCCTCGTCGGCGCAGTTCACCAGCGTCCTGTAGTG
>DATKWN010000129.1:0-22264 GCA_035529515.1 Candidatus Krumholzibacteriaceae bacterium | reverse complement strand
AGCTCCTCGTCGTTGCCGTCGTGCCTGACGAGGCACTCGCCGCTGGACTCGCAGAACGCCAGCCCAAACTTGATGGACGACGAGGAGGAGACGAGGGCCTCGTAGACGTCCTCCACGGTCTTGATGAAGTGACTCTGCCCCAGGATAACGTTGCATCCCTCGGGGACCTTCAACTCCACTATCTTTAGATCCATCTAGACAACCGTGAAGAATCTCCGGTTCCGGGTTTTTAACGGCTTCGTGGACCGTTGACCTCTGCTGCTCTACAGTGTCCCGGATTTGGTGCGAGGAGTCATGGGCACGTACTCGACGGAGGGTCTTCTCTGCTGCTGCCCCATCTTGTAGAGGTTCATGAGCAGGTACACCTCCTTGGGGAGCTCGTTCTTGGTGCACTGGCCCAGCAGTTCGCATACAACCTCAGAGATGATGGGGAAGTCGTGGGTATACTTACCCGTCACAAGGTCCTCGATTATCTTCTCGACCCGCTCGGGAGGATACTTGTCCCCTATCAGCTTCCTGACGGTGTCTTTCATCTGGTCGATGGCCTTCCGCGCCTCCTCGGCCAAGTACAGGGTCTCGTCGTCTGTCTCGTCGGTCTTCTTACGCTCCACGACCTTGAGTATGCTTGACGCGGAGTAGGTGCCTTTCTGAGTTCCTATCTGGGGGTCCACGGGCCCCAGGACGGCGTGGGGATCCATGAGTATCTCGTCGGCGGCCAGTGCGATGAGAGTGCCACCGCTCATTGCGTAGTGGGGTACCATGACCGTTGTCTTACCCTTGTGCTCCTTGAGGGCGAACGCGACCTGCGTCGCCGCGAGGGCGATACCACCCGGGGTATGAATTATGAGGTCTATGGGCTGGTCGTCCGGCGTCATCCTTATGACTCTGAGGAGGTCCTCGCTGTCGTCGATGTCTATGTACCTGGATATGGGCAGCCCGAAGAGGCTGAGGGTCTCCTGCCTATGTATGAGGCTCACAACGTTTGTGCCCCTCTTCTTACCCAGGTTTCTCAGGGCGGAAGAACGCGCGTTCTGTAGCATGGTCTGCTGCAGCCTCGGGTAGAGGATGGTGAAGAACAGGAAGATGACCCATACGTTGCTTAATAGTGCATCAACTACGGCCATATTGAACGGATGTATCAGACAGATTGCGATGTAAAAACGTTGTTCAATTACGACTGCATTAACGCTTTCCGCGGTAAGGTTTTAGAGTAGCAAGACAGAGGAATGGGTGATGGGCAGACGCGGCAATGAGCCAGACGACTACGACCACCGCATAAGCGGCTGGCACCAAAGCCTAGGCTGGGGAAACGGCACCGAGAGCGTCGCGCCCTACGTCCCGACCCCACCTAACGTCGTGCGCCAGATGCTGATAATAGCCGAGGTCGGCCCACACGATGTCCTATACGATCTAGGCTGCGGCGACGGCAGAATACTGTTCACGGCCGTCGAGGAGTTCGACATCTCCCGCGCCGTGGGCTTCGAACTCAACCCCCGGATGGTCGAGTCGACCAGACTCAAGATAGAGGACAAGGGCCTCAATGGAAGGATCAAGGTCGTCGAGGGTAACTTCTTCGAGGAGGATCTGTCAGAGGCTTCGGTGATAACTCTATACCTGACGACGTCGGGTAACGCGAAGCTTAGGCCCAAGTTCCATGACGAGCTCCGGAAGGGTACCCGCATCGTGAGCCACGACTTCCCTGTAGTGGACTGGATCACCGCGAAGCATGATCAGGGGTACTACAGCGTGGGTAGCCACAAGATATACTTCTACAGGATACCGCAGGCGTACAACTCGAAGGCGCCTGAGAAGAAGGAGCGGGAAGAGGATAGGTGGGACCGGTTAAAACGCCTCTTCGATAGGGGTTAGTAGACCCCCAGTGCGAGTGCTATTATGGCCATCCGTGCCCAGATGCCGTGGTGCACCTGCTTGAAGTAGAGGGCGCCCGGGTGGCTGTCCACCTCGACGGCGATCTCGTTGACCCTGGGCAGCGGGTGCATGAGCACCATCCCCTTCTTTGCCTTGGCCATCATCTTGTTGTCGATGATGTAGGCGTCGGCGAACTTCTTGTACTCGTCCTCGCTCGGGAACCTCTCCTTCTGGATGCGGGTCGCGTACAGCACATCCAGGTCGCCGATGACCTTGGCAAGGTCCTCCGTTGCCTCCCACTCCACCTTGCCCCCCGTGTCCTTGATGACGTCGTCGCGCATGGCCAGCTGCTTGGGGCTGATGAGCTTGACGTCGTAGTTGCTGAGCCCGATCATGAGGCTGTGGACGGTCCTGCCGTAGAGGAGGTCGCCGCATAGCCCGACCGTTAGCCCGTCCAAGGAGCCCTATGCGTGATTTATGCAGTGCATGTCCAGAACGGCTTGTGTGGAGTGCTCCCACGGGCCCGACCCGCCGTTGAGGATGGGGATGCTCGCGACGGCCGCGGCTTTCCTGCTGCTCCACTCGTCGGGGTGCCTCATGGCGATGATGTCCACGTAGTTCTCCACCGTCTTGATGGTGTCCTCCATGGTCTTTCCCTTCTTGACGCTGCTGACCCCTGGGTCGGCGAAGCCCGTTACAGACCCACCGAGCCTATGCATGGCTGACTCGAAGCTGAGCCTGGTCCTCGTGCTAGGCTCAAAGAAGAGGACGCCCATGACCTTGCCCTTAGCCATTTCTATGCCTTTGGCTTCAAGGGGCATCATCTCGTCCGCGACACCTAGGATAAAGTCGATCTCATCGCGGTTGTAGTCCCTCATGGATATGAAGCTCTTGCCTTTGAAACGTGACGCGCTTACCACATCTACATCGTAGAGGTGAATACTCGCTCATCTTATAATAATAACGCGTCCAGTGCGGGGAGAGCCACTGAAAATGGAGCCCTGATGTATAATCATAAAATACGAGATATCCGACTCGAATCTTAGGGCGGACGCTTTGGCCGTGGAGAAGATACCCGACCTCAGTAGCTGGAGTAAGATAGGCGAGATGACTTCAAGCCTCGGCACCACCTACGACATATACGAGAACCCGGATCACCGGAAGGTGGCTCAGGTGGACAAGAACCTCGTCATCTACCTCATCATGGAGGACGGCAAGCTCTCCTACATGAACCCTAGAACCATAGACGCCCTCCAGCGGATGAAAGAAGTCGAGGAGTTCCTCAGCGAGAAGATAAGGCGTCCAGAGCTCTAGGACTCAGGGTAGATCTCTATCCGTTTCAGCAGCTCCACCAGCGTCGGGGTAAGCTCGTACTTGATGAAGTCCTCTGGAGCAGCCCATACCGCGTCAAGGGCGTCGTCCATTGGCCTCATCTCTCCGCTAAGCGGCCTCGCGCGGAAGTCGATTATGATGAAGTGGTACCTTACGTCTCCGTCGTCGTCCCTGACTATCTTGTCAACCACGTCAACCCTGTTCATGATCTCGACGCTGAGCCCCGTCTCCTCCAAGGCCTCTCGGACGGCGGCGTCCGCGGCTTTCTCCCCCACCTCGATGAGGCCTCCGGGTATGGACCACAGGCCGGCGTCCGGCTCAGCCGCCCTCTTGACGAGCAGGTAACGCCCATCCTCCTCTATGAGGACGCCCACTCCGACGATGGGTCTGCCGGGGTACAGCCTATGGGACATGGCGACCGTCTCATGATTGAGCCGCGGAGGATATATGTTAGTCGTCCATAGGAGGCGTCTCTCGCCCCGCCGTCTCCATGTGGATGAAGCGGCTCATGGGTGTGCTGAGGCTCGAGGCGGGGTACAGCTCAGGCAGCACCTTGACCCATATGGGGAACCTGCACTTGAGGGCGGTGCCCTTGACGATGGCCTCCCCGGGGGGCAGGTCTCCTATGAGCTCAGCGAACTTGTTGCCCATGATCTCGGCCATCCTAGCCTTGTCAACGTCCTCTAAGCCGTGGCATATCACGTTGTTGGCGCATTGGGTGACCACGGTCTTATCCACGGTGCTCAGCCTCTGGGTGACGGCCCACAGCCCGATGCCGTTGCGGCCGCCGTTGGTGGCTATCTCCTTGATGACGCCCAGCAGCTTGCCCCTGCTGTCCTTCTCCCCTATCTCGAAGACGCCTCGCTGGGGTGCGTAGTACATGGCCTCCTCGAGCACAACGATGCAGCCGAACCTCCTGTTCTCGAGGGCCTCACCGAATATCCTTCTGAGCACCTGGGCGATGACAAGGTGCTTCTGGCTCCAAGTGTCCCTGCCCTGGCTGAGGTCCATTAGGACTACGTGGCGGTCCTTCAGAAGGTCCACCGGGTCTAGGGGCTCCATGTCGCCGTCCGGTATCAGTTTGCTGCCCGAGACGGCGTTCACCACCTGCTGCCTGTAGCTCTCGAACTCCTCGTCCTTCTTGTTGAAACCCAGCTTGTCCGGCTTCACCCAGCCGATGGCCTGCCGGAGGTTGACTTTGGTGACGGCTGCCACCTGTGCGTAGAGTATCTTAAGCGCATGCACCAGTATCTTGGAGTTCCACCAGGTCTTCTGCCACCCAAACTCGCCGACATAGTCCTCCCACGGCACGTCGCCGGGCTGAAAGAACCTGCTCCAAGGCACCTTGAGCACCCTGTCGGCCCCCAGCTGATCGGCTAGGCTGCTGTACTCGCCGTCCTTGTCGACTATGAAGAAACGGACGGGGGGCTCCGCCGAAGCCGCCCTCGCCACCATGGTGACTGAGGTGGTGGTCTTGCCTGTGCCCACGGCGCCGCAGATGAGACAGCTCTGGCGGATGAGACTGTAGAGGCCCAGCTCCACGTCGAGGTCTGTACTGGGGTCCGATCCAAGGAGGAGCTTCCAGTCGCCGTTGGGCTTCGTGAACTGTGCGATTAGCTCCCTCTCGGCGACGTAGACGGGCGTGTTGGGGGACAGGGGGTACCTGAGGGGCCTTAGGCTGCCGCCGTCGTCCATCCAGCCCCACTGGTACGCCTGGGCGTGGAGGGTGCTGTCCTCGAAGTCTGTGATGACTCGGCCGTCCCTCAGCAATGCCTCCTCGTACTCCCTGACCCGTTTGTGGGGGTAGACGCGGGTCACCTGGTAGACCACGGGGCAGCCGTTCTTGGGGTGCTCGATGTAGACGAGTTCCCCCTTGGCGAGCTCGTAGCCGCGGAGCAGAAGTATGGTTATCTCGTTTATGCCGTACTCCCCGGTGAGGCTGTAGGTGTGGCCGACCCTCAGACTCCCATCCATTCTCCTTCACCCCAGTACGGCGCGAGCTGCGAGACCTCTCCCACTTCCCTCCCGACCCTGGTTATAATCTCGCTGTAGACGTCGCTTATGAACCTCCTCGTCACCTTGACCGCCTCATCCGCCTTCACTATGGCGAGGGGGACGCCGTTGTACAGGCTCGTGGAGTAGCAGTAGTCGGCCACGTCGTCGATCTCGCTGAGGCAGAAAGCCGGGAGGTCTATCCGAATCGGCGGGATGCTCCACTCCCCCGTCAGGCGAGCGTAGAACGAGTAGATGGGCTCCTCAAGCGCATCCATGAACCCCGACACCCCGGAAGCCATCCTCATCGCCGTCCTCGCCGAGAATATATCCGTCCTCTGACCGGGCTCAAGAGCCTGCAGCATGAGGAAACTGTCTGGGAGATCCGTCTCGTCTTGTAGCCCAAGGTAGTGGACCAGGTACCTGGCGCTTGGGCGCTTCACGACACCCGCGGTCACGACTCCCAGCCGCCTACATTTCTTCATGAGCCCGTTCACCGCGTCGATGAGCCTCCGCCTGTCTTCCTCGCGGCCGGCGTTCCTCCACACGTTACTGAAGGCAAGCGGCCCGTCGATTAGCAGCAGCTCGGTCCCACCATGTTCCTCCAGAAACCTGATGGCTGTCTCGTATAGCTTGGCCTCGCGGCGCAGGTTCACCGTGCTCGGGAACCTGTCCCTGGCTAGACTGTATGGCTGGGAGAGGGACTCGGGCTGCAGGAAGAATCTGCGCCCGTCGTGGAGCGAGTACGCCATGGCCCCTAAGACGGCGTACTGCCTTGAGGCGAGGGGGATTATCTGGCTCCCAGCGTCCACTCCTGTCACCCTTCTGTAGGCCTCTCTCTTCCTGAGGGAGTAGAACGTGTTCTCGGCGCGTATCTTTGCCGCTAGCTCCTTGACGTGGGGGCCCTCTTCTAGGATGTCGCTGGTTATCTCCGTGAGCAGCAGGTTCCTCAGGGAGAGGCTCAGGTTTGGTGTCGGCGCCCGCGTCTCCATAGCGGCATTTAGCTGGTTTTTTTCCCTGTACGCGAGCACCTTCACCACACGTTCCTTGAAAACCGTCTGCGTACAACACTTTTTTTCCTCGATATATTAAGCTTGTGATCACCGTGAGCGTAATTTCCGATAATGGCCATTTTATTTATATATAGAGAAATTTATACGCTCGCGTATCGATCAAAATAAATGCGAATCCGACTACACCCCAAAAGTAAAGTTAATAAGAACATTGAAACAAACATATCAAACAGTAATATGTCTTCGAAACAAAGCCTGAAAGACACGGTTTTCAAGGAATTCCTGAGTAACCCGGCGCTCGGGCCGAGCGAAATGGCTGAGAAGCTGGACGCCAACTATAACTCAGTTAAGGCTGCTTTCGCCAAGCTCGCTGAGGATGGATTCCTCGATCGCCCGAGCCGTGGAACCTACGCCCCGAGCATACCCGGAATCCTCCTCGATCTCATTAAGAGAGTGGAGACCCTCGAGGAGGCGGCTAACAGGTGACCGATCTACTTGACCAAGTTCTGAAAGAAGTCTCCCCTTCGACGGTGCAGTTCAAGGTTTTCACCTACCTAGCCTTCAGGGGGCCATCCAGCCCGGTGGACATCTCAGAGGAGACGATGATATCCCCTGGAAGCGTCAGGCCTGCCCTGCGGACGCTTCTGGATAAGGGGTACGTCGAGCAGCTTGGTGACGGGAGCTACAGATCAATGGTTCCTTTCACGGACATCGTCTCACATTTATACTCAGTTATCCAGTAGAATTCGGAGGTCCGGCGAGTGGGTTCCGAGGAGCTTGAGGGACTTAGGAGGGCGGACAGCCAAAGAGAGGTCTTTCTCTGCCTCGTCGAGAACGATGAACCCATGTCCTCGCAGGAGATAGCTGGGAAGCTGGGGCTCACCGTCAACGCCGTGAACATAGCGCTCTTCAACCTCAACAACAAGGAGCTCGTCGAGAGGGTGAGCCGGGGAGTGTACAAGTACAAGCTGGGGCCCATACTCAAGGAGTTGCTAGTAAAATTCTTCGAGGTGTAGCGATGGAGAAGGCGCTTAAGGAGCTCGACCCCGAGACCTCGGCCTTCAAGATACTGGTCTACCTCACCTTCAAGGACAGGCCCATGAAACCCATCGACATAGCGAGGGCGCTGGGGGAGAACAGCAGCAGCGTCAGGGCGAGGCTCGCGGAGCTCAAACAGAAGGAGCTGGTGGAGAACACGGGCGAGGGTTACGTGGCGTCAACCACATCCTACGACGTTCTGATGAAGCTGTTCAAGGCTTGAACACTGGTTTTAAGGGAGAAACGGCTTTTCCGTCCACTTTCACCGGTCTCTCCGGTCTTTTCGTGTGGTGAAGACATAAAAAGTGGTTAATCCAGGTTTCAACCAATTCCCTTAAAGTGTGGCAAGGGAAAAATAGGTGTGAAAGAGATGTCCGAGGAACAGCTGGAGCAGTTAAGGGAGTTAAACGACAGCCTGTTAAACCTGCAGCGGGCCCCGAGCCAGTTGATGATATTCTATCACCTCCTCGAGACCGGTAAGACGACGACCGTCAAGGAGCTCTCCGGTGAGCTGGATCTGACCCCCAAGGCTACGGAGAGGGCGGTGGCGAAGCTGCTGGAAAAAGGGCTGATACAGCGTAACAAGTTCAGGGAGCGCACCTACATGTGCGACAGCAGGAAGATTCTGCTCTCCCTCCTCGCGGTGACTGCAGAGCTTTACCGGGACTACGAGAAGAGAACCAAGTAGCTATTCAAGGCTGCTGAGCCGCGCCAATACGTCATCCTCGATCCACTTCACGCCTCTAGATGTGAGCTTGTACATGCTTCCCTTTTTTTCGGGCTTGAAGACGTGGCCACGGTTCCTCATCTCGTGGAGCCTCGCGGCGACAGTCACCTTCTTACCGCTGGACACGAGCCGCTCCCTGATCTGTTTACTTGTGGCCTCGAAGTTCTTCATCGCGTAGAGGATGAGCCCGATGGCCTCGTAGTGGGACAGCTCCTCGCGGGAAACGATGGTCGGGCCCTCACGGTCGACCCTTATGATGTCCTTCAGGCTGTCCTCGTTCTCGAAGGTGGTGGCCTCTGAGGCTCTCTCGTTGATCTGAGAGACGAGTTCATGTGTGAGCCAGCCGAGGCCCTCCAGCACCTCCTCCGGGGACTCGCCATTCACCTCCACGGCCCCGTAGCCGGTCTTGATGGTCACTTTGAGCCGCGGCGTCACTCTCCCTCCTGCGTGTTGATGACGTATAGGTAGCCCCGCTTCTTGTCCTTCCACCTGCGGAGGGTTCCCTTCTTCACCATCCACACGAGGACGCCGCTGAGTGTTGTCTTGGGGAAGAATATGGCGTTGGCCTCCATCGCCTCCCTGAGCTCGCCGAGGGCCCTCGGCGTCTTGCCCCACTCGGTCGCGAGCAGGCCCTCCACAGCCTCGCTGCACTGGCTCGTCCGGTTTATGGTGGGAAACTCCTTGACCTGACTCTCCTCTTTACCCTTTTTCTGGGGGCGCTTCGCCGTAGCCAGATCGGCGTTGAAGGCCTTGGAGACCTTGTCGATGATGAGGTCCAGATCGTCTAGGGTCTCGAGGACCTCCTCCCTCTCCCCGCCTAGCTCCACCTCCATGTCGCCGATGCGTACCTTTAGACGGAAGGAGGGCTCTGGCATAAAACCACACGTTATCTGACATCATAATAACCTATAAGACCGTTTATAATACTTATGGGGGGTGTCAGCCCTTCTTGGCCTCAACGGCGGACCGTAGAAGCCTCTGGACGTCCTTGGGCTTGGCCCTTCCACGCACCTGACCCATGATGACGCCCATCAGGGCGCCCATGGCTCTCATGCCGCGCTCGGCCACCAGATCAGACTTCTCCTCGACGACGCTGTTAATCAACGCATTGAGCTCCTCGATGGTCATCATGTCGAAGCCCAGCGCGGACACGGCGGCCCTCGCTTTCTTGCCCCGGTTCTCCGCGAGCCAGGTCAGCACGTCTGGCAGAGACTCCTTCGTCGCGGCGCCCTCCTTCACCAGCGTGAACGCGTCCCGTAGAGCCTCGTCGGTGAGCCCCTCGACGGGCACACCGTCACGCCGGAGCTTCGTGAGATCCTCCGTCAGGGTCACCGCCAGCAGCGTCGTCGAGTGCCCCTCCCGGGCAAGCTCCTCGAACAACCCCATGTAATCGGAGTCGACTATTTGGGTCGCCAGCTTCTCGTTGAGGGAGTACTCCTTCATGAACCGTCTGAGCTTGACCTCAGGCATCTCGGGGAGCGCCGCCCTCAGCTCCTCCAGCTTCTCGGTGGTCACCTTCACGGGCTTAACGTCGGTCTCCGGGTACATGCGGGCGGCCCCAGGCCTAGGCCTCGTGTACCTCGTCGTCCCATCAGGGTTTGCGGAACGCGTCTCATCGGGTACACCGAGTAGCGCCTGCGCGGCGCGGTCCACCACTGCCCCTAGGGCGGCGACGCATTTTCTCCCCTCGTCGGCGACGATGACAACGGCGTCGGCCTCCCCGGCACCCATCCTCTCCCTTAGGACGTGTACCTCCTCAACCGTGATGCTGTAGCCTGGCAGCTCATCCGTGTGGAATATGCCCTTGACGCCGCCCCCGAACTTGGCGTGGTCGCTCATCTCGGTGCCCAGCCTTCTGCCTGGGCAGAGCTCCCGCCCAGTGAGACCGCTGAACCCGGGGAGCTTGACGGCCATGACCTTGCCGCCTCTCTTCAGGGCGGCGCCGAGTATCTTGGAACCGGTTTCCTTGAAGACCTCCGACACGTCTGCTGCTTCTTGTCGGAGGGACGCCGGCGTGACGCCTCTCTTCTTCAGCTCCTCAGCTATCTCGAGGAGCGTGACCTGACGCCGTGCCTCATACTCGGTTATGGTTGGTAGGAGATTCAGGTCTTGGACTCCCTTGATCTCGATGATGGCGCCCCCGCGTATGCTCACGTTGACGTCCTGCCTGATGGTGCCAAGCCCCCTGCGCACCATCCCGGTCGCCCTGAGGATTGCCCCTATCCGGGCCGCTACCTTGTACGCCTCCTCGGGTGTATGCATCTCGGGGGCCGTCGTTATCTCTATGAGGGGGATGCCCAGCCGGTCCAGGCGGTACGTTATTGTGTCCCCCTCCTCGACTATCTTCCTGGCCGCGTCCTCCTCTACCGCTACCTGCTCCAGGTGGTAGGTCTTTCCGTCGACTTTTACGGCTCCTCCGAGGCTGACGACGCTGGTCCGCTGGAACCCGCCGGTGTTGCTGCCGTCTACGACTGTCTTCCTCATCACCTGGACCTCGTCCACGGGTACGCCGTCGGTCATGAGGGAAAACGTGAGGGATGTGTCTATGGCCTCTGGGTCAAGCTGGCCCGGCGGCTCCTCGTCCATCTCTACGAGGCAGTTGGTGTCGTGGTCACCCTGGTATATGATGGTCTTGCCTTTGAGGAACTCGAAGAGGGCGGCGGGGTCCACCTCGCCCAGCTCGCTCTGGCTGGGCCTGAGCTTCCGCGTGAAGGTGTAGTCGGGCTCCTTGTCGCTGAGCCGCGGCGGGCACGAGCAGAACAGCTTGTGCTTCGTGGCGAGCTCTTGGTGTATCTCGATGCCGACGGTGAGCCCCAGCTTCATGTAGTCCATCAGCTTGACCCCTCCAGGTATGGCGTCCGTGGGTTGAGCTCGCCCACGAGGTCGGTGAGGAGCAGCTTCTTCGCCTCCTCCGTGTCGTCGGTCTGGCCGAGGCACCACTTGAGCTTCACGTACGCCGTCTCGGGGTGCATGTCCTCCAGCGGCACGGCGCCCCTGTCAACCAGCTCGCGGCCGTGGCTGTAGACGTTGAGATGGACTCGCCCCCAGATGCACTGACTCGCTATACCTACGATGACGCCTTCCTTTCTGGCCCGGTCGACGGCTGGCCACAGGTCCTTGCAGACCTGGCCGAGTCCCGTCGCCTCGATGACGATGCCCCTGACGCCGTCGTCGATGAGCCAGTCAAGTATCGTCGGTTTGAAGTCGGGGTGGAACTTGACGAGGCTAACCTTGTCGCTGAACCTGTTCAGCAGCCTGGGCTCGCTGGGCTGCCGGGGCCGGTACCTGTCGTTGATCATCTCCACCCTGCCGTCTATGTAGCGTGCGATGGGCCAGTCGTTCACGGGCTGGAACGCGTACCTGCTGCTGGTGTGGCACTTCCTGACCTTGGTGCCCCTGAGGTACGCGATGCTGGTGTCGGACGTGGTCTCGTGGAGCCCCACGACGACCTCGGCGAAGGGGGCGTGAGCCGCGGTGTAGACGCCGCCCATGAGGTTGGTGGCGTTGTCGCTGCTGGGCCTGTCGCTGCTGCGTTGGCTGCCGACGAAGATCACGGGGACCGGCAGGTCCTGCAACGCGAAGCTGAGGGCCGCGGCGCTGTAGCCCATGGTGTCGGTGCCGTGGGTGATTATGACGCCGTCGGCACCTGCATCGATCTTGTCGTATGCTCGCTTTGCCATGCCCCCCCATTCTCTGTGGGTGAGGTCCTCGCTGAACACGCTGTAGAGGATGTCTGCGTCGACGTCGGCTACCTCGACCAGCTCGGGCACTATGCCCAGGAGGTCGCGGCTGGTCATCGCCGAAACGACGCCGCCCGTGACATAGTCTACCCTGCTCGCGATGGTGCCGCCGGTGCTGATGATGCTCACCTTGGGTAGACCCGGCTCAGCCTCGGGTAGGGGCGGGGGCCTGAACTCGGGTTTCTCCGCTACGCCCACCTTCTTGATCTTCATGTCTTTGCTGTGGGCGAGGCCGATGTTGTACCCAGACTTGAGCTTGAGTATGAGGTGCCAGTCGTCGTAGCTCTCTACGCGAGGCATCAGGCTGCCCGTGTACCGCTGGTTGTTCACGGTTACCTCCAGTCTGTCGCCTATCTCGGCCCCCGCCTCTTCGAGGGCTGAACGCAGTTCTCCGCGGTACCCGGGAAGCTCGTCCTCGCTCATGTAAACCAGAAAACGTAACAGCGCATCGGCTTAAAAATTGGCGTGGTCACGTGACCCGTGTGACCCTGAGCAACACAGTTACTCTGTAAAATCGATGCTGTGGATCCAGCTTGGATTGTTGCTTTACAGCAAAGAGTTAGAGGAGAGTAAATATCATTGTCGTGTGGATTAATCGCGGTGACTGAAATGATAGCCAGCATTAAAATAGTCGCAGCCATGACGGGGTTGGCCCTCTACATGGTGTTCAACAAGGGGAGCTGCTGTCAAGATGACACGAACTGCAGCAGGGGGCTCGTGCAGTGTGCCTGGGCCGAGATCAGGGGCTTCCTCGGTTTAGACTAGATCATGTGGAAGTACTCGTTCTTCTCGGGCTCGTACTCTGTGTCGCCGAGTAGCTCCTGAAACTCCTCGAATAACTGGCTGATCCGCGGGTCGTCGTTGAGGGTGGAGGCCACCTGCTGGTAGTGCTCCTTGTCGCGGAACCTGTTTATCTCCATCCACCTCTGGGGGTCCTCGGCGTCCCTGTATATCTCTACGTTTACGCACCCATTCTCAAGGTAGGCCTCTATGGCCTTCTTCTCCAGCTTGAAGTACCCTATGGTCTTGTCGATGGGTATCTTGTAGTGGTATACGACTATGTACACGTCGGCGATCAACAGTATTGAGCGTCGCGCGGATAAAAACGGTTCTCATAGAGGCTTGGAGACGTAGGGGCCGTCGCTCGAGTAGCCGAGCCTCCCGTAGTACTCCTTGGTGCCGAGGGCGCTCATGACCACCATGCGGCCCATGCCGTACTCCTCCTCGGCGATGCGCTCGGCCTCCTTCATGAGCGCCTCGCCCCAGCCCATGTGCTGCCAGTCATGCCCGTCGAGCCCCACCGGCGTCATCCTGCCGTATACGTGTAGCTCGCGGACGAGGCCGGTGTACGGAGTGATCTCTGGGCGGAAGACGCGGTCAGAGGGTATCCTCAGCCGAATGAACCCGACGAGGACGTCGTTCTCGGTGTCCTCGACGCCGATGAAGCTCTCCTCGCCTCCGGACGCCTCGTAGGTTCGGCGCACAAGCTCGAGGCTCTCGGGCTCCACGCCCTCCCTCGACCGGTGCCCCGCCTCCCTGCACCTTATGCAGCGGCACCCGGAGCCGCGTATCCGCAGCCTTTCCTGGGCCAGCTGCCTGAGGTTGCTCTTGTCGACGCCCGCCTCGATCTGGTGGAGGGGAATGTCCCGCTGCACCCTCATTATGCGGACCCACGGCGGCACCATCTCCTTCACCTGGGCGACCAGCTCCGTGGCCTGCTCCGTGGTGAGGGGCTCGTAGTCGCCGCTCCTCCACCAGTCGTAGAGCTTGGTGCCCTTGACCACGAGCGTGGGGTATATCTTCAGCATGTCGGGCATGTAGCGCGGGTCGGTGAATATCTGCCTGAAGCCTTCGAGGTCCCGCTGCATGCTGGACCCGGGTAGGCCGGGCATCATGTGGTAGCAGATCTTGAGCGCCGAGTCCTTGAGGCGGCGGGTGCCTTCCACCACGTCCTGGACCGTGTGGCCTCTGTCGACGAGCCTGTAGATGTCGTCGTAGACGTTCTGGACGCCCACCTCGACGCGGGTGACGCCTAGATCGAGCATGTTGTTCACGTCTTTCTCGGTGAGGCAGTCTGGGCGCGTCTCGACGGTGACGCCAACGTTCCTGAGGGTGGATGTCTCCGCCAGCCGCTTTGCCTCGGCCAGCGAACGGGACTCTTCCCCGGTTATGGCGTCGAGGCAGCCCTTGACGAACCACTCCTGGTAGTCCCTGGGGCCGGCGGGGAACGTGCCGCCCATGATGATGAGGTCTATCTTGTCCACGGTGTGCCCTATGGCCTCGAGCTGCTCCACCCTGCTCCTGACCTGGCGGTATGGGTCGAAGCTGTTCTGGATCCCTCTCATGGCGGCTGGCTCGTGGCCGGTGTAGCTCTGGGGGCTGTTCACCTCGGGGCCGCCTGGGCAGTAGGCGCACCTGCCGTGGGGGCACGCCATGGGCTTGGTCATGACTGCGACGACGTTGACGCCGCTGAGCGCCCTTGTGGCTTTGCGTCTGAGCACAGGGATGAGCTTCTCCCGTTCGTCTGCCGTGAGCAGTCTGATGAGCTCCGAGTTGCCCGGAATCCTGCCGAGGTTATACTTCCGGGTTACCTGGAACTTGGCGTACTCCAGGTCGTCCCTGGTGGGCTCCTCCTTCTCCAGCAACAGGTCGATGATCTCTCGGAGCGGCTGCAAGTCGAGTCAAAGGGAAACCGGTTTGTTAAAAAGATTATCGCAGCCCTGAACACTGAGCGATGGTAAGCATCAAATCCCGATAATCCATGACTATAATGATTACATGCTAAACGAGGTAGAGAAGAGGGTCATCGGGGAGGCGTACACCAGCACGCGGCCCCTCGAGAACTTGACAACTCTATGCGACGACTACGGCGGCAGGTTCGCAGGCACAGAGGAGAACCGGGAGGCGGCGGAGTACATCCTGGGCATCTACGAGGAGTACGGCCTAGGTGACCCGCGTCTCGAGCCTTTCACGTTCCAGGGCTGCGAGGTCGGCGAGTCCAGCCTCAGGGTCCGGGGGCCCACGGCGAAGGAAATGCCGACGTTGACGCTCCCGATGACTCCGAGCGGCTCAGCCGAGGGGGAGCTGGTCGCCGTGGAAACAACCTCGGACCTTGAGTCGCTGGACGTCGAGGGGAAGATAGTCTTGGGCACCAACAGGCTGCCCCTCATGGCCTGCGTGGAGGCTGGGGCTGTGGGGTTCGTTTGGATGCACCCGTTCCCCATGATGGGGCCGCCCACCGGCGTCGTGCCCCAGCTGGTACCGGCTGTCTCGATAAGGCACGAGGACGGTCTGATGCTCAGGAGGCTCATCGACCGGAGGGGAAGCGTAACGGTAGAGCTTCAGACCAGCTGCGAGATGTTTGATCGGGAGTCATGGAACGTCTGCGGCGACGTGAAGGGAGGTGGAGAATCCGGCTACGTTCTTCTTGGCGGCCACTACGACGGCCACGAGATAGCGCAAGCCGCATTCGACTGCGGCGCCGCCTGCATGGCGGTGACCGAGATGGGCCGAATACTGAACACCGTCAGCGATGAACTCGACGGAGACGTGCGGGTGGTATGCTTCTCGGCGGAGGAGTTCGGATACTGGGGTAGCCGTGACTACGCGAAGCGCCACGCCGACGAGATGACCAACATGCTCTTCACCTGTCAGCTGGACTGCAACGGGGGACCCGAGCCCCAGATGGTGACCGTCGACCACTGGCCTGAGCTGGAGCCGTTCTACGCGAAGCTGAGGGACGACCTGAGCCTGCCCATGCCTTTCGACCAGAGGATGGGACCGGGCGACAGCAGAGCCTTCCATGAGCTCGGCGCCCCCACGGGCAGCATCGTCGACTACAGGGAGCCGGGGCGACTACCTCTGCTGAAGACGGTGAGGCACACAGTCTACGACACAGTGGACAAGATCAGCCTCCGCCACCTCCAGGACGACGTCGCCATCGGCGCAGTCTCGACCACTAGGATACTGGCTTCGAGTGAATGGCCGGGGCACAGGAGCTCAGAGGCCGTCGAGGAGCTGAAAAGAAGACTAGCAGGCTAGACACGTGATGCCGATTTGATCAAGGTGCTAGACATCGCAGCCAATCTGCTGGCCTCGTTGGAGAACGGAACGCTGTCTGAAGATGAAGCTCTTCGTTATTTCAGGGATAACCAGAGGCTCCTGAGAAGCAACATGGAGCAGGCCTACGCCAAATACGGGGAAGAAGACCTAGCCGGGGTGGTGAGAAGGGTATTCCCGGAGATCATCGGTAACAGGGAGCTTATACTCTCCAACCGGCGGCGGTTAACCGAGATCAGAGACAAGGTATCAGAGAAGGTGGTCTCCGTCTACGGCGGCGTCCCCGAGGTTGTACTAGTTCCCTGCGTCGGTTTATTCGTGGCCAGCGGATGGGCCAGCAAGGAGGGAGGGCACCGTGTATTCATCGCCCTCGAGTTCCCCCACAGAAACATGGATATCATGCTAGCGCATGAGGTCGCCCACGCCGTGAGCCAGGACACTTGGGACACCGTCCTGGACGGCTTCTACAGGGAGGGGCACGCCGCCTACGTATCCTCTGTGCTATTCCCTGGACACGGCGACGAGGAATACCTGTTCATGTCCGAGGAGCTATACCATAGATGCCTCGAATGGATGGAGGCAAACAGGGAAAAGATACTCAAAGACTCTATCGAGCCTCTCAAGGTGCTAAACAGACACCACAAGTTCTACTTCACCACAGGGTACAGCCCCGACTACCCCAACGTAGGCTACGTCATAGGGTACCACTACGTGAAGCACCTGAACAGGAAGCACTCCCTACCCGAGCTGCTGGGCTTCGGTTTGAAGAAAGAAGAGAAAGAGACAGAGTTCGCGGAGTTCATCAACGACGCCGGTAGTTTTACCTTGGGGAGCTAGAGTATGGTCATGCTCTCCAGGTCCCGCGGGTAGTATGTGATCCAATCGCAGCCGTCCTCGGTGACCACGAGGGTGTCGCTGTGCCTGAACCCGGCGTAGCCCAGCTCGTAGATGCCTGGCTCGATGCTCACCACCATCCCCAGCTGCAGAGGCTGGGTGTTCCCTTGGTCCAGGTACGGCGGCTCGTGGCCCTCCAGGCCGATGCCGTGGCCCGTGTGGTGCCTGACCAGGTCCCAGTACCCGGCGTTCCTGAACACCTTGTTGGCGGCCTTGTCCACGTCGGCGCAGGTGTTCCCGGGCTTCAATGCGTCGGCGGCGGCCTCCTGGGCCCTGCACATGACCTTGAACATCTTCTCCTGCTTGGCTGTGGGCTTGCCCACGATCATTGTGCGCTCCAGCTCGCTGCCGTAGCCGCCTATGTCGGCGCCGGCGCCGGTGACGAGCACGTCGCCCTCCCGGATGGGCTTGTTTACGTCGATGCTGTGGGGCATCGCCGACTTCCAGCCCACCTGGCCCCTGAAGCCCGCGGACACGAACCTGCCCTTGACGCTCTCGTACTCGCCTCCATACGTCTTCTTCATGACGCTGGTGGCCTCTAGGCACGCCATGAGCCTCACTTCCACGTCGTAGAGGCCCGGCCTGGTATACTCCTGGAGGTAGCTGTGGGCAAGGTTGCCCCACTTCGCGGACTCCCTGATGAGGTCTATCTCCTCCCCCGTCTTGAGGAGCCTCATGCCCCAGACGAACTGGCCGTCCTTGACGAGCTCGGCGTCGGTGAGCAGCTCGTTGAGGGGCGGCCCCACGTAGCCCATGGCGCCGCCGGCCCCCGCAGGGTTGTCCGTGCCGATCCTGGCCTTGCCGAGGCCTTTCTCCTTGATCCAGTCTGCGAACCGTTCCATGGCGTGCTTCTCGCCGGGGTAGTCCAGGTAGGTGAGGCACTCACCGACGAGGGGGGTCTGGTGGTGGAGGTGGTCGGCCTCCAGGAGGGGCCCCATGAACGTGGGCTTCCCGTCCGGCTCCACCAGCAGCGCCGCAGGGCGCTCCGTGACCATGTGGTAGAAGTGGCTGAAGTAGAAGATGCTTACCCCGCTGGTGACGAGGTAGGCGTCGAATCCCTCCTCCGCCATGTGCTCCCGGAGGACGCCTAGGCGCCTGCCGTACTCGATCCAACTGATCCTTAGCTTAGGCAACTTGATCACTTTCGATGGAGCTCCGGAGGATAAAACATAATCGAGGTGATAGGTTTATAATCTTCAAGTGGGTAGTGGGTTGTGGGTGGTGGGAATGGAAGAGGTCGTGGTGGATGACAGGGGAAGAATACTAATCCCCAAGGAGCTGCGAGATAAGGTGGGACTGAAACCGGGATCAGGGGCCAGGCTAGAGGTGAAGAACGGCCAGATCATAATTACTCCGCCACTCTCCCCGCAGGACTTCATCAGAGAGATGGAGGGCTTCATGACCGAGGGGGAGCCCACAGACGACCCCCTCAAAGTTAAACACATCTGGGAGAAATGACGCTGTTCATCGACGCCAACATCTGGTGCTACTACTTCGACGCCAGACACCCAGAGCATGAGCACGTGAAAAGGTTCATGCGACATGCCCTGCTCAGCGAGACGCTGGCAGTCAACACCCTAATCGTCATGGAGGTAGCCCATTACCTGAACAGAAACCTGAGCAGAGACGAGGCTAAGAGAAAAACCGAGAACCTCCTGACGTTGGAGAACCTCCGCGTCCACGACTTCGACAGGGATCAGCTCGTGAAATCGCTGGACACCCTGAACAAGTATTCTCGTAGCCACGGCCTCGGTGGAAGGGACGCGACGATAATCTCAACCGTGAAGAGCCATGG
The DNA here is from genome assembly GCA_035529515.1 of Candidatus Krumholzibacteriaceae bacterium. Lineage (GTDB taxonomy): Archaea > Thermoproteota > Bathyarchaeia > TCS64 > TCS64 > RBG-16-57-9. The sequence goes on along the minus strand of DATKWN010000129.1, from coordinate 3,805 downwards.
CGTTGAGCGCTTGGTGACTCACGACAAGGCCCTCGCAAAAGTAGCCGAACTGGAATCGGTGAATGTAGTAGATCCCGTGGAGGAATAGAGAAAGGGTTAGAGGCCGCTAGTGGCTCTGCTTCTTGAGCTGGTCCAGCGGCGGCTTCAGATCTGGAGGCAGAGGACTCTGGTAGACCCGGCCCTTCATCTGCCTGGCCCACTCGTCCCTGGCGGCCTGAAGCAGCCTATTGTCGGTTAACAGGTCCATGACTGTGCCTGCCATGACCTTGGATGCGAACACGGTGCTCTTGTGGCCGATGCTTGTGCCGTTGCTGGCGACGTTCTGCCAGCTGTGCCCCGCGGCGCTGACGATGGTGTAGACGGTCCTGAACTGGACAGTCGGCGTGTTCCAGGCTACGTCGGCTACGTCGCTGCTGCCGCCGCCCTTGGTGCCCTCGCCCACGGGGTCGTAGATCCGTGTGTTCAAGTTCACTTCCATTAGCTCCATGGCGTCGGGCAGGTGGCTCTTCATTAATCCAATCTTCTTCTTCTCCGGGGGGATGCTCTTGGCGAGCTCCGCCGCGAACGCCTCCTCTTCCTCCGTGTAGGTGGGGGCGCCGACGAGCCTCATGTTGGCTATGGCCGTCTCCGCGAGTACCCTGTTCTCCATGCCGTTGTGGACGCCGCTGAGGAAGGTCACCCTGTGGGTTGTGCCTACCATCTTATCGGCGCCGTCGGCGATGTCGAGGATCTTCCGGTAGTACATGTCCATCAGCTCCCGCTCCGGCGCCCTGACGTAGTACCAGCTGCGGGCGTACGGCGGCACGACGTTGGGCTCGTGGCCGCCGTCCTCCACCACGTAGTGTATGCGGGTCTCCTGGATCACGTGCTCCCGCATGTAGTTGACGCCTATGTTCATGAGCTCCACGGCGTCCATGGCACTGACCCCCATCTCGGGGCTCCCCGCGGCGTGGCTGGCCACCCCGTAGAACTCGAACTTGACGCTGTTCATGGCGTTGCCGCTCCGCAGGGCGGCTCCGTTGAAGCTGCTTGGGTGGTGGCCGACGCAGGCGTCGACGCCGTCGAAGACCCCGTCGCGGACCATAAAGACCTTGCCGACGAGGGTCTCCTCGGCTGGGCACCCGAACACCTTCACCGTGCCCTCCACGAGGCCCTCGTCCATCGCGGCTTTGACGGCTAGGCCGCCGCCGAGCGCGGTGGTGGCGTAGCCGTTGTGGCCGCAGCCGTGGCCTGCGCCCCCCTCCACCAGCGGCTCCTTGTATGGCACGGGCTTGTTGCTTATGCCGGGCAGGGCGTCCAGCTCTCCCATTATGCCTATGGTGGGGCCGCCGCTGCCGTATGTGGCGACGAAGGCGCTGGGCATCCCGGCGACGCCCCGCTCCACCGTGAAACCCTTCTTCTCCAGCATGTCCGTGAGGAGCTTCGCCGTCTGGACCTCCTGGAGACCCACCTCGGCTAGCTCCCATATCCTCTGGTGGACATCCACCAGCATCTTCTCGTGCTCGTCGACCCAGTCAAGGGCGACTTGTTTACCCTTAATCAAATGATACACCGACTATTAGGCGGCCTAAAGGCGTTAAACATTTACGGGGAACCCTGCGCACATCTGGAAAGAATCAGATGGAATCCTTAGCTGACCCTGACATAGCTGAGCTGGAGGTCGCCGACCAGTGAACGGTACTGCTTCGCAGCCTCCTCGGAGACCAGCGGCTCCAGCTGGTCGACGAGGCAGCTCATGCTGTTGATGGCGACGGACGCCCTCCTCAGGTCCTTCTCCGGCTCCTCCTCCTCCTCCTCCTTGATGGGGACCCCCATGTGCTCCAGCGCTTTACCGGAGAGTACCCCGATGAAGATGTCTAGCAGGTCCTCGATGTCGAGACTAGCCAGATCCACTCCTTGTTCCGCGGACATCGTTGTATCTACACTTCTCTCTTTTTAGAAGCATTAGGGTTTTCCCGTCTCTGGCTAAAGTCTCGGTGCGACGCAGCCCCCTTGTGGCCTGTCTTCTCGTCTCCACAAGTTGTATGGAACGGAGATAGTGACTGGTTACAGTGGTTTTTTGGATACACTGCACCTGAGTTTATTTGCGGTTGAAACTATGGGAACAGGTAGACTCAATATCTGGATTTCCGAGGTCCGTCAACCATGTAAGATATCCAACAGCACGTGGTGGGTCGCCCTCACGGACTGCAACGGCGAGGTCCTAGAGTGGTGTGGTAGAAAGTACGCCCCTCTCAAGGCACCATGTGGCCACCTGGAGGTCGAGCTACCGCCTGGAACGTACAAGGTCTTCGCCACGGGGCCCATCAGGTTCAGGCAGCCATACGTTTACTACAACGTTTTCACGGACACAGCCATCGTTCACATCTGCTGCGATGAAACAACATGCGTCACGCTTTACCCGCCCACGTATCATAGATGCGGGTTCTATCTGTTGCTCGCGACGGAGGTGCTGCTGAGGAACAAGCTGCTGCCTAAGGAGCAAGCCAACAACTTGGTGGACGCGATCAACGCGGTGAGGGAGCACCTGCCCAGACCCCTACAGGCCGACGAGGACATAGACTTCCTGAGGAGACTGCTGGACGAGATAGCCGAGCTTGAAAAGGAAGAGGAGAAGGCTAAGGCAGCCTGACCCAAATCCCTTTTTTTCAACCTACGTTAAACTAGATTAGCATCAACAGCCGGAGCCCTTTCTTCGTTGTGTGTTTTACCTCGTAGCCCCGGTTCCTGAAGTTCTCCACGATGAATCCCAGCATCTCGTCGTCGACCTCGATGGAGGTGTCTGCCTTCACGACGAATAGTGCCTTCTCCGGGTCGTAGACATCGACTCCTCTTCTCTTGGTGACGCCTACGTCGTACTCCCTGACGCCCACGTGGAGAAGGGCCCCCTCCATGAGCCTGTGGAGCTCCCTCCGCCTCTCCTCGATGAAGGAAGCAGCGGAGCTCATATTACTTCATGCTTTCCCTGCGCTTGATCTCGTTGAGGGCCTTCTCGATGTGTTCCTCGGGGACTTCGATGCTGAACTTCTCCCTCATGGCCTTCTTGATCTCCTCTGGGGACGAGCCGTCCTCGCAGGCCTTGGGGACGAGGTTCACCATGTCCTCGACGTAGTTCCAAGGGAAGATTACCCACCGCCACGTTATCACGTCGCCGTAGTAGTCTGGCATGAACTTGCTGCCCTCTATGTGCCTCAGCGCAGCGGTCTTCACCTCGAGGGGGTTCTTCTCCTTGACGTAATCCATGGCCACGATCATGCTCTCCCCGGTGTCTGTGATGTCGTCCACCACGAGGACCCTGCGGCCCGTCAGGTCCACCTCGAAGGGATACTTTATCCTGGCCCTGCCGTCTGGCGTCGCCGTCACCCCCCAATGCTCCACCTTGAGGCTCACGATGTCCTTAACGCCCAGGTAGTCGCACAGGACCCTGCTGAGGACCCAGCCACCCCTCGCCAGCCCGACCATGAAGTCTGGCTGCCACCCAGACGCCACGATCTTCTCCGCGACCTTCTCGCTGAGCTCGGCGAAGAGCCGCCAGTCCATGACCTCGCATAAGAAGCTTTCCCCGGACATAACGTGAAACAATGGTGAAAGGTTGTATTTATCTTAGCGTTGGCTGTGAAGGAGAGGAAAGTGTTCCGGGGTGGCTAGGTTAGCCCCAGAAGCCTCTCAGGGTTGGTCTTCACCATGCTGGATATGTCTTCGTCGGGCAGCCCCATGTCCATGAGGCACGCGATGAACTCCCGCAGCCCCTCCACAGGCGTCGGCAGCGTGTAGACCCCGAAGTCGGTGCATATGATGCAGCTCT
>DATKWN010000128.1:0-12183 GCA_035529515.1 Candidatus Krumholzibacteriaceae bacterium | reverse complement strand
CCGTAGCAGTTGATGACGCGCTTCACCCCAAGGTGATCGTAGAAACCCATGGTTCATCTTCCGCCTTCCGTTTAAAGGGTTTTATCCCAGAATCGCCTTGCGATAAAAATTGATTTGTGGTCCTACCTGCTGTGGTTTAGTATTTGTTGTAGAGGTATGTCCCGATTACAATCCAGTACCCGATGTAAACAATGATTCTCAGCCATTCAGGATTCCCATCATACCCGACCAACGCCTTCAACACAGATCCTATCACACCCTTCTCGTGAAGCAATGGATAAGTACCGTCTGTGTTGACGGGTGGATTGATGTCAAACGGCTTCTCTCCTAGAACGCCGAAGTCGATTCCTGAGCCTTCACCGGCCTCGATCAGCTCGTGCACGCCATACCCCGCCAGTCCTGCGCCAAAGACGAGAAGAAGTACACTGGTGACTTTGAAGAACCTGCTGATCTCAAGGTTCACTGTGCCTTTCATCAGTAGAACTGATATTCCAAGGACGATTAGCGCTCCAATTAATGCGCCTATGATTGTGCCCACTTGATCCTGAATGAAAGTAGCTGACAAGAACAGAACGGTCTCCAATCCTTCTCTTGCGACCGCTATGAACGAGAGGGCCGCGATGCCGTAGAGCTCGCCCCGTGTCACCGCTTGTTCGATCTTTCCCTCTAGCTCGCCTTTGATCTCTTTGCTGTGTTTTGTCATCCAAAAAATCATGCTGGTCAACACAACGACAGCCGTGAGAGACGCTACACCTTCAAACAATTGACCTGCCGTGTCTCCCAACCCACCATAGAGTTTTTGAAGACCGACGCCAACGAGCAGACTAACGACTATCGCGGAGCCTGCACCTAGATAGCTGTATTTGTTTAGTTCTTGTTTCCCTATTTTTCTGAGGTATGTCACCATTATGGTAACTATGAGCGCTGCCTCTAGTGCTTCTCTGAATGTGATGATTAGACTCGGGAACAGTGTTTCGTACATCTTACCACCATATTTTTAGGCATGCCTAAACTTTCACAAATTTACAGAGACGACACTATTTAAACAATTGCAGGGACTCGGGTCAAGCACAACAGCCACAGCAAAACAGCGTTCAGGGCCATCGAAGTGCTTTTACCGTCGGCAGACGATAATGTATCGATGCACCTTGTCCGATGAACACGATCTCTCCCCAGCCGAGAGGAGGGTCTACGAAATGGTCTGTCAGGGAGACGTCTCGTGCAGGGATGTGCCCCGGATGGACAGCGGCGCCATCCCCAACCTCATCAATAAGGGGCTCGTGGAGGTGTACAAGAGACAGGTCTCCCCCTCCCGAGACTTGAGGCACAAGTACCTCAGACGCGTCTAGAACCCCAGTCTACTGCCCCGCTACCTCGAAAGGCTCCTCGTCGCTGAACGCCCACGGGAAAGGCGAAGGCCTGTCCCTGGGGTAGACCTCCAGAAGCCTCCTGCGCAGCTCCATGTCCCGTGGGGTGAAGGGAGCCCTGTCCCTCTGGAAGAGCACCGCCCTGACCCTAGAGATGTAAGCCCCCAAGGTGTCCGCCTTCACGAGGATCTCGTTCCTCGCATCCTTGTAGAGGGAGAGCTCGTGTATTGTACTCTCCGGGGTGTTGACGGGCTTGACCTCGAACTCCGTCGAGAGCTCTCCGCTCAACTCGTCGATGTCCACCTCACTCCACCACCTGTATCTCACGTAGTTATACTTGCGGCTCAACCCGATATGATGAGGGAAACCGCATCATATTTGGCTATCTCAACGGCTTGACGCCTGCTAAACCCTTTATCGTCGTAGCCGCGTATCATCAATGATACAAATTGAAGTATGACATAGTCATCAGGAACGGCCGCGTCATGGACGGCACAGGCAACCCGTGGCGGTGGGCCGACGTCGGCGTGGTCGGCGACACCGTGAAGACCGTCGGCGACCTGCAGGGAGCCGAGGCAGGGAAGGTCATAGACGCGGGGGGGCTTATAGTCGCCCCGGGTTTCATTGACATCCACAGCCACTCGGACATCCCGATACTCATAGACCCCCGGGGGCTGAGCAAGATCCATCAGGGCGTCACCACCGAGGTGGTGGGCAACTGCGGGGGCAGCGCGGCCCCCATGAACGCCACCGTCAAGGAGTACAAGGAGACCTACGCGCGGAGCTCCGTCCCGGACGACTTCATGTTCGACTGGGAGACCATGGCCGACTACATGGACAGGATCGACAGGCAGGGCGCAGCCCTGAACATAGCGCCCCTCGTCGGCCACGGCACCGTCCGCCAGAACGTTATGGGCCACGAGAACCGGAAGCCCACCTCAGAGGAGCTAATGGAGATGAAGAGGCTCGTGGACGAGGCGATGAAGGACGGGGCATGGGGGATGAGCACGGGCCTCATCTACCCGCCCAGCGTCTACGGCGACACCGAGGAGATAACGGAGCTAGCCAAGGTGGTGGCCGGGCACCGGGGCCTCTACTTCAGCCACATCAGGGGGGAGGGGAACACCCTCCTCGACGCCGTCAACGAGGCCTGCGGGATCGGGCGCGACGCGGGGACCCCCGTACAGATCGCCCACTTCAAGGCCAGCGGCCAGAAGAACTGGGGCAGAACCCGGGAGAGCCTCGCCCTGGTCGCCGAGTACAGGGAGAAGGGGGTGGACGTCACCTTCGACCAGTACCCGTACATCGCCAGCAGCACCGGCCTCACGGCCCTGCTCCCCCACTGGGCCCACGAGGGAGGCGCAGAGAAGATCCTGGAGCGACTCAAAGACCCGGCGACACGTGAACGCATGAAGGAGGAGAGGCGGCTCGGCTACCCTCCCGAGAACATACTTGTCACCAAGGCCAAGAACAACCCCCAGTACACGGGCAAGAACCTGAAAGAGATCGGCGAGATGATGGGCAAGCCCCCCATGGACGCCATGTTCGACCTCCTCATAATGGAGGACACCCAGGTCCCGAGCGTCATGTTCGGGCTGAACGAGGAGGACGTCAGACGCGTCATGCAGAGCCCCCACGGCATGGTGGGTAGCGATGGCTCAGCCATCTCCCCGGAGGGCATCTGGGCTGATATGAAGCCTCACCCAAGGTACTACGGCACCTTCCCCAGGGTCCTGGGCCACTACGTCAGGGAAGGCGTCATAAGCCTCCAGGAGGCCCTGAGGAAGATGACGAGCGCACCCGCCCAGAGGATGGGCTTCAAGGACAGGGGCGTCCTGCGGGAGGGGTGCAAGGCAGACGTGACGGTCTTCGACCCGGCCACGGTGAAGGACGAGGCCACGTTCACGGACCCGCAGAGGTACGCGTCGGGCATCCTCTACGTAGTGGTCAACGGGGTGCCTGTGATAGAGAACGGCGAGTACACTGGGGCGCTGCCCGGTAAGGCGCTCAGAAAAACGGTCTAGCCTAATCTCCTTATTTTTAATTCACCGATTCTCAAGGTTACTTGTTGCTGGTGATTCAATGGTCCAGTCTCCTAACAGAGCCTCGCCCAGTCAAGCCTGGGCCGCGGCGGTGGCCTTCTCCGCCGTGTTCACCGCCGTGATATGGTTGACGGGGCCGAGCCTCCAGAACTTCCTGGCCACTCTCCTCCCCGATCAAGGGGCCTCCTGGTACTACTGGAAGCTGCCGGTCAGGGACTCGACAGCCATGGCCGTAGTGTGGGCGCTGTACATTGGCCACCAGGCTTCCGTCTGGGCCGCCATCAGGTGGGCCGAGGTCAACCTGAGGGACTGGAGGAAGAGCCCAGACACCCTGAACCGCTACAGCTTAGCTGTCCTGGGAGTTAACGCTGTCTTCATGGTCCTGCACCTCGTGCAGACTCACCTGTGGTTCGACGGGCTCGCCCAAGACGTGCCCATTTTCACGAGCCAGGGAAGCGTCATCATAATGCTCGCCGTGACGCTGATACTCGAGAACAGGCGCAGGGGCTTCATAATGGGTAGGCCATTGGGCAGGCCTTTCGCGCCCAGGGTGGTAACCTTCTTCAGGAGGGCCCACATGTACGTGTTCTCGTGGGCCCTAGTCTATACGTTCTGGTTCCACCCAATGGCATATGATCCTCAGCTCGTCTCCGGCTTCTTCTACATGTTCCTGTTGTTCACCCAGATGTCTCTAGCCTTCACGGGGGTGCACCTAAGGAGGTGGTGGATCGTCCTCCTGGAGAGCTACGTGGCCATACACGCGGTGATAGTGGCGGTGTACAACACGGCCTTCTTCGACAGCGCCGAAATGTGGCCCATGTTTTTCACAGGGTTCGCCTTCATGTTCGTGTTCACCTACGCCTACACCTTCAAACTGGGGGGTAAGGCAAACCTCTTAGTCACGGCAGCGTACGCGGCGCTTCTGGCCTGGATATTCTCTCCAGCCCCGTTGGGGCTCGGGAGATCGTTGACCTACCTGACGCGGCTCGAGTTCATCTGGATACCCGTGATACTCTACGGCCTTGCCATAGCATTCGCCGCGCCCCTCTACCTTCTGATGAAAGATGGTTAGAGGTTGTTCAGCATCCTGAAGTCCTCTTTCACAGTGTTCAGGACCACGTGGGTGTTGGTTCTCTCCACGAAAGGCATTCTGAGCAGGTCCTTGGGGAACTCGCTCAGCTCCCTCCTGTTCCTGAACTTGGCTATCACTATGGAGTCGATCTCCCCCGTCACGTCGTAGACGGCGCAGACGTAGGGGAGATTGGCGATCTCCCCCTGGGTCTCCAGGAGCTTGCCCCGGTTCACCGTCATCTCGGTGACCACCGTGAGCTCGTACCCCAGCCGCTCGAAGTCCAGCATCACGGTGTACTCCTTTATGACTCCAGCGGACTCCAGCCGTTGGATGTGGCTGATCACCGTGGCCGCGGATATGCCTATGGCCTTAGCCAGCTCACGGTAGCTCCTCTTGGAGTTCAGTAGAAGCTCCCCGAGGATCTTCTTGTCTATCTCGTCAAGCGCGAACACGTCGACACCTTATCATATGTATATTAAATTAATATCCATCTATACAGATGTATATTAAACTTGCCGTAAACTGTATATTCATACAATCCTCTAGGTTGCTTTACCTGGAGCCAGTGACAGCGTTCATCGGGGAGGCGCTGCTGTTTGGAATGATGCCTGACGCCTTGGCCGCGGAGGGAGGCTTGTTGATCATGGCCGGGGCCCTCCTGACGTGTGTGTAGAAGAAGTAAATTTGATTTAAACACATCAACCCAGCTAAATATATGTATAGAAAATGGCCATTTATTTGAACATATGTACAGTATATTTCCCATAAAGTATATATATGTGCATCATTCCCATGCGTATATGCGTTCAACGTTAACCACCGGGGACGCCGTGGAGCCTATAATGGAGCTCATCAAGCGTCACGACACTAAATACATCCGCTTAATAGTCATCGACCCCATGGGCAGCCCCAAGGCCATGCTGATCCCCGAGTACAACATGCGGGACGCGCTTAACCACGGCATAGCCTTCGACGGCTCAAGCATACTCGGCTTCGCGGAGGTTAACAAGAGCGACCTCAACCTCCACCCCGACCCGTCCACGTTCCTGGTCCCCATGTGGGAGACACCCGGCATAGCCCTGATGTTCTGCTACGTCAGCAACCCAGACGGGACGCCGTTCCTGGGAGACCCCAGGGGCTTACTGAAGAGAACAGTGGACGAGCTCGAGGAGGAGGGACTGGGATTCAACACGGGCCCCGAGCTGGAGTACTTCTACGTCACCAGCGAGAACGGCTCCATCGCGCCCTACGGGAAGGGCGGCTACTTCGACCTCCCGCCCCTCGACCCCACCGAGGACGTGAAGCTGGAGACCCTCATGTGCCTGGAGGCCGCGGGGTTCCAGCTCGACCGGGTCCACCACGAGGCAGCCCAGGGGCAACAAGAGATCAACTTCAGGTACAGCGACGCCCTGAGCACAGCCGACAGGGTGATCCTCTACAAGCTCGCCGTCAAGACCATCGCCGAGAAGCATGAGGTCACCGCCACGTTCATGCCCAAGCCCTTCTGGGGCATCAACGGCAGCGGCTGCCACATGCACCAGAGCCTCATGGAGCTGGAGACGGGGCGCAACATGTTCATGGACGAGGACGCCGAGCACGGTCTATCCGAGACGGCGCGCCACTACATAGGGGGTATACTGAAGCACGCCCAGGCCATGTCGGCGGTGGTGGCGCCCCTCGTCAACAGCTACAAGAGGCTGGTGCCCCACTACGAGGCACCGGTCTACGTGAGCTGGGGCTACGCGAACCGCTCCGCCCTCGTCAGGGTTCCCTTGGCGCCTGGTGAGAAGAACACGGTGACCAGGATAGAGTACAGGCACCCCGACCCGTCCAGCAACCCCTACCTCACGGCGACGGTTCTGCTCAAGTCGGGCATGGAGGGCATCGACAAGAAGATGGAGCCGCCGGAGCCGTTCTCCGACAACATATATCACTTCACCAAGAAGGACATCAAGAAGCTGGGCGTGGAGGTGCTGCCAGAGCACCTCGGAGAGGCAGTGGATTGGTTCGAGGAGGACGCCACCATGAAGGACGCCCTAGGCGACTACCTCCACAGGAACCTGGTCGAGCTGAAGCAGGCAGAATACGAGAGCTACCTTGAGTACACCGGCGTCGAGTGGGCCGCCAGCAGACCACAGATCACGCCATGGGAGTACGAGCAATACCTGACCAGGTGCTAGCCCCCGATCTACTCCTTTTCAACGTCACACCCCATCTCAGCGATCCTCTGGGGCAGCTCGTCCAGCTCCGAGATCATTCTCTCGTACCACTTCTCCAGGGTTTCGCGGATGGATTCCTTGAGCCTCTCAGGGGGCACAGCCCTGTAGATGAACTTGTAGCCCCCGAGCCCTATCAGCTCCTCCTCGCGGGTGGCCAGCCCCTTCTCCACGAGGTTCTGGAGGAGCCTCTGGGCCGTGGACCTGCTCTTGTTCAGCAGGTCGGTGGCGTCCTGTATGGTGAGGGGCCCGGTGTTTACCAGCGTACAGTAAGCCTGTATCTCGGTGGTCTTTATCCCGAGGGCGCACTTTATGAGCTCCTCTGGCCCTATCTCTGGTGCGTTAAGGATGCTCTGGATCTCTCTCAGGCTCATATCTATGTTCAATGATGGTGAACATCTTTAAATACCTTTATATTTCGTTGACATGAACCAGTATCTGAAACGTAATGAGTAAAACCGTAGAACTCACAGACTCCAACTTTGACCAGTTCGTGAAGGAGAACGAGAACGTGGTAGTCGACTGCTGGGCCGCCTGGTGCGGGCCATGCAGGATGCTGAGCCCAATAATCGAGCAGCTGTCGGAGGAGAAGACCAACATAGCTTTCGCCAAGCTCGACGTCGACAAGAACCGTATGGTCCCCATGCGGTACGGCATCATGAGCATCCCCACCCTCCTCTACTTCAAGAACGGGAAGCTCGTCGACAAGACTCTGGGCGCCTTACCCAGGCAGATGGTTGAAGCCAGGCTAGCTATATTCGATTAGCCTAGGCTCGGCTCCTCAATTTTTCGGTTATCCTCAGAAGCTCCTCTGGGCTTATCGGCTTGAACAGGACCTCGTCCGTCCCCAGGTCTTCGGGATCCAGGTTATCCAGGAGCTCAGTGTGGCCCGTCAACAGGACGACGTTCAAGTCCTTGTTACGCGACTTGAGCCTCTTCGCCAACTCGTTCCCTGTGGTGTCAGGCAACTTGAGGTCGAGGATGGCTAGGTCGAAGTCTGTCTGGCTCGCCTTCAGCAGCGCCTGGTTCCCGGTGGACGCTGTCTCCACGTCGTAGCCCGCGTCCTGGAGAAGCATCCTGAAGGTCTCGGTGAGGAACTCGTCGTCGTCGACGATGAGCACCGTGCCGTTGCCTCCAGGGATCAACGCGGCCTGTTCCTGATACTCTACTAGGGCTTCTGAGAACTGCGGGTGCCCTTCGAGGATGTCGACGATTATCTCCATCCTCTGAACGATGTCGTCCAGCTTCTTCTCATGCTCGTTGAGTACGTTGATGATGAGGTCGAGCACGTCTATCCTTTCAGTGAAGCTCATATGGGCACCGGCTTACCGTATCGATCATAGTATGTATTGATTAGGTATTTTAGTTTTAAGACACCTTTTTGAAGAAACATGTTGACATATATATTTCATTGACGTGAGTGAATGCATATTTCTACCGCTTAAACTATACACGTATGCTGTTTAACGATTATATCGACTAATTTCATCGTTTTTCTAGGGTTTATACACTGTGTATATAGAAATAAGGGACTAATATGTGCATATTTTCTTGTTAACCATCACTCATGAGATAGTTTATCCATTATCGTCTGTTTGGAAACCACTCCTTTGAGCGGTTTTCCTACGACCAGCATGGCTGGTGCCGTGAGGAACCCGTGTCTCAGCGCGATCCCCATGTTTGTCAGTAAGTTGAGTTCCTTTACGGTGAGCTCCGGGTGTTCTTTGGATATCTCTGATACCGTCGTTTGACTGTGACGCATTTAGGGCACAGTGGGATTGTGAACAGCACTATGTCGGGCTCCAGGTTCATGCGTTTTCTCCTTGGGCGGCGTTTTATATTGTTACCGAAACGGTTAAAACCTAGATATCGCTAGTGATATATAGGTGTAGTGGTGGGCGCGTTCCTCATACCCCTGATAGCCATATTGGGAGTGGTCCTCCTCGTGGCCTCCGTTCTGATGGGCGTAACCTTCTTGGTGAGCCTCGTCCTGACCCTGTTACTGCTGCCCCTGAAGATCTTCTTCTGGATCGTAAGGGCAATACTGAGGATATAGGGTCTCGACTTGATAGACGAGGGCAGGGAACCGGGGCTGTAACCGTACATTATTATTGTTTAAATAGCATCGGGTTATTTGCTCAGAGACCACGGTCCCCCATATGATAGAAATAGTAGGAGTATTGGCTGCGTTCGTCACGATCTTCATCCTCAGGGCGAAGAATGTCCAGTTCTACGCAGCCATAACGGTTGCCGCGATAATGATAGGGCTGACCTCCAGGCAACCCCCGGCCATGATCTTCGAGGTTCTGCTCGAGACGATGACGGCGACGAGCACCTGGACCCTCTGCATAGCCGTCGCCCTCATATCGGTTCTCGGCTACGCGTTGAAGGAGACGGGGCTCATGGTCCGGTTCATCGAGGGCCTGAGCACGGTGCTGCCCGGCAGCGTACTCCTCGCGACGATACCAGCCCTCTTCGGGTTCCTGAGCATGCCGGGCGGAGCCCTCATGTCTGCGCCGTTCATCGAGCCTGAGGCCGACAAGCTGGGGTTGAAGCCCGAGCACAAGACCTACTTCAACGTCTGGTTCAGGCACCTCCTCTACTGGATGAACCCCATCTCTTCCTCGACGATAATGGCGGTGACCCTCTCGGGTTTCCCCATCAACACCTGGCTCAGGGTCCAGTCCCCGCTGTTCTTCGTCATGGTGGCCATCGGGTTGATCGTGGGCCGTAGATTCATAGCCGTGAAGAGGGAGAACGGCGGCCGCGAGGCGCTTGACCTCGGGTCCATGAAGGGCATCGTGCCCATACTGCTAACCGTGGGGCTGACTCTGTACGGGCTCCCCGTGTGGATCAGCCTCGGCGTCGGGATCGTCGCGACCTTCATGCTGGGAAGAGTCGGCCCCCGTGACGCGTCGAGGATGGTCGTCGGCGGCTTCAGCCTGGAGATAGTCCTCTCCGCGGTCTCCATGCTCTACCTACGGGACATGATACTGGCTTCGGGGAGCGTGACGAGCCTCTTCGACGCCGTGATCAGCTCAGGGATCCCGGTTCTCGCCGTCGCGATGGTCATCCCCCTGATGATCGGCGCCGTCTCGGGTTCCCCGGCGATGGGCGTGGGCATAGGTTTCCCCATTCTGCTCCCCCTCTTCGGGGCTCCCAACATCCACTACACGAGCATTGTGTTCCTCGGGATCACGTGCACCTACATCACCTCGCCCCTGCACCTATGCACGGTGCTCACCAACAGCTACTTCAAGTCCGACCTGAACAAGGTCATCCGGTACTTGGCGCCATCCAGCGCCGCACTCTACATAGTAGGGCTCGCGTACCACCTGCTGCTCAACGGCCTTTAACGGGAAACCGATTTATTCGGCTGCTACTTAGCTTGAATGGTTCCGTTGGGAGTCCTCCTCACACCCATAATAGCGAAGAAGACGCTGAGCCTAGACGACCTCAAGGGCAGGAGCTTCGCCGTGGACGGCTTCAACGTGCTCCACCAGTTCCTCGCCTTAATTAGGGCTCGGGACGGGACGCCCCTCATGGACAGCGAGGGAAGAGTAACCAGCCACCTCGTCGGCCTGGCCTTCAGGACCACCCGGCTCGTCTCAGACTACAGCATGAAGCTGGTCTTCGTCTTCGACGGGAGACCACCCGATCTCAAGCAGCAGGAGGTGGAGAAGCGCCAGAAAGCCAAACGGAGGGCTGAGGAGGAGTACAGGGAGGCTGTGAGCTGCGGAGACTACGCGACCGCCTACTCCAAGGTCGTTATGACTGGGAGGCTTACCAGGGAAGGCCTGGACGACGCGAAGAGATTGCTTACACTGCTCGGCATACCGTGGGTGCAGGCCCCCGGGGAGGGAGAGGCCCAGGCCGCGTACATGGCGTCCAGGGGGGACGTCTGGGCATCCAACAGCAGAGACTACGACTCCCTCCTGTTTGGGACGCCCCGGTTGTTGAGATACCTCACGATAAGTGGGGAGGAATGGCTCCCGAGCAAGGGGAGGGCTCGGAGGCTTGAGCCCGAGCTGATAGAGCTTGAGGGGTTCTTGTCCACGCTGGGGATCACGAGGGAGCAGCTCATCGACCTATCCATACTCGTTGGCACCGACTTCAACGAAGGCATAAAGGGGATAGGACCCAAGACGGCGCTTAAGCTCATTAGGCGGCACGGCTCCATAGAGGAGCTGCCTGAGGAGACCCTCGCCAAGGTGCCGGACACGTACCAGGCCATCCGCGGCATCTACCTAGACCCCGAGATCACAGAGACATACGGCGTCGAGACGCGGCAGCTGGACGAGGAGGGGCTAGTAGATTTCCTGTGCGGAGAGCGCAGCTTCAGCCCGAGACGCGTGGAGACCCTGGTGAAGAGGATGCGCGCCGCGGGCAGCCAGCGGAGCCTCACAGACTATATTGGAGGCGGCCGCCACGCCTGAGACCGGGTTCAGCGACCTCGCCGCACTGTGCAACAGCCTAGAGGCTACCACGAAGAGGAAGGAGAAGACGGCCCTCATAGCCGGTTTCCTCAGGAGACTGGAGCCCGACGAGGTGGCGCCAGCGGTGCTCCTGTTGGTGGGAACGGTTTTCCCCGAGTTCGACCCGAGGAGCCTTGATGTCGGGTGGAGCACCGTACGGAGCGTGCTGAACCACGGCGGCCAGACCACTCTCTTCAGTAAGCAGCTGACCATCAAAAAGGTCCATGAGGCCTTATCTAGGGTCGCGGCTGCGTCGGGTCCAGGGTCCAGGAGGCTCAAGGAGCAGCTTATAGAGGGGCTGCTCACGTCCGCCGACAGCAACGAGACGGACATCTTGGTGCGGATCATCTTCGGCGAGATGAGGATAGGGGCAAGCGAGGGCGTGATGCTTGAGGCCATAGCGGAGGCGGGAGACGCCCCTCTGGGTGTGGTCCGCCGCGCCCTGATGATGACTGGGGACCTGGGCAGGGTCGCCGAGGTGGCCCTGTTACAGGGGGAGGAGGGGCTAACCAAGGTCAAGGCCAACCTGTTCGTGCCGCTGAAGCCCATGCTCGCCAACATGGTGGAGGACGCCGCGGAGGCCATCGAGGTGCACGGCGGCGAGACGGCGTTCGAGCACAAGTACGACGGCGCCAGGATCCAGATCCATCGAAGGGACGGGGAGACAAGGGTCTTCAGCCGCAGGCTCTCGGAAGTCACTGACAGCGTCCCGGAGGTCGTGGAGCTGGTCGAGCAGCGGATCGGTGGCGGCGACATGATCATAGAGGGGGAGGTGGTCGCCGTCGGGGCGAACGATAGGCCTCTACCCTTCCAGGATCTTATGCGCCGTTTCACGAGGGTCAAGAACGTCGACGAGATGGTGGAGCTGGTCCCGCTGAGGCTGCACCTCTTCGACGTGCTCTACTTGGACGGTGAGCTGCTCATCGACGAACCATATCGGCGGCGCTGGGAGACCCTGGAGTCCATCGCCCCCGGGGAGCTTCTGGCGAAGAGGACAGTCACGTCGAGCCC
>DATKWN010000127.1:0-8527 GCA_035529515.1 Candidatus Krumholzibacteriaceae bacterium | reverse complement strand
CTCCTCCATGTCCTTGACCTGCTCCTCGAGGCGCTCCATGTGGTTGTCGTGCTGTATCCAATGCCCGGGGTTGTTGAAGCTGATGAGCCGCTCATTGTAGAGGGCGGGGCTGAAGTCGATCTGGAGGCTGTAGAACTTGTTAAGGTGGAAGACGTTCTTGTCCGCGCCCCTGTTGCTCTTCTGCCGGACCACGTCGACCAGCTCGGCGTCCCTGATTACCTTGAGGTGTTTGGCGGCTAGTTGCTGCGCTATGTTGAGTTCGTTGCTGAGCCTGAGCGTGTAGTCCGGTCCTTCGCTGAGCTTCCTTATGATGCTCCTGCGTACAGGGTTGCCTAGGACCCCTACGACGGTCTCGAAGTCTTTCCTAGCCACTCGTCTATTGCCGGACACAGGTTGTAAACCAAAGGTTGTAAACTGTTATGGTTTAAAAAGATTTTGAGGCGGCTCAGAGCCTCTCGATGACGGCGTCGGCCACGTCGTCCGTGGTGTTGGCGCCGCCGAGGTCCGGCGTCCTGACCTCACCTTCCTCGAGGACCTTGAGGACGGCCGCCTCCAAGCGGTCCGCCGCCTCCTTCTCGCCGAGCCACTCCAGCATCATGGCGGCGCTCAGGATGGTGGCGACGGGGTTGGCTATGCCCTTGCCTGCGATGTCAGGCGCCGATCCGTGGACGGGCTCGAAGATGCAGAGTTCGTCACCGACGTTGCCGCTGGGCGCCATGCCCAGGCCGCCGACTAGGCCCGCGGCCTCGTCGCTTAGGATGTCGCCGAACATGTTGGTGGTGACTATGACCTGGAACTGCTGGGGCGAGAGGACAAGCTTCATAGCGCAGGCGTCGACGATGACCTCCTCGTAGGCGATGCCGGGGTAGTCCTTGGCTACATCCCGGGCCGCCTCGAGGAACACGTCATCCGTGTAGTCCAGGACGTTGGCCTTGTGGACGGCGGAGACCTTGGACTTGCCGTTCCTCCGGGCGTACTCGAAGGCGTACCGTACGATGCGCTCGCTGGCTTCACGCGTGATGACCCTGACGTTGAACCCGTAGTCCCTGCCTCGGTCGCCTATCATCTTGTAGATGCCCTCGGTGTTCTCGCGGACGATCATGATGTCGACGTCGGGGTTTATGGCGGGGACGCCGGGGTACGCCTTGACGGGCCGTAGGTTTGCGTATAGGTTGAGCCTCTGCCTCAGCGGTATGATCACCTCCTTGGCGGTGTCGCCGACGGCGGCGAAGAGGCATGCGTCCGAGGCCTTGACTCCCTCGACCGTCTCCGGGGGGAGCGCCACCCCCGTCCTCTCCTTGTGCTCGTCGCCTGCGTAGAGTAGGCTGAACTCGAACTCGAGGCCCGTCCTCTCCGCGAGCGCCTCCAGTACCTTGACGGCGGCGGCCATGACCTCCGTGCCTATGCCGTCGCCGGGTATCGTGGCTATACTGTACTTCATCTACCATTCCTCAGTCTTGTTGAGGTAAGGAACGAGCCCGCCTGCATTTAAAACCTCCACCATGAACGGGGGCAGCGGGTTGAAGCTCAGCTCAACGCCTGTTTCGAGATTCCTAACAACTCCGCCGGTGACGTCAACCTCAACGGTGTCGCCTTTGGAGACGGCGTCGTGGATACCGGGGCACTCCAGGGCTGGGAGCCCTATGTTTATGGCGTTCCTGTAGAAGATGCGGGCGAAGCTCTCGGCGAGGACGCAGTCGACGCCGGAGTGTTTGAGGGCGAGAGGTGCGTGCTCGCGGCTGCTGCCGCACCCGAAGTTGGTGGCGCCGACCACTATGTCTCCTTTACTGACGCCGTTCTTGAACGTCGGGTCGTGCTCCTCAAAAACGCGTGTAGCCATCTCGTCGGGGTCTGTGAGCTCCATGTAGCGGCCGGGGATGATGTAGTCGGTGTTGACGTCGTGTCCATACTTCCAGACTCTTCCCATAAGCTTCATCATGCAACCTCCTCTGGGTGTGTTATGTGCCCGGTCAGGGCCGAGGCGGCGGCGACGGCCGCGCTGCTCAGGTAGACCTCGGCCTCCGGGCTCCCCTGGCGGCCCCTGAAGTTTCGGTTGCTGGTGGCGATGCCTCGCTCGCCGGGGCCGAGGAGCCCTATGTGGCCGCCGAAGCATGCGGCGCAGCTGGGGTTGCTGACGACGGCGCCTGCGTCGACGAGATCCGCTATGATGCCCTCTTCTAGAGCGGCCCTATAGACGCCTCTGCTCGCTGGGATCACGAGGAGCCGCACGTCCCTGTGGACGTGTCTGCTCTTGAGGATGGCGTGGGCTTGCCGGAGGTCCTCGAGGCGGCCGTTGGTGCAGCTGCCTATGAAGGCCTGGTTGATCTCTACGCCTGCTAACTCGGTGACGGGTTTGACGTTGTCGACGTTGTGGGGGCACGCGACCTGGGGCTGCATGCCGGCTACGTCGAGTTCCACTACGCTCCTGTAGTGTGCGTCGGGGTCGGGGGGGAGGGGGTTGTTTTCATCATCGTCTGCGTCGTGGTCTCTGAGCCATCTGAGTGTCTTGTGGTCGGGTTGGCAGATGCCTGTCTTGGCTCCCATCTCGATGGCCATGTTGCAGAGGGTCATGCGGCCGGCGACGGTGAGGTCGGCGACTGTCTGCCCCGTGTACTCTAGGGCCATGTAGGTGGCTCCGCTGACGCCGATCTCCTTGGCTACGCGGAGCACAACGTCCTTGGCGTAGACGTGTTCGCTTAGGCTGCCGTTGATGTCGACCTTGATGGTATCTGGTACCCGGAGCCATGTCTTGCCCCGCGCCAGCACGGCGCCCATGTCTGTGCTGCCGACGCCGGTGGCGAAGGCTCCGAAGGCGCCGTGGGTGCAGGTGTGGCTGTCTGCCCCGATGACGACTGTGCCGGGGTGGACGTGGCCGTGCTCGGGTAGGACCTGGTGGCAGACGCCGCTCTCGACGTCGTAGAAATGTTTCAGGTTTTGTTCCTTCGCGAAGGCGCGGATGACGCCGTGGACTCGGGCGCTGTTGACGCTGCTGGGGGGCGCGACGTGGTCGAGGATAACGACGACTCTGTCTGGGTCCCATACGTGGGCTGCGCCCATCTTCTTCATGGCCTCTATGGCTAGGACGCTGGTGACGTCCGGCATCATCGCCGTGTCGACCCGGGCCTTAACTATTTCGCCTGCCTTGACCCTGCCTCGCCCTGATGCTCGGGCGAGTATCTTCTCCGATACGGTGCTCATCGCTGTTTCCTCATGCTGTGGTAGAGGTTGACTCCCTTGAGGTAGGCGTCGACGCTTGCCATGACGATGTCTTCGTCGACGCCTCGGCTGGTGACCACCTTGTCTCCCTGCCTGAGCCGGACCTCGACGTTGACGACGGCGTCGGTGCCGCCGGTGATGGCCTCGACGTGGTATACCTCCAGGTTCACCGCCTGGTCAGGCTTCACGGCCTTGATCAGGGCGTTGAGGGTGGCGTCGACGGGGCCGTTGCCGGTGGCCGCCTCTATCATGTATTCGCCGTTGCGCCTCATCTTCACCGAGGCCGTGGGCGTGATCTTGTTACCCGTGGTCACTATGAACTCGTCGAGCTCGTAGTTGCGCTGTTGCTCTAGGTTCATCGTCTTGGCCGCGATGGCGTAGACGTCGGTGTCGCTGAGGGTGTTGCCCTGGTCGCCTAGTTCCTTTACCTGCTGGTAGATGAGGTCGAACTGGTCCTTGCTTGGGTGTAGGCCCATCTCCTCGAGGCTCATGCTTAGGCCGGTGCTGCCGGCGTGCTTGCCTGAGACGATGCGGCGGGCTGCGCCGACTAGCTTGGGGTCTATTCGCTCATAGGTGCTTGGGTCGCGGAGGATGGCGTGGGTGTGGATGCCGCTCTCGTGGGCGAACGCGCCATCGACGCCGGTGTAGACCGCGTCACACCATGCGACACCGTGGGCACCCTGACCCCGGAGAAGAGCGCCGAGTGGTACGGCGAGATCCACAGGGAGTTCCCCGGACTCCTCCTCGGCGTCCACACCCATAACGACTTCGGCCTGGCCACCGCCACAAGCATCGCAGCCGTCGCCGGCGGAGCCACCCACATCCACGCCACGGTGAACGGCCTCGGCGAACGAGCCGGCAACGCAGCCATCGAAGAGATCGCGGTCGCCCTCAAGCTCCTGTACGACGTCGAGACAGGGCTCCGCCTCGAACGGATCACCGAGACTAGCATGCTCGTCAGCAGAGTAACAGGCATGAACGTCCAGCCCAACAAGGCCATCGTCGGCGATAACGCGTCTGATGACCTCCTTGAGGTACGGCGTCTCGGTTCTGCTGCCGTCCTCGAGGCAGATCTCTGCCATGACTCCCCTGTCCTTGGCGTGCTCCACGACCCGGGTGGTGACCTCCAGCATCTCCTCCGGAGTCTTGGTGAGCTTCTTCATGATGTGGAGCCTGCTGGTGGGAATGATGATGTTGACGCTGTCCACGCCGGCGTCGATGGCGACGTCGATGTCGCGCACGACGCTTCTGGTGGCGCTGCAAATCTCGGCCTCCAGCCCCGCCTGGCTGATGAGCCTGACTGCCTCCTGTTCCCCGGGTGACACCGCGGCGAAGCCTGCCTCTATTACCTTAACGCCGAGGGCGTCTAGGGCCTCGGCTATCTGCAGCTTCTTGGTGGGTGTCAGGCTTATCCCGGGGGTCTGTTCTCCGTCGCGGAGGGTGGTGTCGAAAAACTGTACTCTCTTCGGGTACTTATCTAATAAAACGATACCCCATGTGCCTCACGTACCACGTACCGTTCTCTGACGGGATTTAAGGATAACGCCTCGATTGTGGGTGCTTGTTCCCTGTTACTTGGAATAAGCGTTTTTGGGATGTCTCGGATGAACTTAAGAATCCTGTGCATATGATTTATCGTCTGGTTAAGGTGTCCCGGTTCGACTCCTGCACGGTAGCGAAGGTGGGTGGCCCTGAGGAGCTTGGGGTGGTTCTGCCTGAGACCGTCCACGACTCGGAGACGGTCATCGCTAAACCCAACTTCGTGGACAGGGCGCCTGGCATGTACACCGACCCCGAGTCGCTGAGGATGCTCTTCACGGCGCTAGAGTCAAGGATCGTGGTCGTGGAGGGGCATCAGCTCGTTCGCGTCCTGTCTGAGGGGGAGGACGGCCTACGCTTCGAGATCAAGGGCAAGACGCGTGACTGGAGCTGGATGCACAGGGGAGGGTGGGGCCACTTCTAGAGGACAACGACTGGGGCTGGTTCAGGGACGGCCCCCACTGGAGCCATCTGAAGAGGCTGGAGAGGGGGTACATGGACGAGAAGGGGTTCACCGACCTGTTCACCGAGTTCGACGCCGAGTACGTCAACGTCACGGACGAGGAATGGGGTGGCGATGTCGCCGACCCCGTAAAGGTGAGGGAGATCGTTGAAACCAGGTACAGCCCCTTGTTCGACGAGAGGCTCTACGGGTACATGCCCGAGAAGCTCTACAGGCTCCGCGGCTCATGCCTCATCAGCTATAGCTAGTACAAGCACTACGTGACGTTCACGTTGAAGAACATGTTCGGGCTCATCCCCGACCCTATCCGGCGCTGTTGGCACGGCCCCAAGAACGTCAGGATGAACCCGAGCGTCATCGGGGTCAGCAAGCTATACGGCAGCCTCTTCGACGTCGTGGGGGCCCACGAGTCCCTCGGCGGGACCCCCGTGGCTCACCCCGAGGGCGAGATAACAGTCCCCGGTTTCAGGTATAACCTGCATGAGGAACTCGGCTGCGTATCACAGGAACTATACGCGGAATGCCGCGGCTGTGCCGGTGAGTGGCTGCCCCCCATGGCAAAGAGTTAGACCCCACGCTCGTAGTAGCCTGGCTTCTTCTTCGAGCCGAAGCTTTTGAGGCCCTCCTCCTCCAGCTGCCTGCGCAGCCGCTCGGCCTCGTCGACGGTAATCTCCTCCCTGCCCCTGAGGTACTCGATGATCTCGAGGGCCTCCTCCTCTCCACTGCACCGCCTGATGAAGTCTATGGCGTCGGGGTCGTAGCTCGCGAAACTGCGCTGGGGCTTGGGCGGCTCCACCTCGAACTCGAGGTCTGCCTTGCCTTTGCCTTCCTCTATCTCCTCGGCGATGGCCGGGAACCGTTTCTTGAACTCGTCGCGCTCCATTTCCTGACTGCATTCCTGTGCGGAGGATAATAAATGTGATGGGCTGCCTAGCGTGGCCTCTCCTCAAGCCTCGGCATCTTGTACACTATGACGCCGCCCTTGACGTCTCTCTGCACCGTGATCCCCGGTGCTATCCAGCTGCCGCTGCCTATGACCACGCCTGGGTGGATGGACACGTTGACGCCCGTCTGGACGCCGTGGCCCATGATGACGCCCAGCTTTCGTCGGCCGCTGCTCATCCTTTCCCCCTTCACGGTGACCTCGATGTCGGATTTGTCGAAGCGGAGGTTGGCCGTGGTGGTGCCAGCGCCCAGGTTGCAGTTGGAGCCTATCAGGCTGTCCCCTATGTAGCTCAGGTGGGCCGCGTGGGTTCCCTCCATGATGACCGTGTTCTTTATCTCGCAGGCGTTGCCTATCCGGACGCCTCTGCCTAGGCAGGTGTCCGCCCGGATGTGGCAGTTGGGACCCACGTCGCAGCCCTCCCCTATGATCACCGGGCCCTCGATGTACGCCCCGGAGCGCACCCGGGCATCCTTCTTGACCCACACGGGGCCGTGCATGTGAACCCCGTTCTCGACGGTGCCCTCTACCTTGGTCTCTAGATCCGCCATGGCTCGCCTGTTGGCCTCCAGCAGGGTCCATGGGAGCCCTATGTCCAGCCAGTCGCCTTCGTGTATCTCGTGCATGTGGAGGGTCACGCCGTCGTCAATCATGAGCTGCATGGTGTCCGTGATCTCGTACTCGCCGCGGCTGCTCTTCTTGGTCTTGGCTATGTAGCTGAAGACCTTCGCTGGGAACACGTAGATGCCCACGTTGGCGTATTTGCTAGGCTCTGTTCCCCTAGGCGGCTTCTCCACCACCCCGGTGACGACATCGCCGTAGAGCTTGAAGGCGCCGTACTGACTCGGGTCCTCCACCCTGAGCCCGGTGACCGTGACCTCGCCCTCTACATGGGTGTCCCGTAGCCCCTTCAGGGTGCCCTCGGAGACGAAATGGTCGCCGTAGAGCCCCATGAAGCTGTCCATACCGACCCACTCAGTGGCCGACTTAAACGCGTCGGCTGTGCCCAGGGTCTCCCTCTGGGTGACGTAGCTGATCTTGACTCCCAGACCTGAGCCGTCCCCGAACCGTTCCTTGATCATGTCCTCCAAGTAGTTGGTCACTACGAGGACGTCCTCTATTCCCGCCTCCCTGACCCTGAGTATGAGCCACTCCAGGAGCGGCCTCCCTCCCACCAGCAGCAGGGGCTTTGGGCACCCATCCGTCAGGGGCCTGAGCCTCGTGCCCCTCCCCGCCGCGAGTATCACCGCCTTCACTTCAAACCACCTAACACCTTCTTCACCAGGCCCTTAACCTGTTCCATCAGGGCCTCCACGTCTTCCCTGCTTCTACCTTCCACGGTTACCCTTATGAGGGGCTCCGTCCCGGACGGCCTGATCAAAGCCCAGCCGCTCTCCAGCTCCAAGCGGACCCCGTCCACCGTGCTGACCTCCCGGACGCCTTTGACGCTTTCAGCGGACTCCATAGAGATCGCCGCCATGGCCTTCCCTTTGAGGGCGTTCGGGCACTCCAGCTTCGCCCTCCCGAGGGGGTAACTCGGCGCCCGCCCTACGAACTCCTCAAGCGTCGTCCCTGTCTCCCTCAGCGCCTCAAGGAGCTTCAGCGCCGACAGTACGCCGTCGGGGCACATGTGGACCTCCGGGAACACCCAGGCGCCCACCGGCTCGCCGCCGAAAACCGCCCCATTCTCCGCCACGGCCTCGGTGACGAAGGCGTCCCCCACGGGGGTCCGCACCACCCTGCCTCCCGCCGCCTCGACCATGGCGTCGACGCCCATGGACGCACCCACGTGGGTGACCACGACGCCTCCGCCGCTCCTCTCCACGGCGTACCCGGCGTAGGCCGACAGCACCCTGTCCGGGCTCACCATGGCCCCGTCGCTGCCTACGGGCATCATCCTGTCCCCGTCCCCGTCGAACCCGAACCCAACTGAAATATCCCGAGCCCTCATGTAGCCGCCTAGCCGTCTCAGCGTCTCGGCGTTGGGCTCAGGGTCTCCCGCCGGGAACCTGCCGTCGGGCACGGCGTTGATGAACTCCGCTGGTATTCCCAGCTCCTCGAAGACCCTGGGCGCGGTCACACACGTGGCCCCGCTGAACAGGTCACACGCTACCTTGTCGTCCCAGTACAGGTCCAGGGCCTCGCCCAAGGCGTCCGCGTAGGGCTCCACGGCGTCCACCTCCTCCACGCCCCCGACGCAGTCCCAGGGCGCCAGCCTGTAAGCCCCCTCCTCCAGTATCCTCTCCAGCTCCAGCTGCTCCCTGCTGGTGAAGCTCATGCCGTCGCCGTTGAAGACCTTGAAGCCGTTGTACTGGGGCGGGTTGTGGCTGGCGCTTATCTCGACCCCCGCGTCGGAGCCTGTCTCC
>DATKWN010000126.1:0-5742 GCA_035529515.1 Candidatus Krumholzibacteriaceae bacterium | reverse complement strand
CGAGATACGGTTCCACGGCAGAGGAGGACAAGGCGCGGTCACGGGCGTAAGGATGCTGTCCTCAGCCGTTCACATAGACGGTAAACATACTCAGGCGATCCCTCAGTACGGCACTGAGCGCAGGGGGGCGCCTGTCGTCGCCTTCTGCAGGATAGCCGACGAACACATCAAGGAGAGGGACCTGGTCCACGAGCCTGACATAGTCGTCGTCCTGGACCCCCTGCTGGGCCGATCCGTCGACGTGACCCAGGGGCTGAAGGAAGACGGCTTAGTACTGGTTAACCACCCGGGGACCTACATGGACGCAGGGCTCTCCGGCGGCTTCAGGGTCGCTACAGTAGACGCGACCAGGATAGCCCTCGAGACCCTGGGGAGGCCCATAACCAACACGGCTATACTGGGGGCGTTCGCCAAGGTCACGGGTCTAGTCAACCTGGCCTCCCTGGAGGAGGCCGTCAGGAGGGAGTTCCCCGAGAGGATAGTCGAGTCCAACATCCGGGCAATGCGTGAGGCATTCGAGGCGGTCTCTGAGCCCGTGGACGCCTCGGACGTCCCGGAGACGGAGCACGTGGAGACGAAGCCCTCGGAGCCCATCATATCGTACTCGAGGGACGTGGCCGACTGGCGAGTGTTCCGCCCCGTGATCGACGTGGACAAGTGCGTCGGCTGTAAACGTTGCTGGGTGTACTGCCCAGAGACGGCGATCAAGATGGTCGAGGGGAAGGCAGAGGTAAACTATCGTTACTGTAAGGGCTGCGGCATCTGCGCGGAGGAGTGCCCGGTGGGTACGATAGAGATGAAGCTGGAGGAGGCATGAGGCGTTGAAGTCTGAAGTGATGGTCGGGAACAAGGCGGTCGCGTACGCGGTGAAGCTTGCGAGGACGAGGCTCATCTCCGCCTACCCCATAACGCCGCAGACAACCATAGTCCAGTATCTCTCGGACATGGTGGCGAGCGGCGAGCTTGACGCCGAGTTCGTCAACGTAGAGGGCGAGATAACTGCCCAGCTGGTGGTCATGGCGGCGTCCATAACGGGGGCAAGGGTCTTCACTGCCACCTCCGGGCCGGGTCTGCTGTACATGCACCACGCGCTACACGGCACCGCCAGGTACAGGCTGCCCGTGGTCATGGCGGTCGCCAACAGAGGCGTCAGGACCATGGGGCCGGATCACACCGACATGATGGCTCAGAGGGACACGGGCTGGATTCACCTGTACTGCGAGAACAACCAGGAGGTCCTGGACACCGGCTTGATGGCGTACAGGATAGCCGAGGACGAGAGGATCAGGCTGCCGGTCGCCTTCGGCCTGGACGGGTACGTCCTGAGCTACACGGCTGAGCCGGTCACCATACCGGGGCAGGAGGAGGTCGACGAGTTCCTGCCACCCTACAAGGGCGACTACCCTGTGCTCCCCGAGAACTTTGACGCGGAGATAGAGGAGTACAAGAGGCACTGGAGCCAGGGGAAGAAGATCGACGAGCCCTTCACCCCGCTCCCCGCCGACGAGAGTTTCTCCCACCTGACCATGGTGAAGTGGGGCGGCGGACACGATCTCCAGTGGAGGTGGCGGGCCCACCAGGAGGCCATGACGAGGGCGAAGAAGGTGATCAAGGAGGTCGACGAAGAGTATGGCAAGCGTTTCGGGAGAAGGTACGGGGGGCTCGTCGACGAGTACCGCTGCGAGGACGCGGAGGCCGTCATAGTGGCCATGGGCACCACAGCGAGCACGGCCCGGGCCGCCATCGACAGGCTGAGAGGCGACGGAAAGCCGGTCGGCCTCGTCAAGCTGAAGGCTTTCAGGCCGTTCCCAGCCGAGGAGTTCGCCAGGATAGGGAAAGGAGTCGAGGCGATCGGCGTCCTTGACAGGAACATCTCCCTCGGGGAGGGAGGCGTGGCCTTCAACTCCATCCGGAGCGCCGTATATGGGCTGGATGAGCGCCCGGCGATCCTCGGCTACCACGTCGGGCTGGCCGGGAACGAGGTCCGAGTACGGGACATCACGAGGATAGCGGAGAGGACGCTCAAGGCGGCGAGGGGGGAGAAGGTTGAGCCCCTCGTCACCTGGGTATAGGAGGTGTATGACGTGAGCAAGAAACTTAGCATAATGGACATCCCTGAGGAAGAGGCGGTTTGGCCGGGGAACCCGGCGTGCCAGGGCTGCGGCGGGTCCATCGTGGGCAGACTGGTGTTTAAGGCGCTGGGCAGGAACTCGGCGCGTGTGGAGGTCGCGTCCTGTGCGCCGGGCTTCATGAACATCAGGGTCCCGAGCTTCTACGCGCCTGCGTTCGAGGGGGCCGCCGCGTTCCTCACGGGCCTATCCAGGGGCTACAAGCTGTTGGGGAGGGAGGACGTGGTGGTGGCGGGATTGATCGGGGACGGGGGCACCGTGGACATCGGTTTCCAGGGGCTCTCGGCGGCGGCGGAGAGGAACGAGAACGTCTTCTGGTTCACCTACGACAACGAGGCCTACATGAACACGGGGGGACAGAGGAGCAGCTCGACGCCTCTGCTGGCGAGGAGCGCCACGACGCCCATAAGCGAGAAGAGCCGCGGCAAGAGCGAGGCGAAGAAGAACCTTCCGTTCATCTTGGCGCTTCACCGTGTGCCCTACGTCTCGACGGCGTCGGTGGCCTACCCGGAGGACCTGATCGCCAAGATACAGTACAGCAAGGGGCTGAAGGGCTTCAGGTACATGCACATACACGCGCCGTGCCCCACCGGCTGGGGGTTCGACCCCAAGGACGCGATAAAGGTGTCGAGGCTCTCGGTGCAGTCGGGGCTCTGGCCCCTCTACGAGATAGAGGGCGGCAGACGCTTCAGGCTGACCCATAAGCCGAGGGAGCTGGCGCCGGTCTCGGAGGCGCTGAAGATGCAGGGAAGGTTCAGGCACCTCACCGAGCAGGAGACGGACACCATCCAGAGGATCACCACGGAGAACTGGGACAGGCTCCTAGCCCTGGACGGCGGCGAGATATGTTGACAATGGAGGTGCAGGTTTGAGTATGCTTCTCGAAGGTGTCAGGGTCCTCGACCTGAGCCACGTCTACTACGGCCCTTTCACGACGATGATCCTTGCCTCGATGGGCGCCGAGGTCATCAAGGTCGAGCCGCCGTGGGGCGAGATGTCTAGGTTTTACCCTCCGCTCGTGAAGGGTGAGAGCTCCCCCTTCATGTACCTGAACAGGTGTAAGAAGGGGATGACCCTCAACCTGAAGAGCGAGGAGGGGAAACGGATATTCTATGGGCTCCTGGAGAAGGCCGACGTCGTCGTCGAGAACTTCAAGAGGGGCACCATGGAGAAGCTGGGGCTGGGGTACGAGGAGCTGCGGAAGAAGAAGCCGGATGTCATCTACGCGGCTCTCAGCGGCTTCGGCGTCGACGGCCCCTACCGTGACCGGCCCAGCTTCGCCCCCGTCGCGGAGGCCATGTCCGGCTGGATGAGGCTCACCGGCGACCTGGTCGACCCGGAGGGCCCGCCCCTGAGGCCGGCGGAGTGGCACGGAGACCTGGACCCGGCTGTCTGGGCGGTCGTCGGCATCCTCGCGGCTCTCAGGCACAGAGACCGCACGGGGGAGGGGCAGCTGGTGGACGTCGCGCAGCTCGACTGCATGATAGCCATGACGGGGATTCCTCTTTCAAACTACCTGGCCGAGGGTAAGCTGGCGTGGGAGATCTGGAGGGACCGGCCCACGGTGGGCATACTGTTCGGGTTCTTCAAGGCTTCGGACGGCTACGTCTACGTGGCGGCGGAGGGCGGCCAGGTGGATAGGCTCAAGGAGGTCACGGGCAGCGATCTGGAGTCGAACGAGGATCTGCAGCGGTGGGTCACGGGCAAGGAGGTGCGCGGCGTCGTGGACGCCCTCGTCGGGGCGAACGTGCCCGTGGCTCCGATATACCAGCTGGACGAGGTGGTGGAGGACCCTCAGGTCAAGGCCCGCGGGATGATCGTGGAGCTGGAGCACCCCAGGGCGGGGAAGGTTCGTCAGCCCAACTTCCCCATCAGGTTCTCGAGGACGCCGGCCGCCGCGGGTGCTGCGCCCACGCTGGGTCAGCACAACGAGGAGATACTCTCCGATCTGCTTGGCTACGGCGTGGAGGAGATAAAGGCGTTGAGGAAGAAAGGGGTCATCACCTAACCCCTTTTCCATCTTTTTACTAGACGTTGATTGTTTTACCGTCGACAGACTTGGCGGCGATTCTGGGTGGTTGAGGCTATTCCTTTGCGTCGTCTCTGGTGAGCGTCAGCGGGCCCATCGTTATTGTCGCCGACCAGAATATCAGGTCGCCTAGGAACAGAAGGTCCGCGACCTCGTGAAGAGGCTAGAGGCTGAGGGCGACAGATACACCTAGGATAGAGACGTGTATCCTGTTCACATCAGAGGAAACGAAACATCGTTCCCTCTAATCACCAGAAAAAGCCATGAAAAAAATGGTTTAGAGTTCCGTCAGGTCGATGGTCTCGGCCCTCGGCGCGTTCAGCTTAACCGACTCCACGCCGTTGTGGCACCCCTGCCTCGTCTTGTACCTCTGGCTCGCCGCGATGATCTCGCGGTTGGGCGCCCGTAGCCTGAACCTGCACATGCCGGCGACGTCGTCGTAGACCTCGAACCTGTCGGCATCGGCGGCGTTCTTCTTCACCGAGTCGATGCCGCCTAGCGCCCCGTCCTTGGTCTTGTACGCCTCGCTGACCGCGATTATCTTGTTGTTCGGAGCTTTCAGCCGGAACCTGTACTCCCCCGCGGCGTCCTTGAAGACCTCGAACCTCGCCCAGAACCTGCGCCCGGCTGCCGGCGCGGCCCGCGACATCTCGAGGGTCTCCGCCGCGTCCTCGTCCGTGACCTCCTTCTCCTCGATGTCGAAGGCGGGGCTGTTCACGGCCTCGTACCAGACGCCGAGGGGCTCCAGCGCCTCGTCGATCCTCCCGTAGAGGTCATGTATCTGCGTCAGCGTCGGTATGGTCCACCACTGGTAGTAGAAGTCGAAGCGCCCCAGCCTGAAGCTGCTGTCCGCTATGATGTTGCTGCACCTCTCCCTGCTCACGACGTCGCTCGACATCTTGAAGTAGTCCACCGTGTTCTCGGCGGTGTAGAAGTTAGCCGGGTAAGTCTCTATGAAGGTATCCATTATGCACACCTCTGGCATCTGCCACCCCACCTTCTCCAGCGCCCTCAGCGCCTTGCCGAGGGGCGGCCCGTATAGCTTGATGAACGTCCTCATTTTATCTTCGAAATATAGTAAAAAAACATGATTAATAAACATTCACGTATACACGCCCGGGGGCACGTGCCCCGCCCATCACCCAACTATATAGTTATTAACTGTGAAATCCTTGAGAAACTTGGTGTTTTCTGTGAGTGAGGAAGTATTCAAGGAAATGCTGTCCGAGCTGAAAGCCATCAAGGAGTCACTGGCCGCCAAGCCGGCGCCGCCGCCACCCCAGCCCGAGGGACTCGTGGGGGAGTTCAAGTCCTTCCTGTCCAAGTACGGCATCGTGGGCCTCGCCATAGCCTTCATCATAGGCGGCGCCGCGGGGAAGCTTGTGTCCGCCCTCGTCTCAGACATAATAATGCCCGTGATTACCTTCTTCATACCCGGGGGCGGCTGGGAGGGGGCCGTCTGGAGCGTCGGGCCCATCGTCTTCGCCGTGGGCCACTTCGTGGGTTCGATGATAGACTTTCTGGTGATAGCCTTCGTCGTGTTCTGGCTGATGAAGGTCCTGGAAAAGACGCCGCTGAAATAAC
>DATKWN010000125.1:0-2438 GCA_035529515.1 Candidatus Krumholzibacteriaceae bacterium | reverse complement strand
AGGTGACGCTGGAGCCCCTCCTCACGGAGGAGGAGCCCTAACGTGCGAGGGTAAACGTTTAAAAGAGCGGCAAGGATGATAACAGCGCACAGGTGCACGTGTTTGGGTAAGGTACGCACGGAGATGATCAAGCGGATAAGCTTGAAGCTGCTGGAGAAGTACCCGTACAGCTTCCAGCTGGAGTTCGAGCACAACAAGCAGTTCCTCAAAGAGATAGGGCTCGACGTGTCCAAGAAGCTCCGCAACAAGATAGCGGGCTACGTGACCACCATCGTCAAATCCGACCTGCTCGCCGAGGCCGAGGAGGCCGCCCAGGAGGCACTGGAAGAGATCCAGTAGCCCAGCCTCACAGGATTTTAACACCGGCGAACGAAGTTTCATCGATGTCTGGTCAGCCCATCGCCTACACCATAGACCACGAGGGACTCAGACTCGACACAGCCCTCGCCCCCACCGACAGGCTTCGCATCCACGAGGAGACCATCCCGGAGCGCATACGCAGCCTGGGAGACCGGATCATACGCGACGGCGTCCAGTCCGCCCCCATAATCGTCGACCGCGGTACATACGTCGTGCTGGACGGCATGCACAGGACAGCCATAATGAAGCGGCTCGGCTGCAGGTTCACCTGCGTCTGCCTCGTCGACTACTTCGACCCGAGCATAAAGGTGCAGAGGTGGTGCCGCGTGATCCCCGGGCCCTTCGGCGCCAAGAAGGCGGAGGAGGCCCTAGCCACACTCGACCTCAGGATGGAGCCCTACGAGCTGGCGAGGAGCCCCGACGAGGAAGGCGGGCTGCTGCTCATCTACAGGGACCAGACGTACCGCCTAATCTAGGAGGGGGAGTATCTGCTTCAAACGGAGCCACGAGCTGGAGAACCTATTGACGACGTGGGGGTACCGGATAAACCACTGCACAGAGGCCGAGGCCACGGACAGGGTGGACTAAGGCGAATACGAGGCCGCCCTATACCTCCCCAAGGTGGAGAAGAGCCAGGTGGTGGAGGCCGCGGAGCAGGGACAGGTCTTCACCCCCAAGGCGACGAGGCATAGGCTGCCCGCCAGACCCATGCAGGTAAACGTGCCCTTGGAGCTCCTCAGGGACAAGGAGATCAGCCTGGAGGAGGCCAACGCGCGGCTACGTGAGACGCTCTCACGCAGGAAGCTGGTCCGTTACGAGCCGGGCACCGAGTGGATGGGCCGCACCTACGACGAGGTCCTATACGTCTTTGAGTCCTAGGAACCGCCGCACCTGTTTACGGGTGAACCCTATCTCTATGAGCTTCACGGCGAGCTCATCCGCGGGGACGCCCTCCGACAGCAGCTTCTCTCTTATGTCCTCGATGCTCTCCCGCGGCTCCCACGGATATATGATCCACTTGTCAGCCGACTCCGCGTAGAAGTCCGGCTCGAATCTGCTCCACGGCTTGTGGTGAAGAGTCGCTATCCTGACCTCCCTTGGACCAAGGCTGTCAACGTAATCCTTAACGACCTTGAGGCTGCTCCCAGAGTCGGCGACGTCGTCAACCACCAACACGTTGAGGCCCGCGATGTCCGCGTTTAGCGGGTACTTCACCTGAGGCTTGTCGTTCCTCTCGTTGACCCCCGCGTAGTATATGACCTGGAGGCTTGCGAGGCTCCGGATGTTGAGCTCGTCGCTCAGGATCCTGGCGGGGTCGAATCCGCCTCGGCTCACCGCCACGATGATGTCAGGCCTGAACCCACTTTCGGCTATCTGGTCGGCGAGCTTCTCGGATAGACGCTGAACATCCATCCAGGTAATGTAGAGGTACCTCTCGTTGGTCAACCGCTCTTCCCCGCGGGGCTTGTTAACTTGATGAAGTCTGTTTTAAATAAAGCGCTTCCGGTATGGACGGTGTGGCTCACTTGAAAGACGACCCGGCTCGATGGATAGAGAAGGTGATCAAGGACTTCATAGCAGGCCCCGAGAACAGCATGCAGAAGTGGGGCGGCGAGCCCGTGTGGGCGGAGCCCCTCGTCGGCTACAGCAGCGGCGCCGACCCCCTCTACACGTTCTACAAGCAGGACATAGGCGGCTTCTACCTGTCGCCGCTGGGGCTCATCAGTCACGCCCATCCGGATAAGGAGTTCAAGGCCGAGGAGCTCACCGTGGTGAGCTGGATACTGCCCCAGACAGAGGCCACCAAGAGGGACCACAGGAAGGAGACCCACTTCCCCAGCGAGCGCTGGGCACGCTCCAGGATATTCGGCGAGGAGGTGAACGTCAGGCTAAGGGAGCACGTGGTCGAGAAGCTGGTCGAGGAAGGCGTCGAGGCCGTAGCCCCCATGCTGTCTCCGCTGTGGAAGGGAGCCACCTCCGAGAAGTACCTATACGCCTCCACGTGGTCCGAGAGACACGCCGCCTACGCCGCCGGGCTGGGCACCTTCGGCCTCAGCGACGGCCTAATAACGCCCCGC
>DATKWN010000124.1:0-6457 GCA_035529515.1 Candidatus Krumholzibacteriaceae bacterium | reverse complement strand
CTCTGGGGCGCTGAATGGGTTGAGGGTGGTGGACACCCAGATAATGGGTGACCGTATCGTGCATGTCATGGAGGATTCGCCTGCTTTGAGGCCGGGGGACTTGGTGGTGGGAGTCATCGACTGGGATCGGCGTTACAGGATCATGCGGCTCCACACGGCGTCCCACATCATGGAGTATTTTCTCTGGAGGCGTTTTGGCTTCATGGAGCGCACGGGCTCCTATGTCGACGACAAGAAGGACAGGGCCGACTACGTCCATGAGGACAGGCTTGACCCGGATACCTTGAAGAAGGTGGAATCGGACACCAACGAGTTCCTAGCGGAGGGCCACCCGGTGAGAATAGAGGTCGACGACGAGGGTATGCGTCACTGGAGCTGCGGGCCGGTGGAGATGCTGTGCGCAGGCACCCACGTGAGGAACACGAGCGAGATAGGCGCCGTCAAGCTGAAGCGCAGGAACCCGGGCCGCGGCGAGGAGCGGGTGGAGACCAGCCAGGCGGAGTAGCAATATTTTCATATACCATGCCTTCTTTATCTGCCTCATGTTCCAGTCGCCACGCGGAACCAGAGATTTCCTTCCCGAAGACCAGTTGAAGAAGAACTGGGTAGTGGACACTGTGCGGGAGGTTTACGAGTCCTACGGCTACGAGCCGCTGGATACGCCGGCCTTCGAGTACTTGGAGATGCTGAGGATAAAGAGCGGGGAGGACATGCTGAACCAGGTGTATGCCTTCAAGGACAAGTCAGACCGGGAGCTGGCGCTGCGTTTCGAGATGACGGCCAGCACCGTCCGCGTGGTGGCGTCGCATCGCGAGCTCCAGATGCCGTTCAAGCGCTACATGATTGGCCCTGTGTGGAGGTACGAGAGGCCCACCGAGAAACGGTTCAGGGAGTTCTGGCAGGCAGACGTCGACGTCTTCGGCGTCGAAGGCAGCATAGCCGACGCCGAGGTCCTCTCCGCCGCCGTGGAGGCGCTGGGCAGGTTAGGCTTCGAGGGGTTCATCGTATACCTCAACGACCGTAGGATACTGACCAGCATAGTGGAGCTCTCAGGGATACCCAAGGAGAAGACGCTGGACGCCATCAGGGCTGTGGACAAGATCAAGAAGATAGGCCGGGAGGGCGTGATAGAGGAACTCAGAGGGATAGCTCCATACGAGGAGGCGTCCATCAGGCTGTTGGACCTCATCGGCCTTAAAGGCGAACCGCTGGAGGTCATCGAGGCCGCCGAGAAGATGCTCAAGGGCTACCCCGAGGGCATCAAAGGCTGCGAGGCGCTAGCCGATCTCTACAGGTACGCGGAGGCCTTCGGCTTCGCCGAGTACGTGGTAGTTGACTTGAGCCTAGCCCGTGGGCTGGACTACTACACCGGGCCGGTCTACGAGATATTCGCGAAGGGCTTCGAGGAGTACAGCAGCATCGCCGGCGGGGGCCGCTACGACGAGATCGTGGAGCTCTTCGGTGGTCAGCCGACGCCGGCCACGGGCGTGTCCTTCGGCATCGACAGGCTGACGCAGATCCTTGAGGAGAAGGGCGCGTTTAAAGACCTCAACCTAGGCGTTGATACGTATGTGGCTCCAGTCACGGAAAACGTACGCATGAAGGCGGTGGAGTTAACGCAGACGCTGAGGAAAGCGGGGGTGTCCGCAGTCGTAGACTTAATGGGCCGCCGCCTGGGGAAGCAGCTAGAGTACGCCGACAAGAAAGGGATCCCAACCGTCGTGGTCGTTGGCGAGAAGGACCTCGCGGAGGGATCCGTGACCGTCAGAGACATGAAGACCGGCGACCAGAGGAAAGTAAAGATAAGCGAGTTGCTGTCCCATCTAAAATCCTAGAACATTTTCTCAGACAAGCCGTAGTACACTATGTCGCCGCGGCGGTCGACAACGGCGAGCTTGAACTCGCAGCCCTCTTCCTCCGAGTTCTTCAGGTCATCCAGTATGGCCTCGACTTTCTCGGGCCGCCCCTCCGATATTATTCTCACATGGTAGCTCGGAGGCTGCCTCCTGTATACGCCTCTTTCATAGACCACGAAGCCTGCTGTCTCCTCGGCTTTCCTGGCTACGAAGCCCCTCGTCCTGAGGTCTCTGTACACTATGAACCTAGTCCATATGGACGCGTCATCCTCCGTGAACAGCATGAGAGCCTCCTGGAAGCTGAGCTTCTCGTTGGCGTCCTCGTCTACCAGCGCCACCTTTCCCCTGTCCATGTTGTACAGCGTCTCACATGGATCGAGGGTAAGCACGCTGTCCCCCTCTCGGGTGCCGTACCCGTCGTTGAACAGGCTGTCTGCCTCGCTCCTCATGGGGATGACGACGACGCCTTGAGTGAGGACTGCCGTGAACGGCTGCATCACAGGAATGGGTGTGGGGAGCCTGAAATAGGTTATGCAGCCGCGTCTATGGTTCACCCAAAGAATTAATGTCTAGCCGCCCCGCTAAACAGTAGATTGCCCCAACGCTTCCTCGTCATAACTGAGAAACCGAGCTCGGCTAGACGCATAGCCCAGGCGCTGGACGACGAGGGACGCCCAGTGACCCTTAGGGACAGCAGCGTCCAGTACCATGTTGCGAGAAGAGAAGGAGACGAACTGCTGGTGGTCTCAGCCCTGGGCCACCTCTACGCGTTAACCCAGGTGGGGGGAGGATGGACCTACCCGGTCTACGAGATGAAGTGGGTGCCCGCGAGCCAGGTCAACAAGGCGAACACCCGGGTAAAGGCCTACATAGAGACGATCTCGACGCTCTCTAGAGGCGTGGACCGGTTCGTCAGCGCCTGCGACTACGATCAGGAGGGCAGCCTGATAGCCTACAACGCCCTCAGGTACGCTGTGGGCGAGCACAGCCTAGCAAGGTCCCGTAGGATGCTGTACAGCACCCTCACCAGTACGGACCTCGTGAAGGCGTGGGAGACCATGGGGCCAACGCTCGACTACCCAGTCATAGCCGCGGGTAAGACGAGGCACGAGGCAGACTGGCTCTTCGGTATCAACCTCAGCAGGGCGCTGACCCTGGCGGTGAGGGAGGCGTCAGGTGCCAAGAAGACCCTCAGCATCGGCAGGGTGCAGGGACCTACGCTCAGCTTCGTCAAGGAGAGGGAGGCAGGTATACGGAGCTTCGTCCCTTTACCGTACTGGAAGGTATACGCCGAGACTGTGATCTCCGGCGAGGCCTACCCTCTGGAGTACGAGAAACAGAGACTTGAGAGGGAAGTCAACGCAAGGGAGCTGGCGTCTGAGTGCAGAGGGAGGGACGGTAAGGTCGTCGGGGTAGAGATGAGGAGTGAGCGGCTCCTCCCTCCTCCACCGTTCAACCTGGGGGACCTCCAGAGGGAGGCGTACCGCGTCTTCAATATGAGCCCCACGGCGACCCTCAGGGCGGCGGAGAAGCTGTACCTTGGGACGTATATCAGCTACCCGCGGACGAGCAGCCAGCGCCTGCCGCCGACGCTGGATCTCAGAGGAATCCTCGAGAAGCTCAGCAAACACCCTGCCTACGCGAAGCACGCCGAGGAACTCATGTCTAGAGGCAGGTTGAAGCCAAGGCAGGGAAAGAAGGACGACCCGGCTCACCCTGCTATTCACCCCACCGGCGCCAAGCCGAGGCGGCTCCAGGAAAACGAGGCAAAGACATATGATCTCATCGTGAAGAGGTTCCTCGCGTGTCTCGGGGAGCCGGCGATCAGAGAGAAGGTAGAAGCCGAGGTGGACGTCAACGGCCACAGTTTCTACCTGAGGGGCTCGAAGACCACGAAAAAGGGCTGGCTCGACATGTACGCGCCTTACGTCGAGGACAGGGAGACGACGCTCCCCGAATTAGAGGTGGACATGGTTATCCCAGTCACCAAGTTATCGACCCGGCGAAGCTACACGAAGCCGCCGCAGAGGTTCAACCCCAGCAGCCTGCTGAGACACATGGAGAACCACGAGATAGGCACGAAGGCCACGAGGACGAACATCATCGACACCCTTTACAGGCGGGGCTACGTCGCCGGCAGGAGGATCGCCATAACCGATCTGGGGCTGCGCATCGTGGAGACCCTCGAAGAATACTGCCCAAGCATCCTAAGCGTCGAGATGACCAGGGAGCTGGAGGAGTCCCTGGAGAAGATCCAGGTAGGCAAGGAGAACCCTGAAGCTGTGATAGATGACGTCAAGGAGGCTCTCAAACCCATCCTCGCCCAATTCAAGGACAAAGAGGGTGAGATAGGAGCCGCGATAGCTGAAGCCGTCACCGGGGTTCATGCATGGGAGGGAGCCGTCTGACAGGGTGCAGAGTCTGCGACCGGGAAAAACAGGGAGACTCGGTGTACTGTGAACACCACCAGGCCGCGTACAGTAACCTTGAGAAATCCTATCCTCAGTGGAGGCGGGCTCTGGGCTTGAGCTGGACGGAGTACCTGGAGAAGGTGGATAAGGTCTCTGGGGCAGGGATCTGGGTCAAGGAAGTTATAAAGGATATATTATCCGGCGACTAGCCTTCGGGTTCTTCGAGTTTTATCTCCCAGCGGCTGTTCCTGCCGTCCCTGATCCAGGTGCCGCCCAGCCCCCTCATCGCCTCGTTGATGGGCCCCCACATGTCCCCTAGGAACTTTTTTGGGCTCACCATCGCGGTTCCTTCGCTCTGCTCTACGTCTACGAGCGCAAGGTCAACGCCAGCGGCTTCCAGCCTAGCCCTAAAATCAACCTCCTGGGGGGGCCATACTTCGCCCTCGACTTCTTCCTCTTCCTCGTGCACCACGACAGGAGCCTTCTGCCCGACGGATATCACTATCCCTATCTTCGAGCCGCAGTCGGGGCACGTGATCCATGTGACCTTGTTGTTCTTCACGCTCATGTTAGTGACTATTCTTGGGTAATTAAAAAGATGCGCGTCCGTGGTTAACTTTATAGCCGGGCGAGTGTCAGGGGTGGTACTTCGTCGGTGTAGCGGATGCAGACGGTCCGAGGAATCTTCGGCTTCATGAAGGGTAACGTCCTCGTGATGACGGTCTGCGAGTGCGTATGGAGGACGACCATCGACATCATATGGCCTTTTCTTCCTCTCTACGTCATCCACCTCGGCGGGAGCTACGAGACCATAGGGGTCATCATGGCGGTGGGGAACCTGGCCAGCATGATACTGTACCCCCTCGGCGGGTACATAGCGGACTACCAGGGCCGCATCAAGCTCATCGCCTACATGACTTTCATGTACGGGGCCTCTTTCCTGATCCCCGCGTTCACCAACTCCTGGCAGTGGCTCGCGGTGGGCATGTTCGTGCAGAGCCTGGTAACCTTCTACTTCCCGGCCCGTCAGGCGTTGATCGCCGACAGCATACCGCCGGACCAGAGGGGGATAGGCTTCGCCGCGACCGTCGCCATACCCAGTGCCTTCGGCATAGCCGCACCCGTCATCGGGGGCTGGCTGATAGACAACATCGGCATCAGCCGAGCCATGCATAGGCTATACTTCATGGGGTTCTGGATAGCCTCCGCCATCGCGTTGTTCAGGTTGAGGTACCTGAAGGAGACGGTGGAGAACCCCAAGAGGCTTGACCTCAGCCTCTCAAAGCTTCCCGGATTGCTGTTGGAGGCCTACCGCAGCGTGTTCAGCGTCTTGAAGGAGACCCCGAAGCGGCTCTATACGTTGTCGCTCCTGGTGTCCTCCAGCGTGCTGTTCGCGTCCATAGCCAGCTCCTTCTGGGTTGTGAGAGCCACCGAGATCATTGGACTCAGCGTACAGCAGTGGGGTAAAGTCATGCTCGTCTCCGGCGTAGTGAGCGTCGTCCTCGGCATACCCGCCGGCAGCATAGTAGACAGGTACAGCAAGAAGCTGATAGCGGGACTATGCATGATCCTGGGCTCGGCTCAGTGCTACCTCTACCTCAGATGCGAGACTTATCTGCACGTGGTTCTCCTCGCCGTCGTCACCACGCTCACCAACGCCTTCATGAACCCCAGCTTCCAGAGCCTCTTCGCCGACATGATCCCCAGGGAGAAACGTGGCAGAGTACTAGCTTCCATAGGAGGCGGCGGGATCTGGCTGATGAGGGGCGCCTGGGGCAGCGGCGTGCTGGGGATGGCGATGCAGACCCTGGGCATGTTACTGAGCGGCTACATCTACAGGTATAACCCATCCTATCCATGGTACGTGCTATCCGCTGCCCTGCTGGTGATAGGAGTACTCTTCATTCTACTAGTAGATGAACCCAGAGTGGCCGAGATATGATTTAAATAGCGTTAGTGGCTCGGTGCACAAATCGATGTTTATAGAGAGATTACGGTAAAGACTATTATAGCCACAGACACCCTATATATCACCGGTGTTGTGGCCCGATTGAGCACGCAGACGACCGAGTATAAGTGTCCTTACTGTGACCGTAAATCGGCCAGCCCCGGCGGAGTACGTTTTCACGTAAAGCTCACGCACACAGAGCGGCTGGAAGAGTTCAACGAGAAATATTACCCTGAGATGGA
>DATKWN010000123.1:0-7398 GCA_035529515.1 Candidatus Krumholzibacteriaceae bacterium | reverse complement strand
GGCAACATACAGGTAGCCCACAAGGGTTTCGCATGGATAGACGTAGAGACCCACGGAGTCGCCGCCCACGGCAGCCTCCACCGCGTCGGCGTCGACGCCATCGCTAAGATGGGGCACGTCCTCATCGGCCTCGAGGCACTGGGCCAGCTACTGGAGGAGACCGAGCACCTCCTGGTCGGCCCAGGCTCAGTCCACGCCAGCATCATAGAGGGAGGCAGCGAGCTCAGCACCTACCCCGCCAACTGCAAGCTACAGCTAGAGAGACGGCTCATCCCCGGCGAGGACAGAGACGATGTCGACGAGGAGATGACCAGCCTCATCAAGTCGCTGGAGGAGGGCGACCCCAAGTTCAACGCCGACTACACCATAACCTTCTACCGTGGCCCCATGGAGATATCACCCGACGAGGAGATATGCCGCGTACTCAAAGAGGGCTCCGAGAAGCTGCTAGGCAAGACCCCACGATATATCGGCGGCACAGGCTGGATGGACACCCAGATCATCCACAGCAAGGGCATACCCGCCGTCGCTCACGGGCCCATGGGGCACGGCGCCCACGCCAAGGAGGAGTGGGTCGACCTAGAGTCCGTCTATGAAACCGCCTTGGTCCACTTGTACGCCATAAAGGAGTTCTGTGGGGCAGCCTAGCAGAGCTCGCATAACCACGCAGCCCTCCTCACGGTGTCCAAGAAGGCTACGGTGCATCTGCCTGACACGTAGCCGCAGACCTCGCCGGGGTTAACCACCAGCACACCATCCTCCTCGTCTATAGCCGTTCGGTGGGTGTGACCCCTCACTATGACGTCGTAGCCGCCGCCGTACGCCCTGTCGACGCCCTCCCTCCTGTGGCCGTGGAGCAGCGCCACCCGCAGACCACCGGCGTCGACCTCAGCGAAGAACCCCCGAATCTCCGCACCCGCCTCGGCGTAGACCCTCCTCAATGTGTCACGCTCCGCGCAGTTGTTACCGTATACGCCGATCATCGGGGCATCCAGGGGCTTGAAGTGCTTCGCCGTGAACGCAGAGACGTAGTCCCCCGCGTGGAGCACGAGGCCCACCCGCTCCTCGTTCAGCCGCTTCACCGCCCTGTCTATCATGTGTATGTTATCGTGGGTGTCAGAGACGAGTCCGACGATCAACCCATATCCGCCTCCAGCAGATCCATGAAACGCAGGTAAGCCTCATCCCAGTCTCCCGTCTCTCCCGGAGAATAGACCTGCAGCTCCAGGCTCTCCGACAGCACCTCCCTGGCCTCCGAGACGCTCCCCAGCTCGCCTAGGGACACGAGCTGCACCACCGCGTTGCCCAGGGCCGTCGCCTCCACCGGCCCTGCGACGACCTGGGCCCCCGTTGAGTCTGCCGTCATCTGGTTCAGCACCCTGTTCAGTGAGCCGCCTCCGATGACGTGGATCACAGGCGGCCTCCTGCCCGTAATCTCCTCCAGCTGGCCGAAGGCGTGCCTGTAGTTGAGGGCGAGGCTCTCGTACACGCACCTGATGTGCTCGCCAATGGACATGGGTGCCTCCTGCCCCGTCTCGGCGCAGTAGCGGCCTATCCGTGGAGTCATCTCGCCGGGGTCATGGAACACGGGGTCGTTGGGGTCTATCAGCGACCTGAACGGCGGCGCCTTTTCCGCCGCCTCGTAGAGCTCGTCGTAGCCCACCACGGAGCCTTTCATCCTCCACTCCCTCAGGAGCTCCTGCTCGAGCCAGAGCCCCGGAAGGTTCCTGAGGAGCCTGAATGTGCCTTCTACACCGCCCTCGTTGGTGAAGTTGTTCCTGTAGACGGCGTCGTTTATCACCGGCTCCCCGACCTCCGTGCCCAGGAGGCTCCAGGTGCCGCTGCTGATGTACGAGAAGTCTTCACTCCTGGTCGGCACCGCGGCCACGGCGCTCCCCGTGTCGTGGCACGCAGGCGCACAGACCCTCAGCCCCAGGCTCTCGCCGAGAAGCTCCCCCGGCTCCACGACTTCCGGGAAGATGCCCACGGGTATCTTCACAGCCTCGAGGATCTCCGCTTCCCACCGCATCTCATTCGGGTTGAACATCTGGGTAGTCGTCGCGTGGGTGAACTCTGCCCTCCTCTCCCCCGTGAACCAGAAGTTGAAGAGGTCGGGGAGCCCCAGGTAGGTGGCGGCCCTCCTCAGCAGCCGGCTCCTCGTCTTCACCAAGCTTGCGAGCTGGTACAGGGTGTTGAGCTCCAGGAACTGGACGCCCGTCCTCTCGAAGATCTCCCTCCGGGGCATCCTCTCGAAGACCCACTCCATCAACCCCCTCGTCCGGGTGTCCCTGTAGTGCACGGGGTCCCCCAGGAGGTTCCCCCTTTTATCCAGGAGCCCGTAGTCGACGCCCCACGAGTCGATGCCGACGCTGGAGGCGCCGCCCCTCGCCCACTCTACGCCCTTGACGACCTCCTGCCAGAGCCGCTTGACGTTCCAGCACAGGAACCTGCCCCTCTTGACGGGGACGTTGGGGAACCTGTGCACCTCCTCTAAGCTGAAGCCGTCGCCGCCGTAGGCGATCACCATCACCCGTCCCTGGGAGGCCCCCAAGTCCACGGCTATGACCTTGGTCATACCTACCCTACGTCTACGTCTCCACAGATATGGACCTTTACACCAAGCTCGTGGAACATGGCCGCCTTGGCCGCCAGCGCCCTGTCCGCGGCCCCTGCGCTCGGCGCGTAGACCACCTGCACGTGGTTGGCCTTGTGCCGGGCCATGAACTGGTCCCTGGAGACGCCGTGGAGCACGGCGCTCATGATGGGCCACTGAGGCGTCGTCGCCTCCCACCTGCGCCGCGTCTCCTCGGGGGGCAGATCGACGACGGTGCCGCGGCCCATGTCTACATGAAGCTCACCGTCCATGACGAAGACCCGGCTCCACACTATCTCCCCTGGCTTGCTCTCACCCTTCAGGGTACCGCCGCCGAGGGGGAAGTACATTGGCGGCTGCCGCTCGCTGCTGGCCCCCTTGTACCCGCCCTTGAAATGGCTGGGGGGAGCCGATCCGCTGATGAGGAACACCCAGACGTAGTCGTCGCCGTACCAATCGCCCCACCTCACGTCGTGAAGCGTGTTCGCGGGGTCGTACCCCATGGCCGTCCACACCCTGTTGGTGATGAGGCCGTCGAGCCCCGCGCACTCGTCGACCTCGTTGAAGTGAGGCAGAGCGACCCCCGGGTAGAGCTCCTCACCGGTCTCCCCGTGATAGACGGGCGGCCTCTCCACGTTGTTCAGCAGGCCCTCCGCGAGGTCGCTGGCGGGCGCCATGTCCTTGAGCCCCTGCTGGTACTGGATGCCGATGAGGGCGCAGCCGAAGTCGTAGGCTATACGCACTGCGGCGATGTACATCTTACACTGCTCCAGTATCTGGCGGTCCGTGAGCTCAGTGGCCTCGTCGACGCCTGTGACGAAGACCATGCCCTTGGCGCCGAGCCAGTCCATGACCGCCTGTGCCTCCTCGTCGCTGACCGTCCTCATGGCGGCGACCAGCGCGGACTGGCTGAGTCTCTCCTTGTAGACCCTCAGGGGGTTTAGGAGCTCGTCCTCGATGATGGCGTTGTACATGCCCATGCAGCCCTCGTCGAAGACGCCCATTACCG
Source organism: Candidatus Krumholzibacteriaceae bacterium (assembly GCA_035529515.1). GTDB lineage: Archaea > Thermoproteota > Bathyarchaeia > TCS64 > TCS64 > RBG-16-57-9. Next base: position 3,796 of record DATKWN010000123.1, on the reverse strand, counting down.
CCTTGTCGCGCCGGAGTTGCCGCGCCAATGCCTCACCTAGCTTGTACTCATCTCTCGGCAGCTTCCCTGGGTTCAGGTCCCTCACGTGGCTGGTGTCGTGCGTGATCCTGCCCTCACTGAGCCACTGCCTGACGCCCCTCAGGAAGAACTCGTCGTCGAAGTCCTCGCTCCAGACTGTGCTGTACTCGACACCCATCTTCGTGAGGCTCGCGTTGAGGTTGAGCATCCCGACGAGCCCCGGCCACTGGCCGCTCCAGTTTGCCATGGTGAGGATCGGGCCTTCGTGGTCGCGGAGCCCCGCGAGGACGTGGTGGCTGTACTGCCAGACGGCCTCGGCTACCACGACCGGGGCGTCCCTAGGTATGTCTCTGAAGACGTCCATGCCCATCCTCTGGTTCCAGATGAACCCGTGCCGCAGCTCAGGGTCGTATGGGTGGCCTCTGAGCACGTGGTAGCCCTCCCTCTCGAAGGCGGCCCTTATCTTGTCCTCCATCTCTTTCTGGGCGGGCCAGCACTCCTGGTTCGCGCTTAGCCTCAGGTCGCCGCTCGTCACCAACACGATCTCGTTGGAGGCAAGGGGCTCAGGTTCCTTGACATCGGGTAGAACGTATGAATCCATATAATGAAATTTGGTGGCGAGTAGTGATAAAACTTAGTCTCGGCGCCCAGCGTGGTACAGAATGTCCCGGACGCTGAGGATGTCCAACGTAGTGGTGAGGCCTGGCGCGATTAATGTAGATCCCGAAACCACCGCCACGACGTCCTCTTCATAGATGTAGCCCTTCTCCAGGCTGTTCTCCACGGCCCTTATGATCAGTTGATCCCTGTCGTCGGTCCACAGAATGTCCAGAGGCTCAACCCCCCAGTATAGATGCATCCTCCGGCCCACCCTCGGGTCCTTCGAGACGGCTAAGATCCTTGTCTTCGGCCTATGTGTGCTCACCATGAGCGCGCTGAAGCCGCTGCGGGTCACCACTATAATGGCTGAGGCCTCGACGGCCTCGACGGCTCGCGTAGCCAAGCTGCCGATTATGTTTGGCAGGAGGCTCCCTCTCTCCGACTTTTCTCTATGGGTTATCTGCTCCTGGACAACCCAGCTGATGTTGTTCATGGCTCGCACCACCTCAACGGGGTACTTGCCTATCGCCGTCTCGCCACTGAGCATGACGGCGTCGGCGCCGTCGAGCAGCGCGTTGGCGACATCGCTCGCCTCCGCCCTCGTCGGCCTCGGGGTGTGCATCATAGACTCCAGCATCTGGGTCGCCACGATCACCGGTTTTCCCAGCCTGTTACAGGCGGCTATTATCTTCTTCTGGAGCAGCGGCACGTCCCACGGCGGTATCTCTATGCCCAGGTCTCCCCTCGCCACCATTATACCGTCGCTGGCCTCGATGATCTCCCCTATGTTACGGACTGCGTCGCCGTGCTCGATCTTGCTTATCACCGGCTGGTCGCCCCCGGCGTCGGAGATGGCTTCGTTGACGGCCTTCACGTCCGACGCGTCCCTGATGAAGCTCGCCGCGAACCAGTCGCAGTCCATCTCGACGCCGAACCTTATCCCAATGTGATCCTTCTCGGTTGGCGGCCTCATGGTCAGCGACGTCCCCGGTGCGTTAACCCCCTTCCTGCTCGAAACCGCGCCCCCCGAGGCCACCACGGCGTCGAAGCCCTTCACGTCTTCGTCTATGCCCGTGATTTCCAGGTCGATGATCCCGTCGTTTATGAACAGGTGCCCACCGACCCGTATCTCCGTGGGAAGCTTGTCGTAGCTGACGCTCATCTCTCGCCTGTCTCCAATTTTAGGCTTGGTAGTGAAATGGATCTGATCCCCTTCATCTAGGATGTAGGTCTTATCCAGTTCGCCGAGCCTGATCTTTGGGCCCGGGAGATCGATCATGATGCTGGTGTCACCGATCTCGCGGAGCCTCGCATAGACAGGCTTCTTCTCCTCTGGTGTGCCGTGACTCATGTTTATCCTGGCGACGTCCATCCCGGCCTTCACCATCGCCCTCAGTGTCTCCATGTCCTCCGAGGCCGGCCCTATGGTGCACACGATCTTGCTGCGAGTGAAAGGAGGGATAGCCATCTCATATATCGGTGGATGCTTACAGGTTAAAAGCAACTCGCAGCCCGGAAGCCTTCAAATCCTCACACACCAACCTTGTGTCGATCCCGATGCACGACATGCGCTCAGTGGCCCCCACCGTCTGCAGGGTCCTCGGGGAAAGGACGCCGTCGTCCGCCGAAGGCTCCCCGATAAACGAGGCGGCGGAGTCCATGTACCAGACCGATAGGCTGGCCGTGGTGGTAGTCGACGCCTTCGGCGTCGGCACGTGGCGGAAGGTCAAGGAGAACACCCCCGCCTTCAACAGGCTGGGAGGCGTCCACGGCACCGTGATCAGGGCCGTCATGCCGAGCATTACACCTGTGAACTTCGCCACCATGCTCACCGGGGCGAGCCCCGAGGCACATGGGATAAGGAATAGGGACCAGACCCTGAGGCACGAGACCGTCTTCCACGTGATGAGGGAGGCGAACATGGTCTCCGCTACAGCCGCACGGGCAGAGAGCAGCCTGGGCATACTGATCTCACCCCACGCAGACAAACCGGGGCTGGCGGGCTCCAACCTCGACTCAGAGGTCACGGAGATCGCCTGCAGGATGATCGATGAGGAGGTGAATCTGCTCTGGGTGCAACTCTTAGACGTCGACGACGCCGGCCACTCACACGGGCCCCATAGCCTTGAGGGCAAGGAAGCCGCCGCCAAGGCCGACGCCAGCCTCAGGCGTATCCTGGAGGCAGCCCGAGTCAAAGGCTACTCGGCCATGGTCTTGGCTGACCATGGGCAGCACCCTGCATCGGACGGCCAGTATAAGGGAGTCCACGGCACCAATATGCCGGAGGACCTGTACGTCCCCTTCCTCTGGGCCAGCAACACTGAACTAAGAGAAGCACTGGAATGAGTCAGAGTTGAAGACCAGAGCCCTCATCATACACGGCCACATAGGGTGCGGGAAGACCCAGAGAGCCCTTGAGCTTGCTGAGAGAGCCAAACAGAGCGGTTACAGAGTCCTGGGGCTCGTGAGCCTCAGAGTCACCGATGGCGGCGAGACAACCGGGTACACGGGTATGGACCTCGCCTCCGGAGCAAGGTTCCCGCTGGTCAAGCTTACCTCACTCGCCGAAGGCGAGGACTGGAGGAAGCTCGGGAAATGGAAGTACTCGTTCAGCGAAGCAGGCTTCGAAATAGCCAACACTATTCTCGAGGACGCCGCGAAGGCGCTGGATAACGAGACCATAGTGGTGGCCGATGAGTACGGCCACATAGAGCTACTAGGCTTGGGCATCCATAGAGGGGTAACCAGAGTCGCGGAGGCGCTGGAGCACGGCGGATACCTGGTTGTCCTGTGTAGAACCGACAAGGTGGACGCCGTCGTCAAGATACTTCCCGAATCAGCAAGCGTTCTCGTGGCGGAGGCGGATAGACCGGACTTCTGGCGGAGCCTCAGAGATTGGTTTAATTAAAACATAAAACAGAGTTTACCCACAGTCTCAGCATATAGAAGGGTCCCAGTTGGAGTATGACAAGATACTATCCGACGTACTAGGCAGGAAGGACTTCCTCGTCGTCGGCAAGAACGTCGTCAGGACGGACGCGCTAGACAAGGCGCTGGGTAAGGCCAAGTACACGGCCGACTACATACCGAAGGGCACCGCCCTCCTCAAGGTCTACAGGAGCACCGTGCCCCACGCCCGTATAAAGAGCATAGACACAGCCGAGGCCATGGAGGTGCC
>DATKWN010000122.1:0-4155 GCA_035529515.1 Candidatus Krumholzibacteriaceae bacterium | reverse complement strand
ACCCCCCCTCCCCCCTAACGGGGAGCCTCTTCCTTGTTACATGGGTCCGGGTTTTAAGAAGGTGGGCTACCAGCTTTCACGGTTTCGCGAAGCCGAAGACATCACTAATGCCGTAAACGGAGCGTGGTTTAACTTCCGAGTTCGGAATGGGTTCGGGTGGGTCCCACGCCCTTTGGCCGGTTACCCAACTATCTGCCTCACGGCTTTTCTTTAAACGTTTCGGTCAACATGAAGTCCACGACCCAGACGACCTGATCCGGGTCCCAGCCGCCGTAGATGCCGGTCCACGCGGCCTTGAACTCCTCGAGGCTGCCGAACCCCTCCCTCCTGACGTCCTCGGGGGTGACGTCTCCCAGGCGCTGCCTTTCCAGGCCGGTGACGGTGATGCGGGTCTGGAGCCAGCTGTACCCCTTCTTGAGGCGGTACTCGCCGCCTAACTTGACGTTGGGGCGGCGCATCCGTCTTGTCTGCGTCTTCTCGCCGCTGAGGACCTTGATGAGTAGCGGTCTCTTAAAGAGAAGAGTCACTAGGAGATCGTGTCGTGGCTGTACCCGTTTATGGGTTGTGTGGCTGGGGGTAGATTTATATGGTGAAAAAGGGTGCTGTGTTTTGGCGGGGCCGTGGTCTAGTGGCTATGACGTTGGGCTCCAGAAATTACAACAGGCTTGACTGACCCTCCGGGGGATGAAGAGTTTCTGGAGCGGAGAAACCCAAATGCCGAGGGTTCAAGTCCTTCCGGCCCCACCAACCCTCAAAACACCTTGTGTTTACGCTGCCCTTCCTCGTCACCATCGTAAATTCGCTGTGACGAAGCCTCGATCAGCGTAAAACGGCGTCCGTTTTCGGGTTTTTATGAGGTATCTACGTCCTTCAATAAGCTTATATTGCCTTCGCGTCTGCCTGTACCCAGAAGCGTGCTAGCTTTGGGCTATAAAGGCACGATTGTAGGTGTCTTTGTCTTCTCGCTGGATGAACCACCCTCGGAGGAGTTCCTGCACGGGGGAGGAGTCAGGGCGTACTAGGGTAGGGACAAAATGCACGTGGAGAACCTCATCATACTCGTGTCCCTGACCATACTGGTGAGCTACCTGAGCGGCCTCATCTACTCCAAGACCAGGATACCGGACGTCATCTGGCTCATGGGCTTCGGGGTGCTCATGGGCCCCGTACTCAACTACGTGGACAAGGGCCTCTTCAACCAGCTGGCGCCCCTCATGAGCGTGATCGCGCTGAGCATCATACTCTTCGAGGCTGGCATCAACGTGGACATAGTGATGCTCCTCGGCTCCATGGGGAAGGCCATGGTCCTCTCCGTCGCCTCCATAATGGGCTCCATACTCCTCATCGGCATCCTCACGGCCTACTTCCTGGTTCCTGAGCTCTCGTTCCTCCAAGGCATGCTCCTGGGAGCAATGGTCGGAGGGACCAGCACGGTGGCTGTCTACGGCATACTGAGCAGCATAGGCAACACGTTGCCAAACCTGGACAGCACCCGGGTGCTACTGACCATGGAGTCCATAGTCTCCGACCCCATCTGCATAATCTCGTCGATAACCCTCATCAAGATGATACTTCAGCCCGAGTTCACAGTCCGCGACACCGTGAAGGACCTACTCACAACGTTCATGCTCTCCTCCGCGATGGGTCTGGCCGTGGGCGTCGTCTGGGCCAAGGTCCTGGACCGGCTGAGGACCAGGCAGTACACCTACATGATCACCCTGGCGGTTCTGCTGCCCACCTACATAATGAGCGAGCGCTGGGTGGGGGAAGGAGGCGGCGCCGTGACGGCCCTCACCTTCGGCCTCGCAGTCACCAACTACCGGTACATCATGGAACGTCTGGGCCGCGGCGACAGGGTCCTCATCGACAAGAAGAGGCTCAGGGAGTTCCATGAGGAGGTGGCCTTCTTCGTCAAGAGCTTCTTCTTCGTCTACATCGGCGTCGTGGTGAGCCTCTCGGTCAGGTACGCCTTCATAGGCTTCGGCCTCGTGATACTGCAGATCGCCATGAGGTACGTCATAGTGGCCGCGCTGAGCGGGCCCTTCAGCTTCACGAGGGAGGAGAGGGTGCTGTCCCAGGTCGTCTACGCCTCAGGGCTCCCCGCGTTCGTCATGTCACAGCTGCCCCAGATATTCGACCCCGGCCGCACTCACTTCGTGAACCCCCAGATATACCCCGACCTCTGCATGCCCATAGTCCTCGGCACCATACTCTTCAGCGGCATACTGGGCCCCGCCCTCGCCAGGAGGGAGTTGACGGAGGTAGAGGCCGTGGAGCCGGAGGCAGAGTAGGTCCCTGCCCCGTTTTTCGTTATTAAGGTTCCATATACGGTTTAAGCACCCGAATGGAAAACCTCTTTGATCAGGTTGAACTGGGTGCTCATAGTCGGTGGGCTGATACCCTTCTGGACGGCGCTCCTGATAATCTTCATGAACCGCGGCGCCGCGAAGCCCAAAAGAAACTTTAGAGACATATCCGACTACGAAACCGACTACGTGTCCGACTACGACGAGGCGCCTCAGCCGAGTTCCAGGCTCGGCTTCCTGAAGAAGATAAACCTCGGGTTCCTGTCGGGACTCAGAGGCCGCCTCCCTGGGAGGAACAAGCCAAAGGCACCGGAGCCACAGGATGCCTCTCAAAGAGTGGCGCAGGACATGTACGACGAGGTTGAAGTTTTACAGCCCCAGGCCGCCCCCGTCGGGGGGTTGGCGGGGCCAGACCTCACCGAGGAGAGGAGGCTGTGGGGGAAGATGCTGCTCATCTTCACCGGCACCGGTTTCGTGAACGGCCTCTACATCGCGTTGGATTACGTTTTCACCACGTACAGGAAGTCTCTCGGCATGAAGATGCCCCTGGCGACCGAGCTTAAACTGGTGTCCAACCTGACCCTGGTGTTTCTGGGGCTGAGCGTGTTATATGCGGCCTTGAAGACAGGGCTTAAACTCGCTAAATCCTAAGATGGTTAATGCGAGAGGTCGGGGTTCTCCGCCGTCTGGTTGAGAGACGGGCCGTGAACTTGCGTTCACTCCAGCTCGCAGACGAGCTTGCCATACATTATAGTTGACAAGAAGAGAACGACCTCTTCCCGTCATTCAAGAAGAGGAAGCTGAAGCGAGACCGGCTTACCATCAAGAAGGAGCACAGAGAGCTAGTGGCCCCGCCGGGCCAGTGACGCCCACGCGCCTCTAGTAGTGTAGTATGCCCTCGGCAACCAGCACTGACCGGCCCGTGAGGTTGACCCGCTCAGGAGTCACCTCCACAAGCACCTCGCCGCCCCTCCCGGACACTTGGTAGGCGGTCAGCCTGTTCTTCCCCAGCTTCCCCGCCCAGTAGGGCCCCAGCACGGTGTGGGCGCTCCCCGTGACCGGGTCCTCGTTCACCCCCATTCAGGGGGCGAAGTACCTCGACACGAAGTCGTGGCTGGTCCCAGGCGCAGTGACGTTGACCCTCCTCCATCCCAGCGTGTTCTCGACCCTAAGCAAAGCCTGAAAGTCAGGCGACACACCCCTGACCTCGCCTTCGTCGCGGAGCTCGACGACGATCTTCTGGTTCGTGTCGCTGTACTGGAAGTCAACGTAGCAGGATACGCCCAGGCCGTTCAGTACGCCCATTATGGGTTTCACTGGGTGTGGGTCGTTCCGCGGGAAGTCCATCGTCACGCCCTCCCCGGCCCTATACGCGCAGAGCTCCCCCGCGAGGGTGTGGAACGTCACCGTGTCTCCCCCGTAGCCGAGCCTCGTGAAGAGGAGGTGCGCCGCGGCTAGGGTGGCGTGGCCGCACAGGGGCACTTCCAGCTTGGGGGTGAACCACCGCAGCCTGTGGCCCCTGCCCTGCTCCTCGAGGAACGCCGTCTCCGAGAGGTTCATCTCCCCTGCTATCGAGAGGTAGACGTCGTCGCCTAGGTTGCAGGGCATGAGGCAGACGGCGGCAGGGTTGCCCTTGAAGGGCTCCACGGTGAAGGCGTCTAGCTGGTAGAACGGCGCCTGCGGCATGTGATGAAGAACGGCGGCGAGGGTTTATCGTTTGCGCTACATGGGCTGCAGCAGTGTCTGAGCAACACGCAAGGTTTACTACAGGTGAGCCGCATCATCCATGTATGGTCGTCAAGGAGGTCCTGCTTCTAGGGGACCCTACCCTGAGGGAGAGGTCGGAGCC
>DATKWN010000121.1:0-5094 GCA_035529515.1 Candidatus Krumholzibacteriaceae bacterium | reverse complement strand
CTCCCAGCTTAACTCGGCGAGCCTCTCGTGGAGGTAGCCGTGGGCGCCCATCTCGTGGCCCCTGCTCACGATCTCCTCGCAGCTCTCGGTGAAGTTGTCCACCGTCCATCCGGGGGTGAAGAAAGTGGCCTTGATGCCGTGCTGGTCCAGCAGGTCCAGGATACGGGGGATCGCGGTGTTCGGGGCGAACCTTCCCCTGCTCTGGGCGACTATGTCCAGGGGAGCCCTGCGCACCAAGGCGCTGTTGGAGTCGTAGTCGAAGCTGAGCTGAACACAGCACCTGTAGCCGTCTGGCCAGAAATCATTGTCAGACATGGTATAGAAGAAAGCCGTGGAATGTAAAAAACATGTGATCAACCGCCAAAAGGAGTGCAGCCGCTTGAAGACTAGGCTTTTTTGGTCAAATCATCCGAAAAACACGTGTTTTCCTTCCTTTTTCATCCCTAAAGAAGATGCACTTTTAAGTACACTGCTGAAAATTGAATTGAATACGATGAGTCGAGACAACATAGTCTACATCGGCAGGAAGCCGGCCATGATCTACGTCATGGCTGTGCTGGCCACCTTCAACAAACAGGAGACCGTCGAGATCAAGGCGAGGGGCAGGAGCATCAGCACAGCCGTCGACGTCGCCGAGATAGCCCGTAACAGGTACATCGACAACCTGGCGAAGCCCAAGATCACCATCGAAACGGAGAAGATCATGGACGGCGATACTGCGAGGAACGTCTCATGCATAACCATAGGGCTGAGCAAGGAAGGAGCAGGGGCCAAAGTACCTGTGAAGAAAGCGGCAACTCCAAAGGTAGAGCCGAAAAAGCCTGTCTCCGAGATCAAGGGAGTCGGTAAGGCCACGGAGGAGAAGCTGCTGAGCGGAGGATACGACACGGTCGCCAAGGTAGCCGGCGAGGAACCCGCGGTGTTGGCTGAGAAGACGAACCTCAGCGAGAAGCAGGCCGTGAAGCTCATCGAGGTAGCCAAGGGGCTCTAGACCATATAAAGTAGAAACTCCTAAAACCTTCTACAGCGTCATTCAACCGATAAGAGTTGAAGGTTCTACAGCTTCACTGCTCAGAGTTCAGCTACAAGGTCACTAAGGAGACCCCCGTCGCGGAGCACCCTGCAAGCCCCAAGGAGGGCGAGTACGAGAACGCGTTGGTCTGTTTCACGTGCTTCGAGAAGAAGGACGTGGACCGAGAAGCAGAGATCATCGAGGCCTACGTCGAGAACATAAAGACAGACCTGGGGCGCATAGGCTGCAAAAACGTGGTACTATATCCCTACGCGCATCTAAGCCACGAGCTGGGCAGCCCCAGACGCGCCAAGAAGTTCTTCAGCGACCTTAAGGAAAAGCTGGAGGCCGAGGGGCTTGCAGTGCATAAGAGCCCCTTCGGCTGGTACAAGGCCTTCGGCCTCTACTGCAAGGGCCACCCCCTGGCGGAGGCCTACAGGGAGTACTAGGGCCAGACCTTCCCGGGGTTAATTATCCCGTTGGGGTCGAAAGCCGCCTTTATCGCCTTCATCAGCTCCACCTGCCGGGGCCCGACCTCGCGCTCCAAGTAGTGCCTCTTGGTGTACCCGAGTCCGTGCTCGCCTGACGCGGTTCCCCCCATCTCGTGTGACATGTCTATGAGGTCGCTGAGCGCCGCCTCCATGAGTTCGGGCCACTCCTCCATCGGCGTCTCTTCCAGTTTGAGTATGTTGTAGTGGAGGTTACCGTCGCCGGCGTGGCCCACGGGCACGAGGAGGACGCCGTGCTTCTCGCCTATGGCCTCGGCGCGCTCGACGTACTCGGGTATCCTGTTCCGGGGTATGCAGATGTCGGCCTCGTCCAGGGTGTACATGGCGATGTAGGCGTCGAACACACCCTTCCTGGCCTCCCAGATCAGCTGCTGCCTGCTGGCGGTGTCGGCTATGTATGCGTCCACGGCTCCCATCTCGAGGCATATCTCGCCGGCGGTCTCCAGCTGCCTCTCCAGCTCTTCCGGGGTGTCGGCCTCCACCGCCACGATGAGGTATGCAGGGTGGGTGTTGTCTGGTAGCTTCTTCTCGAGGTACTTCTCCATCGTTTGGACGGTGTGCTGCTGCATGTACTCGAGGCCGAAGGGCAGTATCTTATGGTGTATTATCTCCTTGACGGCGTTGGCCGCGTCGATGGTGGAGGTGAAGGGGGCGTATATGAGCGCCGTGAGCTTGGGCTTGGGGATGAGACGCAGCGTGGCCCTAGTGACGACGCCGAGGGTCCCCTCGCTGCCTATGATGAGGTCGATGAGGCTGTAGCCCGTGCTGTCCTTGACGTTCTTGCCGCCCACCTCTATGATCTCTCCGTCGGCCAGCACCACCTCCAGGCCGTTGACGAAGTCCCTGGTCACGCCGTACTTCATGGCCCTCATCCCGCCTGCGTTGGTGGAGATGTTGCCGCCGATGCTCCCTGAATCCTGGCCCGGGTCGGGGGGGTAGTAGAGACCCAGGGCCTCGGTGGCCTCGTGGATCTCACTGATCAATGCCCCTGGCTCCACGGTGGCCATGAGGTTGTCCTCATCTATCTCGTGTATGCGGTTCATCCTTTCGAGGCTCAGGGCGATGCCCCCGAAGATTGGGTGGGAGGCCCCGCTCAGGCCGGTGCGGGAGCCCTGAGGCGTCACGGGGACCATGTTCTCGTTGGCCAGCCTCATCACCCTGGAAACCTCTTCCGTCGAGCCTGGCCGTACGACCAGCTGCGGCGGGTGGGGTTCCAGCGGGCTCTCGTCTACCGCGTGCTTCTCCAGGTCCTCTGGGCTGGAGGATACGTTCTCCGGCCCCACGATGGCCTCTATCTGCTTCCATAGTTCAGGTGTTACCATGTTGTAGTCAGGCATGTCCCTCATGCTCCTTGATCTTCTCTATGAGACGGGGAATCACCTCATATAAATCTCCGACCACTCCGAGGCTGGAGATCTTGAAGATGGGAGCCTCCGGGTCCTTGTTCACGGCGATGATGACGTCGCTTGTCTTCATGCCAGCCTGGTGCTGGACGGCGCCGCTGATTCCGCACGCCATGTAGACCTGGGGCCGCACGGTCCTGCCGCTCAAACCCACCTGGTGCCTGTAGTCGATCCATCCCTCGTCAACCGTTGGCCGTGAGGCCCCAACTGCGGCTCCCAGAGTCTCAGCCAGCTCCCTAATCAACTCGAAGCCCTCCGGGTCGCCCAGGCCGAGGCCTCCCGAGACGATGAGATCAGCCTCGCTTATGCTCACCTGCTCCTTTGCCTCCTCGAAGCCCAGGACCTTGACCCTGTCCTTAACCTTAGACATGTCTACGGCTTTCTCGACTACGGAGCCCTTCGGGTTGTCTACCTTCGCTGCCTCGGTGAACATCTTGTACCTGACGGTGGCCATCTGGGGCCTGCTGTTGGGTGTGACGATGGTGGCCATTATGTTTCCGCCGTAGGCGGGCCGCGTCTGCCTGAGCAGCCCCGTCTCGGGGTCGATGTCGAGGTATGTGCAGTCCGCGGTCAGCCCAGTATGTAGCTTGGCGGCCACCCTGGGACCAAGGCTCCTGCCCAGACTCGTGGCCCCGATGAGGAATATGCTCGGCTTCTCATCCCTGCAGCACTGCGCCAACAGGTCGGTGTAAGGGTCGTCCCTGAACTCGGCGAGCGCCGGGTCGTCGTACAGGAACACCTTGTCTGCACCCCTGTTGACAAGCTCCTCGGCGCCGGCGCCCACGCCGCTGCCGACGATTACGGCGTAGACGGGCTCAGACAGCGCGGCGGCTAGCTCCTGGGCCTTACCCAGCAGCTCGTAGCTCACCGGATGAACCCTTCCACCCCGCTGCTCGGCGTACACCATGACGCCACGGTAATCCGAGAGGTCAACGGCTTCTGCTTCGCTCATCACGATGGCCCCGACGGGGCAGGCGTCGACGCATTGGCCGCACGCCCGGCAGGCCTCGTTGATGACCGCTTTCCCATTCACCATGTCGACGGCGCCAAAGGGGCAGACGTCCACGCATACGCCGCATCCAGTGCAGGCGTCCGTAACCTTAACCGGTACCTCGCCCATCTAGATCACCTTACACTCCTGCAGCTTCGCTAGGATGGCCTCCGCCAGCTCGTCTGGGGTCCCCTCGACGACCTCCCCGGCCTCGTGGGCCTCAGGTTCGAACAACTTCACGACTCTGGTGAAGCTGCCGTCCAGGCCGATCTCCTTGGGGTCCATCTTGAGGTCGTTGTTGGTGATCTCCTTGATCTCGGCCTTCTTGGCCTTGAGGCGGCCCCTGAGGGTGGCTAGCCTCGGCTGGTTGATGTCCTTGCCCACGGTGATGAGGAGAGGCAGGGATGCTTCGAGGGTCTCGACGCCCTCATCCATGTTCCTCTTCAGCACCACCCTGCCGTCGCCGATCTCCGTGATCTCGCTGACGTAGCAGACGTGAGGTATGTCTAGGTGCTCCGCCATCTCGGGGCCCGTCTGCCCGGTGTCGCCGTCTGTGGTCTTCAGGCCACATATTACGAGGTCGTAGCTTCCCATTCTCTCGATGCACCTGGCCAGTGTTAGGCTGGTGGCCCAGGTGTCCGCTCCCGCGAAGGCGCGGTCGGTGGCCAGCCACCCCTCGTCGGCGCCCATGGCTATGGCGTCCCTGAGGGCGTCCGCCGCCCACGGTGGGCCCATGGTTATGGCCTTCACCACGCCCCCCAGCTTCTCCTTGATGCGTAGCGCTTCCTCGATGGCGTACTCGTCGAATGGGTTGATCACTGCGGCTACCCCCTCGCGTATGAGCCTCCCTGTCTCCTCGTCGAACTGCACCTCCGTCGTCTCCGGAACCTGCTTGATGGGGACGACGATGTTCAAGCCTTCACTCATCTGAATCTACCAGTTAATTGACTATGAAGGAAGGCACCCACTATAAAAAAACGCGGTTCGCGTCGAACAGTTCTTCAACGGCAGTCGAAATAGTGTAGGCATGGAACTCGCGTCGGCGAAGCTCCTGGAAGAGAAAGGCGTCGACTTCAGCATCGTCGGGCTGACGGAGAGGGCCGTCACGGTTGAGGACGTCGTGAGGTACGCCAAGCACGGGATATACCCCGACGAGATATGTAAGACGATAATCCTCAA
>DATKWN010000120.1:0-4444 GCA_035529515.1 Candidatus Krumholzibacteriaceae bacterium | reverse complement strand
TGAACGCCCTAGAGGCGGACAGCCTGCCCCCCGGGGTGCGCGGCAGGGGCTTCGCCATGATTATGGCCGTCCCAGGAGCCGTCAGGGTCGTGGCGCCGGTCGTTGGTGGCTACGTCATAGAGTGGTTCAAGGCCAGCAGCGACTTGACGAGCGACCAGGCCATCGTGATAGCTGTCAGGATATGCTGGACCGTGGCCTTCGTCACGGGGCTGTTCGTTGCTTGGCTCAGGCTCCGCTACCTGAAGGAGACGGTATCGGAGGACGAGGGCGGGGAGAGGTTCAGCTTCAGGCAGATTCCCAAGATGATAGTGCCGGCTTACAGGAGCATCATGGATAGCATAAAGTGGATGACGCCGAGCCTCAGGGTCATCGTGGTCATAGAGATGTTCGCCAGCTTCTTCATCGCCATGAGCGCCCCCTTCTACGTGGTCTACGCCAGGCAGGTCATAGGCCTCGTGGAGAGCCAGTGGGGGCTCATCATGTCCATCAGCGGCCTCGTGGGCATCCTCGTGGCGTTCCCCCTCGGCTCCGCCACGGACAGGGTCGGCCCCAGGAGGATGATCCTCTTAGGGATGTTCATGGCCCCGCTGATCGTTTTCGGCTACCAGTACGCCGGAGGCTTCTTGGGCGTCGCTGCTGTCCTGGTGGGGCTCAGCCTCTGCAACAACATTATGATGCCGGCGTTCAGCACCATAATAGCCAACATCATCCCCCGCAGCCGCCGGGGCCGTCTCTACAGCCTCATCGGCGAGCGCGGCATAACGGTCAGCTTCGGCAACTTCTGGGGCGGAGGCTTCCTGCTGTTCCCGCCGGCAGCAATCGGCGCCTACGTAGGCGGCTGGGTGTACAAGATCGACCCCAACCTTCCGTGGATCATAACCGGGGCCGCGCTGGTGGTCTGCGCCGCGATGGTCTACCTGTTCGTCCACGAGCCGGAGGAGGCGCAGGTCTAACCTGGATGGAAAGTTCTTTCAGACCCATCCATCTATTCAGACCCCGTGAACACTTTGACTGGAGCCGCATCACCGAGGAAGCTCCTTGAGGTAGATCTGACCACAGGGGAACTCGCCGAGAGACCCATCCCGCCGGAGACGTCGGAGAGATTCCTGGGAGGGCTCGGGCTGAACGCGTGGCTGCTGTACCGGCACACGGGCTCGGGGACGGACCCTCTCGGCCCCGAGAACGTCGTGCTCATCTCACCCGGGTTGCTGACGGGCACCGAGGCGCCGACGAGCCCCAGGGTGGAGGTGACCACCAAGTCACCCCTCACCGGCCTAATCGGCACCGGCAACTCTGGAGGCCACTGGGGCCCCCGGCTCAAGAAGGCCGTCGACGACAATTTGACCCGTTACTACCGGCTCAGGGGCTGGGACCCAGAGACTGGGATCCCCACGAAGAAGACGCTCAAACGCCTCGGGCTAGGCGAGATAGCCGACGACGTACCCGCCCAGTGACCCAAACCATCCACACAAAATAAGAGGAAAACTAGGCTGTCATCAAGGCTGGTATGGGATGGTTCACCAGTATGCAACAACGTATGAATGTACAAACCGAGGAAAAAACAACGCCTATTTAGCCATCATCGAACATTCAGGCTTCGAAGACCCTCGTTCTTAAACTTATAAATCCTTTAACCCATGATCCAACCATGAAGCCACTCGTTTTGATCAGCCCGGGGACACTCAACGTGCCCGAGGACGTGTCAGGCACCCTCAAGGACACAGCGGAGGTGGTGTACCTCAAAGGCGACCTGGATGAACACGTCGCCGGGGCTTCCGCCCTCCTCGTCGGCGGGGAGCGTATAGACGCAGAGTTCCTCGCGAAGGCGCCCAAGCTGGGCGTCGCCGCCAGGTTCGGCGTCGGCTACGACTCCGTGGACGTGGAAGCCTGCACCGCCAGGAAAGTGTACGTGACTCACACACCTGATGTGCTGTCGGGCGGCGTCGCGGACCACACCTGGGCCCTGATACTGGGGTTCATGAGGCGCATCCCCGAGGCGGACAGGTTCACGAGGGAGACATGGGCGAAGAGGGAGAGGAGGCTGCCCTTCGGCTGGGACATGGAGGGTAAGGTCCTCGGGATCCTGGGCCTGGGCCGCATCGGCTCAGAGGTCCTCAAGCGTAGCCAGGGCTTCGACGTCGAGACCATGTACCACGACTTGGTTGAGAAACCAGGCCTGGAGGAGAGGTACGGCGTGAAGCGGGTCGACTTCGATACGCTGCTGAGCACCAGCGACATACTCACCGTCCACGTGCCCCTTACGCCGTTGACGCGGGGGATGATAGGGGCCGAGGCGCTCGGTAAGATGAAGCCCTCCGCCGTTTTGGTGAACACGTCCAGGGGGCCAGTCATCGATGAGAAGGCCCTCATCGAGGCTATCAAAGGGAAGCAGATACGGGGGGCGGCTCTGGACGTCTTCGAGAAGGAGCCCACGCCTCTGGAGAACCCCCTGCTGGAGCTGGACAGCGTCGTAGTGACGCCGCACTTCGCCTCAGCCACCTGGGAGACTAGGAGGAAGATGGCGGAGACGGCAGTCGCCAACATAAGGGCGTACCTGGAGGGGAGGCGGCCGCCGAACCTGGTGCCCGAGCAGCGGGACGCGGAGTTCTAGCCCCACCTTTTAAATCCGCTCACACCTATTTCCGTGGACTCGATGGACATATGGGTTAACATCCCGGTGATGCTCGCCTGCTACGGCTACATAGTCGCGCTCATAGTCGTGGCGGGGAGGCTGGGCGACCACCCAGCCGTCCCGAGGGGCGTCAGCAGGAAGTTCCTGCACGCCATGATTGGAAACCTGCCGTTCATCATGCCCTACTTCACGGACAGCCTGTTCCCGTTCCTCGTGGCCAGCCCCTTCATAGCGGTGACGTACCTCGTCTCCCCATACTCGCCTTGGCCCGGCTTCGCCGAGAGGATGAGGGGCCTCAGCGAAATCACCGAGGAGGGACACGGCACAGGCCTCATACTCTACGCAATGAGCTACAGCGCCCTAGCCCTCATATACGGGACGAGGCCGTACATAGTCGCCGCCGGGATACTACCCATGGCCTACGGGGACAGCGTCGCCGCGCTCGTCGGCACAACTTATGGTAGACACAGGTTCAGGGTCTTCGAGTGGAAGAGCCTGGAGGGCTGTCTAGGCATGTTCGCCGGCAGCCTGCTGTCGCTGCTGGCGGGTATGGCCTACTTCTCCATGATATACGGGTTCAGTCTCCAGGCCCAGATGGTCCCAGTCCTGGCGGTGTCCGCGGTGGTCACCGTGGCTGAGGCCGCGAGCCCCCGGGGGCTCGACAACGTGACCGTGCCGGCGCTGGGGGCGTTGACGTTCATCTTGATGAGCGGTGGCGCCTGATGGTCTTCGTGGTGATCGACGGCCTAGACGGATCCGGGAAGAGCACCCAGGCGAGACTCATCTGCAGCCGAATCGCCGAGAAAGGGAAGACCTATGTCCTGAGGGCCCATCCCTCGTCAGACAACTTCTTCGGCCGCCTAGGCAGGGGCTGCCTTCTCCTCCACGGGAAGAGGGCGCGGCTCGCAGCCTCCCTATTCTACCTGTTGGACGTGGTACGGTCGCTGGTGCTCTACAGGTGGCGGAGAGTGGACTACGTTGTCTTCGTCAGGTACCTCATGGGCACCGCGTACCTCCCCGAGCCCCTCCACAGGGTGGCGTACCTCTTCTTCTACAGGCTGGTTCCCCTGAGCAGCCACATGTACTTCATCGACGTCTCGCCGGAGGAGGCGTACAGGCGTATAGAGGCGGGGCGCAGCAGGAGGGAGATGTTCGAGTCCCTGGAAAAGCTCCGGCAGGTCCAGGGCAGGGCTCTGTCTCTCACAGCCAAAGGCCCCTGGACGGTCATAGACGGTGACCGGCACTGGAGAATGATCCACCGGCAGCTTGCTGAGCTCATCGGTCTCTGATCCTGGTTACGAAGAATAGTCCTATGGACAGAGTCACAAGCTGCACGTAGAGGGGGGCCGTGAAGCCGTATCTCTCCAGCAGCAGCCCCGCCAGCCAGGGCGCAGGCACGGCGCCCGCCCTCCCGTAGGCGTCGAGCTTCCCAAGCACGGAGCTCCGCCGCTCCCGTGGTACGATCTCGGTTATGAGGCTTGTCCAGCTTGGCATCCAGAAGCATATGTCGATGGCGCTGACGCCGTTGAAGAGGACGAAAGCCCACACGGACTTGAAGAGTATGAACCCGGTGACGGTTACGTAGGCCATGGCCACGCTGGCCATGAGCATCCTCTTGCGGCCCACCCTGTCGCTGAGCTTCCCCAAGGGTATGCTGCTCAGAGCCCAGAGGAGGTTGAAGCTGGTGCTCATGAACCCCAGCTCCAGGGGCGTGAACCCTTGGTAGTCGGTGAGGGCGCCGTAGAAGAGGCTGTAGGCCACCGCGTAGCCGAACCCCATCGTCAGCATGATCAGGTACAAGACGACGTTCTC
>DATKWN010000119.1:0-3525 GCA_035529515.1 Candidatus Krumholzibacteriaceae bacterium | reverse complement strand
CACCTGGAGGCGTTCCTGGCGGACCTCGCCGAGATCTTCAGCTAGATTCCATGCGCCGCCGCCACTCCAAGCTTCTCCGCAGATTCTTGACCTTCTCCTCCAGGCTCTCCAGCCTACCGGGGTCGAAGGGCACCCAGCGCGGCTCCTCGGCGTCGGCTCCGTAGAGCTCCCTGGCTCTGCATATGGTGACCCTGCACTCTCTCTCAGCCCCCGAATCCTCGGAGCAGGTGAGGCAGTTCATGGCGCGGGCGAGCCTGATGAGCCTCACCCTGTTGAAGGGGTTGTCGAGGCCGTAGTACTCGGCCGAGGCGTAACGGATCTCCTTCTCGTTCCCGGTGTCGCTGTAGAGGGTGTGCCGCTCGCCGTCCATCTCCTTCACTAGGGGGTTGAATATGCGCTGAATGACGCGGAGGTTGATCCTCTGCCCCTCGTAGACGACTGGCAGCCCCTTCTTCACGGGCACCTACCCCTTCCCGGCGCGTCCCCGGGAGGCGTGGACCGCCTCCACGAGCCTAATGTACGCCTTCATCGGGTCGTCGCTCGCCACTATGTAGCTTCCCGAGGCCACCACGTCGGCTCCCATCTCGACGGCCATGGCGGCTGTCTCCGGGTTCATGCCGCCGTCAACCTCGATGACTAGCTCCCCATCCATGGCCCTGAGAGCCTCGACCTTCTCGAGGCACCGTGGAAGGAAGCGGGAGCCGTACCTCCCCGGCTGCACAGTCATCACGAGGACCCCGTCAAGCCTCGAGAGGTGGGGCGCCACGGCGTCCACAGGCGTATCCGGGTTGATGGCCAGGAACGATCCCAGCCCATGGTCCTCCGTTACTTTGATCGCCTCTGGGACATCCTTAACCGCCTCGACATGCATTATCGCCGTCTCAACCTTCCCGACGAGCCTGCTTATGCGCCTCAATGGGTCTTCTACCATGAGGTGTGCCTGGTACCTTGGGCCTGTGGGCAGCGTGTAGTCGAAGTCAAGCGACCTGCCGGGCACGAACACGCCGTCCATCACGTCCAGCATAATGTGGCCCGCGAACCCCATGACCCTGTCGAGCCTCCCGTCGAGCTGCCCCTGGTCCCCGGCCATTATCGCTGGCAATACCTCCGTCGCTGCCCCTCCCCTCCTCGTAATTGCTGCACTAAGGTTTTTGATTTTTTTGCTTTCGCTAAACACGTCACTTTGTTTATGTGACGATGATAACGTCCCATGTAGTTGTGACAATGGTTTGGTTTGTTATAATCCTGAATACTATCCGCAGTTTAATCAGATACAATTTAATTATAACCGTGCTTAATCAAAAAGCACCCACACAGAGACGCATCTAATAACCGCCTATTCTGGCAGAGACATTTTATATGCAAAAAGAATATCTATATTTAAACATCACAACTACAGTGACATAGAGTTTAGATCAAGGAAGCAGCGAAGCTGCGTGGAGGGGGGAGAGTTGGACAAGAGGAGGCCTATAAAGATACTTCACGTCGACGACGAGGGCTCCCACCTAGAGTTCACGAAGATGTTCCTCGAGGAGCTGGACGAGGGAGTCGTCGTCGACTCGGCCACCAACCCCGAGGAGGCCCTCGGGCTCCAGGAGAAGAACAGCTACGACTGCATAGTCAGCGACTACAAGATGCTCTCCATGGACGGCATCGAGCTGGCCCAGAGGGTCAGGGAGAGAAGCAACGTACCCTTCATACTCTACACCGGGCAGGGCAGCGAGGATGTGGCAGAGCAAGCCTTCGAGGCCGGGATAGACGACTACATCAGGAAGGAGTCGGAGCCCAGCCACTACCAGATCCTCGCCAAGCGGATCCGGCAGAACGTGGACAAGTACAGGACCGAGCAGCTCTACAGGAAGGTGGTGAACGAGAGCCGGGACGGCATAATCATCCTCACCGGCATGGACATCGCGTTCATGAACCAGGCCGCCGCGGAGCTCTTCGGCTGCAAGACCCCCAACGGGTTCATCGGCAGAAGCACCCTGGAGTACCTCGTGGAGCCTGAGCGGAGGATTAGAGAGTGCTTGAGCGGCGCCCCCGGGGATGACGAGTCCTCACACCTCTTCGAGGTCAGGTACCGGACCGCGAGCGGCGCCATACGCGTCGCCGAGGTCTCGTCCTCGACCATCAACTACCTAGGCCAGGAAGCGCACCTGTGCTTCTTCAGGGACATAACCCGCAGGAAACGGATGGAGGAGCGGCTAGCCGCGCTGCACCGGCAGGCTTCAAAGCTGGCTCAGCAGAGGACTCTGGAGGAGGTCGCCGAGGCCACCCTGGACGTCATGCAGACGGTGTTCGAGTACCAGCTCGTCTCCTTCCAGGTGGTCGAGGACGGGTATCTCAAGACGGTGAACCTCAGGGGGGCGCCTCCGCTGAAGTTGTCTCTGCCACTCGACGGGAAAGGCATCACGGTGAAGGCCGCGAGGGAGAAGCACAGCATACTCGTGAACGACCTCAGGGGAAGTGAGGACTACTTCAAGGGCTCGATGGAGTCCTTGAGCGAGCTCGCCGTCCCAGTGGTCCTAGACGGGGAGACCGTGGCCGTGCTCAACGTCGAGAGCATGGAGCTCGACGACTTCACGGAGGACGACAGGAAGCTCCTCGAGACCCTCACATACCACGTAGCCTTCGCCCTGAACAGGGAGAGGGACAGCAACGGCGGCGTCGCAGGCGAGGCCGTCAGGGCGATGAGGCTGGACTACGCCCTGGGCCGCTTGGAGGACGCCGAGAAGGTGAGCAGCCTCGTGCGGGGGCAGCTCAGGGACAGCCTGCGCTCCATAAAGAACGCGTCAGGCATACTCATGGACAAGCCCGAGATGTTGCCGGACCTGGTGTCCTCGATAGACCGGGAGGCCAACCACGCGTCCAAGGTGGCCGAATTAATCACGGAGACCCTGGAGGCCTCAGGAAGGGACGCGGACTACGTGGAGATCAATCAGATCGTTAAGACAGTTATGGGGTCCATGTACATCCCCCGCAGCGTCGAGACAAAGGTGTCCTACCAGAGCGGGCTTCTAGTCTCCGAGGTGAGGCGCGACAAGATGACCAGGGTCGTCGAGAACCTTGTGAGGAACGCCGTGGAGTCCATGCCGAACGGAGGGACGCTGGAGGTCAGCATATCCCAGATACAGGGAAACGCCAGGATCGAGGTCAGGGACCAGGGAGAGGGCATCCCGTTGGAAGCCATGGACAGGCTGTTTGAGCCCTTCAACTCTACTAAGCAGGGGCACGCGGGCCTCGGCCTAGCCTTCTGCAAGCGGACCCTGGAGTCCATGGGGGGCTCCATAGAGGCTATTGTGGACGAGAAGGGGACCACGATGGTGGTAACTGTCCCCCTGAGAAACTTTTAGAAAAATATTGGAAAAATGGCTGTTTACTTGACGGCCTTCTTGCTCTTTATCTTGATGACCTTGGGCTTGTCCTGGCTGATGGTCACTATGTTGTCCTTCTGGAGCAGGAACGGGCTGTCGACGCCTGCCAGCACGACGGTGGTCCTTATCTTGCCTTCCAGGTCGGGGTTTA
>DATKWN010000118.1:0-7140 GCA_035529515.1 Candidatus Krumholzibacteriaceae bacterium | reverse complement strand
GTCATCGTCAGCTTTATCCCACTGGGGAACTCCACATAGACTCTCCGTGCTTTTTCATCGTTGCCCGTTCTTTCCGGAGCGACGTAGACGAACTCGTCGATCTTGTTGGCTGGAGGCTTCTGCAATTTATTATATAATCGGCCGATTACCACGGGGGCCTGTAGATCCCCGTTCAAGAAGGAGACGAGGACGAGGTCATCGATGTTCGGTATGTTCACTAACCCGATCTGCTGCGTCGCGATGGGGACGTCGCGCAGCTCTATGTCGCCATCTTTAGTAGCAACGCCTCTGCTGAGCAGCTTCACGTGGCACCGGTAGAAGTCGTCGGGGCCGGGGAATACGTTCGTCACCACCCCCACCTCCGTCACGTATATCTTCCTTATCTCTGCCTCCACGATTTTCCTGATTACCTCAACCATTCCCGACATCATTTCTCTCTCCAGCCGATTAGAGTCGTGAATCCAGCGGCCTTGCTTATATAGTGCTCGACGCTCCTGACCTGGAAATCTCCGTTCATCTTCGAGTGCTTCATGCCTGAGACCTGAATCTCGTCTCCCAGCTTTATCTCGGCGTCGCCTATGATCTTGAACGTCCCGGAGAGCGTTTTCTTGATGTTTTCATTCAGACCCTTCGCCATGCCTTCCGCCGTTTCCTCGTTTTTTACGCTGGCGTCATGTACAACGAACTCGGCATCCATGCGCAAGTGCTCTTTCACGTCTTTGAGTTTTTCATCGTTTTCCGCTGAATACTGTTCTTTCATGAAATGCTCTACAAATGTCTCCCCGACCACCCTTACGTTGCTCGCCGCTTGAAAATCCTCGTGGGCGTCTGCCTGGATTATGTTGACACCGTACTCCAGCGTATATGAATCGCCTTCACTGTCTTTACCGAAGAATAATTTGTTATCTGACGTCATGTAGAAGTTGAACCCGGATTTCACGGCGAGTTCCCTGATGTGTTCATACGCGTTCTTGCTGCTGTCCATGTAGTAAGCGTGTAGATTTGCGCCAGGGGACGTCGACGACTGTAACCCTGAAGCATCAGCGAGAAGTCTAGCTATGTCTCCCGCCGACAGATCTGAGAAGACCCGGTTACTCCTGGATAGAAGAAGCTTAACAGCGGGGCTCATCGCCACGACTCTTATCTCCGAGATGCCCGGGTTGTTTTTGTCGATGGGGCCCTCGAAGACCTTCACGAGTGAATCCTCGTAGCCCATCTCGACCGTTATCTCCTTTCCTTTCTCGATCTCCGTCGTCTCGTCGCTCAACCCGAAGACGATCTCGCAGCTGTGGGCGGGGATAGCCATGTCTTGGTTTACCCGGATGCTTTTCACGGGGTACTCTTTCTCGGTATCAAGCGTTGTTCCTTCGATCTGTATCTTGTAGCTGGGTTTTAGGACCCCGGGACTAGGAGCAAACGGCATCGAAGTTTCAAGTTCTCATTGAGTCTCCGAGTATATATGAAATGCGTCAGTCCGAAAAAAAGAACCATTTGTTTTAAGTATAAAAAGTATCTGCGACTTGGGTCAGCTTATCAACGCTGTACAGGCTGCTCTTCCTCTTCGTCTTCCTCTTCGTCTTCCTCTTCGGGATTCACGATGCCCACGGTTCCTAGTCGGCCACCCCCAGTCGACTGCCCGATGCCCCGTGTGCCGTCATTCTGCTGTTCACCGGTGCTCGATGAGGGAGCGTCTTCTCCACCACTGCCTGTATTGGGGTCTTCAGTGGATGATGCAGGGGCGTCCCCGCCTCCGCTTGGCTGTGAGTCTGTGCCAGATGGCTGCTGTGTCGATAAGGTGGGTGCGTCACCAGTGTCTCCGCTGCTTGGGGCCTGGTCGTCTGTTCCTGGTGCTTGATCATCAGTACCTGACGCTGGATGATCCTCTGTCTGTGAGCCCTGTGGTTGCTGGTCGGTCTGCGGGCCTGGTTGTTGGTCGTCTTGGGGCTGCTGTGAAGAGCCTGTGTCTCCCCCCGTGTCTCCCTGCTGATCGTCTTGAGACTGCGAGGCATCGGAGTCAGCTGTCTCACCATCTGCTTGTGATTGAGTGTCAGATGCGTCGCCCTGCTGATCGTCCTGAGACTGCGAGGCATCGGAGTCAGCTGTATCTCCCTGCTGATCATCACCTGCTTGTGATTGGGCTTCGGAGTCCCCGGCGTCAACATTATTCTTTGCGTCATCGGCCTTTTGATCCACGGACTTCTTAGCATCCGCGTCTTGGCTCGGCGCGGGGTCGTCCTTCTTCTTAGGAGGAATATACTCACGAAGCTTGATTCTGTACTTGTAGTTCTGGGGCGAGCCGCTGACATCAAAGATATCTAGGTCCTCGATGATGACCTGCGTGATGTCGGTCACCGCCGTGAGGTCCGAGGTAAACGGCATCGGCTTCCCGGCCTTGAACCTGGCTCTGAGCTCCTTCAACACTTCCTTGGCGTCCTTCCCGTACACCATTCCGTCGAAGTCTATCCTGACTGGGCTCCTCCCCATGTCCTGGAGGACACCTCCCTCCATCCCTGGGATGCGGTGCTCGACGATCTCACGCTTCTCGGACACGTTCAAGTTGAAGACGCTGTTGAGGACCTTTGTCTTGCCCTCCGCCCTGTCATGCCTTATCAGCTTGATCTTATCCAGCTCTATGCTCATCAGTAGACACCATACCTGCGCGCCTCGTCCTTGAGGATGCGCGCCAACCTTCTCTCCAGCTCCTTGAGATCAATGTCATCTAAGCTGGTTTCAAGCTTTACCTCTATCGGCTTGGGCCTCTCGTACGAGGGCCTTGGACGCGCCTCGACCCGCCGCGGCGTCGACGGCTGCTGCACCGTCTGCCTCGTCAAGGCTGGGAGAACCTCGTGGAGCCTCATACCGGGGATGGGGGGCACGCCTTCAAGGGGCATCCTCTCCAGAACGCGGTTGCCTATTAGCCCATCGAGCGAGTCAAGCAGCCCATCCTTCATCAACCCGCCTAGACCCTTGTCCAGCAGACCGTCCTCCAACCCATCCAGACCCTTGGCCAGAAGCCCATCCTTCATCAACCCGCCTAGACCCTTGCCCAGCAGATGATCCCCGATCAGCCCGTCCTTCATCAACCCGTCTAGACCCTTGCCCAGAAGACCGTCCTTCATCAACCCGTCTAGACCCTTGTCCAGCAGACCGTCCTCCAACCCATCCAGACCCTTGTCCAGCAGATGATCTCCCACCAACCCGTCCTTTAGGTCTACGACCATGTTTTTGAGGGAGTCAGACACTGTAGACCCCGCGTGATCCATCGCCGCCCCGATGCCCTTTATATGATCTAATGAAACCGTCGAGTCGGGGACCCCCGGGATCTTGGTTGTGGGTGCCAGACCCGTCGCACGGGCCCCAGCCGCCGCCATCTTGGGAACCGAGTCGGTCATCTTCCTCAAGGCCTCTGAGAAGGTTGTGCCTGCCTCTCTCGACGCGGCCGCGATCTGCGCGCCCGCCAGGGTGAGCTCAAGCATGGCTGGGAGGCGACGCAGCTCTCGCGCCCTCTCCCTCTGCACCCCCTCCATGGCCTCGGCTTTCTGCAGGGTCACGGCCATGGCGGCCACTCTCCTCGTCTTCTCCTCGTTGAGGACCGGTGCCTGCGAGACGGCGTCCCCCTTGAGCCTCTCAGCCGGGGGCAGCTTCTCGATGACGCCTCTACGGTATACTTGGGCCACCCGTTCGGCCACCCCTTTGGACATCTGGCTCATCTGTGAAGCCACCTGCGCGGCCCTGCTCTCGGTCTCTCTCTCCAGCACCGAGTCGGTGGGCTCCACGGTCTCGGTGACCTTGGGGAACCCGACGAGCGCGCGGATGGGCACGGGGACGCCGGGAGACGGAGCCTTCGGCTCCTCCCTCACCGCGCTGGGCATCCCTATGGCCTCTATGACCACGGGGCTCCACTTGAGAGGCGCGGCTCGACGCTTTCCTCCCTCCACCCTGTCCACGATGGTGTCTCTGACCGTGGCCTTCGTCTCCACCATGGTCTCCACGACGCTCGCCTGAAGCTGCACCGGCGGCGCCGCCTGCCTCGCCGCCGCCATCACGGCGACGCGTTTACCCATCTCTGAGACCCGGGCCACCTTGGGTGTGGGCCTCCACGGCTCCTCTGGGAGCCTCACCCTGGGGATCGTCGTAGCAGGTCTCTCTAACTTCGGTGGAACGGTTTCTTTTAGCTTCAAGTCTACTGGATATCTGGTTAAGAGACGTTCAGGCTTCTCAGGCTCCGTGGGATGAGTGAACAGAGGAGGCACTTTCGCCACCACGCGTTCCTTGATCTCAGGAATAGAGACGATCTGCTTCGGCCCCGGTGGGATCCGCCGCGGCCTGCCTTCCTCCGTGACGACCTCCTCGACTACCTTCACCTTCTCAAACGGAGGCGACGGCTGCTCCACCGGCTCCCTGCGACCCCGCAGCCGCCTGATCATCCGCCGTATGACGACGCCTATCGAGGGGGTCTCCCGAGTCAACCTTACGCTTATAGGCTCAGGGACTGGAGCAACGCGTGTCGTCGCCCACCCCATCTCCACGGCTCCGGACGGGAGCGACGGCATGACAGGCTCCTCGGCGAAGGAAGTGACCTGGAGGGTGCTCATCCTCCGGAGGGTGGTTATCACCCTCTCGACGAGGGTGAGGAAGCCGTACCTGTAGGCCCCTAAACCATCCCTGTGGAGGGCGAGCACCGACTGTGCCTGTTTCTCGAGGGCGGCGTTCACCGGGCTGGCCTCGCTCATGGAGTATATCCGTTTCACAAGGTTCTCGACGCCCGTCAATGCAGCCACCTCATCACTCGAATATTATCCTTGTGACCCCTTCCTCGACCGGCCTCTGGTAGCCAACCTGTTTCAACCTATGGGAAAGTGAAAAAATAAGGAAATTGATCTGGTCTCGGGTGAGGTCCCCCGGCTGGGGGGCCAGCTTGTAGCCGTAGTCGAGGCATAGAGCGGCGAGCTCAAGCCCCTCCGGGCTCTTCGCCAGCCCCTCGATCTCTAGGCTTTTTTTTTAGCGTCCTCCGGGCTGGTGACGCCGCTGAGCTCGAGGACCTTGGTGCCGATGTACTCCGGTACACCGAACTTCATGTCCCCGACCTCCTCAAGCGACAGCTTGGGCTCCACCATGCCCAGGGAGGTCGCCAGCCGCAACGCCTCGAAGTTCTTGTTGACGTCCATCTTGGTGATGTCCGGCGACCCGTCCGGGTTCAGGGGGACGCTGCCGATGAGATTGAATATCTCTGTGAGCTCCCCGTCTGTGAGGGGCCTGATGACCACCTCCGCGTCGTAGTCGTCGACGAAGATGGGCTCATGCCTCTCCTTGCCCTTCAGGATGTCCTCCTTGGTGAGTCGCCTTGCGCCGCTCATGCCTTACCTATGACCTCGCCCTTACTCCTCTCTCACTCGTGTAGCGGTGAAGTTGTATACGGTTAACCCTACGCCGTTGGCCGTCATCTCGAAGCTCTTGTCGTCGAGGTAGCACTCGTCGAACGTGATCTTCTTGACCAGGTCGTCGCCCTTGTTGAGCTCAGCCACCATGTTGAAGCTGAGCGGGACAGGCATGTACAGCAGATCGTCCAGCTTCTTGTACATGCTGCTGACCCTCAGGGTGCCCGTTACGATGACCTGGCCCGACTCGACGCCGATGCGCTCGTCCCAGCCGATGCTCTCCACGTCGGCCTGCCTTCTCCGTACCTTGAAGTCGATGCTCTGTATCCCGTCCACGACGTCTCCGTCGATGGTTACCGTGCTCTTCGCCGCTGACACTAACATTAGTGACATCTACATCGCCTCCTACGCCTGCACGGTCACCGTCGCGTATATGTAGTCGATGGCCCGTACCGGTCGTACAGCCAGGTCTACACGCACGATGCCCTGTGCGAAGTCTAGCTGGGAGCTGTACACGTCCACCAAGAAGGCCGGCTCTGTGCCGTCCGTGCTGGGGACGATGGCTCCCTCCTTCTCCATCTGGAGTAGTACCTCTGTCAGCTTCTCCTTCAAGGCTGATCTGCCCGTGGCGTTGTTCAGTGTGCCGATGAACTGGTCTCCGATGGCTTTGACGAGCCTTACCGCGTGGTCGCTGGTCCTGATGACGCTGATCTGCTCCTTGCTGGTGGTGATGCCCTTGACGACTATGATGCCCCTGCCGCGCTGGGCTCGTAGCGGTAGTATGCCTGCGTTCAGTAGCTGCCTTAGCTTGCTGGGTGTGTACGCCGCCTCGATCTCGGATACGCCCCTGAGCGGCTTGAAGGTCGGTGACTGGTAGTAGTCTAGGTTGCCTATGAGCCCCGCGACGGCCCCCGAGACGCCGTAGGGCGCCACGATGATGAACCTGTCGCTGGCGAGGGCCTCCGTCCTCTTGATGATGTCGTTGATGTCCTCTCCGGGCGCTACGCTGCCGATGCCTATCCTTCCCATGGCCTCGCCGCTCATGTTGGCGCAGTGAGCCTCCACGAGGGCGTGGACCTTGGGGTCAGAGGACTCGCACGCGTAGACCATCTCGACCTCGGGCTCGGCCTCCAGCATCTCCATGGCCTCCTCGAACGACGAGACGTCCGGGTCCCCCGGCGGCTTGCCGCCTTTGAGGATGCTTTCGACCTTGGCCGGCAGGTTCTTGGACTTAAGCGCCTTGGCGTCGACCAGCTGAGACTGGGCGCTGAGCACCTTGACCAAGTACTTGTCCGACCTCGTGTTCATGTCGAGGCCATCGAAGACCTCGAAGGTCACGCCGTCGCTCACGAGGACCCTCACCGTGTTCTCGGTGGAGCCATCCTCGACCTGGAACTTGACTTCGTTTCCGGCATCGCCGATCGACTTCGCGGTCAGCTCGACGGCGTCACCCTTCTCCCCGTCCTTGAGGGTGGCCTTTGCGTATTCTCCGCCCTTGCCGACGATCCTCGTCGCGACTACCTCGAAGACTCCGTTCTGGAAGCACTGCTTTGCGTTGAGCGTCAATGTGAAGCCTGTGCCTGCGCCGTATGTGTCAGCGAACTCTCTCCAGCTGCCCAAGTGGACCGGCGTCAACTCGGGTCCCTTCTCGGCCGTCCCTATGATGGCGACGGTGCCTGAGGGGTAAGCTGGCGATGGGATTATCTCCTTAACGACTTTTACCTCTACACCTGGTATTACTCTTACCATAGTAAACCCCTGA
>DATKWN010000117.1:0-23207 GCA_035529515.1 Candidatus Krumholzibacteriaceae bacterium | reverse complement strand
GGAGGAGCCCCGGGGCCACACCCAGTACTGGAAGTACCTCAAGAACCTGAAGAGCCTGGACTTCGTCAACGTCAAGCTACAGGCAAGCAGCCAGGGCAGGACCCAGCTCATCAGCCTGGAGAAGATACCCGCCGAGGAGCTTGAGAAGGAGGTGGTGAGGATCATTGATGCGTCGTAGGGAGGAGCTGATGGTCGAGGACATCCTCGGCAGCAGGGGCCGCATCAGGGTGCTCCAGGTGCTCACCGAGAGCGGGGAGCTCAACATCAGCGAGGTGAGCCGCCGCACCGGCCTCAACTACACGAGCGTGCAGAGGCACCTCATGAAGCTCAAGGAGCTGGGGCTCCTCAAGGAGAAACGGTACGGTAAGATCAGGATATTCGAGGTCCAGTTCAGGAGCCTCGGCATAGTATTCGAGAACGGCAGACCCGTGAGCGTCCAGATCCAGGGCCAGAGCCTTTAGCCGATCTCCTCCACGTAGGAGATATGACTAGGACGCTGTGGAGCCTAGGACAGAACCGTGAACTACTCGGCGTCCAAGATCCAGACGACGTTTTTTGAGAACGAGAAGCACGTCGCTGACCAGGTTCACACTGTTTTTCCTCGTCTTCATACTGGCCGTGATGTACCTCGACGTAAACCATAGAGAAGGCAGGGTCGGCTCAGCCGTCAAGGTGGCGTACATAGACCCGCTCCACGCTGAGAGTCCGGGATTCTATGACGATGTCAACGCGCTGTTCAGTGGGGATAGATACGTGTTTGATCCCACTCTCGGGGAAGCCGTCACCGTCGAGCACCTCAGGAGAATCCCCATAGGGTACGACTTGATCATCTTCCGGGTGCACAGTACTGTTAACGATGACATGGTTTGGTTCTTCACCGGCGAGGAGTACAGCCCAGACAAGTTCGTGCTGGAGCAGCTAGTCGACGAGGTGCACCCGGCGAGGCCGAGCCTGGGGTCTAAGCGTCTCTTCGCGGTGGGCGCTGACTTCGTGAACCATTTCATGGTGGACCGGTTCCAGGGCTCCATGATACTCATGATGGGCTGCGACGGCATCAGGTCCACCGACTTGGCCGAGGCTTTCATAGACAACGGCGCAGAGCTGTACGTCAGCTGGGACGGACCGGTGACTCTGGAGCACACGGACCTCGCGTTCAGTTGCCTACTGAGGGCGTTGATGGAGGACGGGATGAATCCGGAGAAGGCTGTAGCCTACGCCATGAACACCGTCGGCCGTGACCCCGACTACAACTCGTCTCTATCGTGTTTCCCCCGTTGAGACCCATCGAATAGAGGCGCGGACGGATAAAGAAGTATTTTTAAATAGGCTCCGGGTGTTGAGTGGGTAGAACGCGCAGTTTAGACATAGCTAACACTGTGCAAAAGATAGGCGGATAACGAATGATAGTCCCTGTTCGGTGCTTCTCATGCGGGAAGGTCATAGGCGACAAGTGGGAGGACTTCAATAAGCGTGTGGAGGCCGGGGAGAACCCGGGTGAGGTCCTGGACAGCCTAGGCGTCACTAGGTACTGCTGCCGCAGGATGCTCCTCGGCCACGTCGAGATCATCGACGACGTACTGAAATTCTACGAGGAGCGGGAGAGCCCCGACCTAAAGGGAGGAACCAGATAATGGAAGTCGAAGTAAACGAGAACCTGCTCCTGCCTCAGGAGATACTGCTAAGCGCGGGCGTCCACATAGGCACCCGCATCAAGACCAAGGACATGGAGCCCTTCATCTACAAGGTGAGGCCCGACGGCCTCTTCGTGCTGGACATGGAGCAGATGAACGAGCGCATCAAGATGGCGGCCCGTTTCCTGTCCAGGCTGGACCTGAGCAAGGTCGTGGTGGCAAGCTCCAAGAGGTACGGCAGGAACCCCGTCGAGAAGTTCTGCGAGATGCTCGGGTGCAGGCCGTACCTCGGGCGGTTCACGAGCGGGTCCTTCACGAACCCGAAGTACGCGGACTTCTTCGAGCCCGTGACGGTAATCGTCACCGACAGCCTCGCCGACCAGCAGATAGTCGAGGAGGCTAGCCAGATCGGGATTCCGGTGGTCGCGCTCTGCAGCACAGACAACAGCCTCAAGAACGTGGACCTCGTGATACCCGTGAACAACAAGGGCCGCAGGAGCCTCGCCATAGTCTACTGGCTCCTCGTCAGAGAGATCATGAGAGAGAGACTAACCCTCCCCGCCAGCGGAGAATTCGGCGCAACCATCGAGGACTTCGAGACCACGCTGTAGGTGACGGGTTTGAGCGTCAGGCGGCCGGTAGTCGCTGGGGCCTTCTACCCCGCGCAGCCTGATCGCCTCAGACAGCAGATCGAACAATGTTTTAGCCATCAACGCGGACCCGGCAGGCTGCCCGGCGAGACGCAAACAGAACGCACGATCCACTCGGTTGTATGCCCCCACGCGGGCTACGTTTACTCGGGGCCGGCGGCGGCGCACTGTTACCTCGCCCTCGCCGAGCAGGAGATGCCCGAGACCGTCATAGTCATCGGGCCCAACCACACGGGCTTGGGGACCCCCGTGTCCATTGTGGGTGAGGGTAGCTGGGAGACCCCGCTTGGGCGCGTGCCGCTGGACACGGCTCTCGCCAAGAAGATATTCGAGCAATCTGAGGTCATCGACTACGACCACACCGCGTTCCTGAGGGAGCACAGCGTAGAGGTGCAGGTGCCTTTCCTGCAGTACATCTACGGCGAGTTCAAGTTGGTGCCCATATGCATGGGGTACCAGGATCTGGAGACGAGCAGGGAGGTGGGCGAGGCCATCCACGGGGCCACGGAGGATAAGAACGTGCTCGTGGTAGCGTCGACTGACCTGACCCACCAGGAACGCCAGGAGTCGGCTAACAGGAAGGACAGGCTGGTAATAGACTCTATACTGGAGATGGACGAGGAGAAGCTCCAGAGAGTCGTGAGGGAGCACAGGATTACCACCTGCGGGTACGGTCCAGTGTCAGCCGCGTTGGTGGCCTCCAAGCTCGAGGGAGCCGGCAGAGCAGAGTTACTTTCATACTATACCAGCGGAGACATTATAGGAGACTACAGCGCGGTCGTAGGCTACGCCGCCCTGAAAATAACCCGGTGAGTGAAGACGATGCTAGTGGAGGCAACGGCGCCAGGCAAGATGATACTGTTCGGCGAGCACAGCGTAGTCTACCGGGGGCCAGCCGTCGTCCTCGCCATAGACCGGAGGGCACGGGTGTACGCGAGCAGGCGCGACGACCGAAAGGTCTACGTGAACGCCGACAACCTCGGGTTCTCCGGCTACTTCGAGGACGACGTCTACCACGCGGTCAGAGGAAAGGCTTGGAGGGGCAGGAACCTGGCGGCCCTCAACGTCGCGGCCAAGAAGACCATGGACCACCTCGGCGTCGAGTCCGGCGTGAACCTGAAGGTGAGGTCAATGATACCCATAGCCGTGGGGCTGGGCAGCTCGGCCGCCATATGCGTGGCCACGGTGGGCGCAGTGGAGCGGCTCTTCGAAGCCGGCCTCAGCAAGGAAGAGATATCCAGACTGGCGTTCGAGGGTGAGACCATCATACATGGGAAGCCCAGCGGCGTGGACAACACCGTCAGCACCTTCGGCGGCGTACTGAGCTACGAGAGGGACTCGGGCATCAAGCACCATAAACTAGACTCGTCCATGCCCTTCATCATCGGCAACACCCGGAAGAAGCGGTCCACCAGGAAGATGGTGGAGAGCGTCGCGGCCCTCAAGGAGAGGAACCCGGCGCTAATTGATTCCATCATAGACGCCATGGGGGGCATAGCCGGGGAGGGTTTGGATGCCCTGCTCGCCAAAGACATTCATCGCATCGGCGACCTCATGAACATGAACCACGGCCTGCTGTCGGCGATAGGCGTCTCGACCATGGAACTGGAGATCTTGGTGCACACCGCGCGGCAGAACGGCGCCCTCGGGGCGAAGCTCACCGGCGCCGGCGGCGGCGGCTGCATGTTCGCCGTCGCCGAGGAGGAGAAGATGAGCGCCGTGGAGAAGGCCATCAGGCGCAGGAAGAGCGAGAGCTACAGGGTCCAGCTGACGGACCGGGGCGTCGAGAGCAGGTGGATTGAGGAAGGGAATGCTGATTCTTAAGCTCGGTGGAAGCGTCGTCACACACAAGGACAAGCCGTTCACGCCCCACATCGACAACATCGCCCGTCTCGCGGCTGAGATCGCGGAGGCCGACGCCCAGCCACTGGTCATCGTTCACGGGGGAGGCTCATACGGTCACCCCGTCGCCACGGAGTACGGGATCGCAGAAGGCTACAGAGAGCCGAGGCAGATCATCGGGTTCTCCAAGACCCATCAGGCCATGGTGGAGCTCAACGATATAATCGTCCGTAAACTCCTCGACGCTGGGGTGCCCGCGTTCGCCGTCTCTCCCTCCTCCTTCGTAGTGACGGAGGGTAGACGAATAACCGAAATCGACCTCCAAGTCGTCGAGAGGTACATCGAGTCTGGGCTTGTCCCCGTCCTCTACGGCGACGCGGTCCTGGACACCCTGCAGGGGTTCGCCATAATCTCGGGCGACCAGCTCGTCGTGAAGCTGGCTACAGGCCTAGAAGCCGAGAGGGTGGTGTTGGGTTCAGACGTCGACGGGGTATTCACAGACGACCCCAAGCTCGTCGAGGACGCCCGGCTGATCGAGGAGCTCTCCCTGAGCAACCACGGCGACGAGGCCAAGATCGGTGACGCGTTGGACACTGACGTAACCGGCGGCATGCTCGGCAAGGTAGTTGAGGCGGCTGAGGCCGTCGAGGCCGGGATCGAGGTCGTGCTGGTCAACGCGACCGTGGAGGGCCGCGTGAGAGCGGCACTGAGAGGCGAAAACGTAATTGGGACACGGCTGAAGAGGTGAAGACATGAGCGGCATAGAGAAGCGGAAGATGAGGCACATCAGGGTCAGCCTGGAGGAGGACGTCGAGGGAGACATAGGCACGGGGCTTCAGGACGTGAGACTCGTCCACAGGGCCCTCCCTGAGATAGACCTGGACGACGTGGACACCCGGACAACTCTTTTCGGCAGGGAGCTGAGTGCACCGCTCATAATCACCGCGATAACCGGGGGAACCCAGGAGGCGCTGGAGATCAACGCGTTGCTCGCCGAGGTCGCTGAGATGAAGGGCATAGGCATAGGCGTGGGCAGCCAGAGGATCGCCGTGGAGGAGCCCGAGACCGCGGGCACGTTCTCCGTCGTCCGGGAGAAGGCGCCCCACGCCCTCGTCATCGGCAACCTCGGGTGCCCCCAGCTCTCCCTGGGGTGGGGCGTCGAGGAGGCGGCGAGGTGCGTCGAGATGGTTGAGGCAGACGCCCTCGCGCTTCACATGAACCCCCTTCAGGAGGCGGTGCAGGTTGGCGGCGACACCAACTACAGCGGCATCCTTGAGAAGGTCAGGGAGATAGCGGGCGCCTTGGACACGCCCATAGTCATGAAGGAGACGGGCTGCGGAGTCGCCTACGAGGAGGCGGTGAAGCTCGAGGAGGCCGGGGCAGCCGCCGTGGACGTCAGCGGCGTCGGGGGCACAAGCTGGTCAGCCGTCGAGTACCACATCGCAAGGGAGGTCGGGAAGAGGGACCAGGAGTACCTGGGGCAGGCGCTGTGGAGCTGGGGGATACCCACCGCAGTCAGCGTCGTCGAGACAAGCCAGAGCACCGGCCTCAAAGTCATCGCGTCCGGCGGAATCAGGACAGGCGCCGAGATAGCCAAGTCCATCGCGTTAGGCGCAGACGCCGCAGGGATGGCCAAACCTTTCCTGGAGAAGGTTGTCGAGGGTAGAGACGAGCTGGCGGAGTACGTGGACCACGTGATCCAGGAGCTCAAGGTGGTAATGTTCCTAACCGGGGCAAGGGACGTCGCGGAGCTGAAGAACGTCCCCACTCTGATAATGGGCAGGACCGCCGAGTGGCTTAGGCTCCGGGGCTTCGATGCGTCGAAGTACGCTGAGCGACCCCGAGACAACCTTTAAGAAGATTACACGCTGTCTAAAACTGAACCAAGGATCGTGGCTCAACTGAAAGCCATAGAGCAGAGACTAGCTGAGAACGCGAGGATTATCAACGGCTTCCTCAAGAGGGAGCTCAGCGGACAGGAGCCGGAGTCCCTCGAAAAGGCGAGCCTGCACCTCATAGAGGCGGGGGGTAAACGGCTTAGGCCGTATCTGACCATTAAGGCGTGTGAGGCGGTGGGTGGCCGGGCCGAGGACGCCGTCCCGTTCGCCGCCGCCGTCGAGTTTCTTCACAACTTCACTCTTGTCCACGACGACGTGATGGACCACGACGATCTCCGCAGAGGCAAGCCCACGGTGCATAAGGTGTATGGTATGCCCATGGCTATCCTGGCGGGGGACCTCCTGTTCGCCAAAGTATACGATGTCATAGTGAGAAACAGGCCCTCAGGGATGTCCCCCGAGCGGCTCCTCGAGAGCATAGACAAGGTCACCGAGGCGACCTTGATCCTGTGTCAGGGGCAGGCGCTGGACATCAGCTTGCCGAGCGCGTCAGACGTGACCGTGGACGACTACATCTACATGGTGGGCGCGAAGACCAGCGCCCTGTTCAGGGCGTGCGCCCAGGTGGGTGCGTTGGCGGGCGGCGGCTCCGATGAGCAAGTCAACGCACTCGGTAGCTTCGCGTGGGACGCCGGCGTCGCCTTCCAGATCGAGGACGACATACTGGGGGTGACTGCGACCGAGGAGACGCTCGGTAAACCCGTGGGGAGCGACATCCGTGAAGGTAAAAAGACCCTGATAAATATACACGCCTTGGAAAACGCCACCGAGGAGCAGAGGAAGCTCTTTAACATGGCGTTCGGTGTCGAGGACGCATCCCATGAGGACATCGAAGCCGCCGTCGAGACCCTGGAGGAGGTGGGCTCCATCGCTTACGCGAGAAGTGTGGCGGATGAGTACATAACAAGGGCGTTCAAGTCGCTGGACGTGATACCCGACACCCCGGCCAAGGCTGAGCTGAAGACCCTCATAGAGTACTTCGTCAAACGCGAATACTAGAGAAAGGAATAATAGACATACCTCTCGTATTTCATCGAGACCAGCAGTGTCCATGAGCAACAAGAAGATAAGGAAGGCCGCCACCAAGCACGCGGCTCATAACGCCTCCCAGCACGACGGCGTAGCCCAGGCGGGGTCAGTGATCGGCAAGGTTCTCGGGGAGCTCCCCGAGCTGAGGCCGAGGGCCAAGGAGGTCGTCCCCATTATAAACGAGGCCGTGAAGGAGGTGAACTCGTGGACACAGGAGGAGCAGCTGCGGCACGTAGAGGAGAACCACCCGGAGCTCCTGGAGCGGAGGAGGGTCGAGGAGGAGGAGAAGACCCTGCCGCCGCTGAAGAACGTTGACGAGTGGCCTATGGTCAAGACAAGGTTCGCGCCGAACCCCGACGGCGCACTGCATCTTGGGAGCGCGGAGCCCATCGTCTTCTGCGACGAGTACGCCAAGATTTACGACGGCCACTTCATACTCCGGTACGAGGACACCAGCGCCGAGGTCAAACCCCCAATCCCGGAGATGTACGAAGCCATACTGGAGGACCTCGAGTGGCTCGGCGTCAAGATCGACGAGAAGTACCGGCAGAGCGACAGGCTCCCCATCTACTACGAGTACGCCGAGATGCTCCTGAGGGACGGGAACGCCTACGTCTGCACCTGCGAGGTGAAGACCTTCAGGAAGCTCTACATGGCCAGCGAGATGTGTCCGTGCAGGGACCTGCCCCCCGAGGAGCAGCTCAGGCGCTGGGAGAAGATGCTTGACGGCACCTACGAGAAGGGCGAGGCGGTGGTCAGGATAAAGACCGACCTCGACGACCCGAACCCCGCGGTGAGGGACTGGCCCGCGCTCCGCATCAGCGACGTCGAGCACCCCCTCCAGGGCACCAAGTACCGCGTATGGCCCCTCTACAACTTCAGCTGCGGCATCGACGACCACCTCATGGAGGTGTCCCACATCATCAGGGGCAAGGAGCACGACGTGAACACCACCAGGCAGAGGTGGCTCCAGAGGCACCTGGGCTGGCGGTACCCTGAGGTCATCAACGTCGGGAGGCTCGGCCTGGAGGCCGGTATCCTCAGCAAGTCCAAGATGCGGGCCGGGATAGAGGACGGCACCTACTCGGGGTGGGACGACCCCAGGCTAGGCACGCTGAAGGCGCTGCGTAGACGCGGGCTACAGCCGGAGGCCATAAGGGCCATAATGATCCATGTGGGCCCCAAGCCGGTGAACGTCACCATAAGCTGGGACAACATCGCGGCCGAGAACAGGAAGATCATCGAGACCACCTCGGACAGGTACTTCTTCGTGGAGGACCCCGTGAGGCTCACCGTCACGGGTGTGCCGAAGAGACACGTCGCTAGGCTGCCTGTGCACCCAGACTTCCCCGAGAGGGGTACAAGAGACTTTATGTTGGCGCCGAAGGATGGCGCGCTGGAGTTCAACGTGTCCGGGAAGGACCTGGAGCGGCTCAGAGTAGGCGGCCTGACCAGGCTGATGGGCGTCATGAACATAGAGGTGACGGAGGTGGACGGACCCGGCGTCAAGGCCGGGTATCACTCGATGGATTACCAGCTGGCGAGGGACAAGGACGCACCCTTCATACACTGGCTGCCCGCCGGCGTCGGCGTAGATGCCCGGATGATCCTACCGGACGCCACAAGCGCGACCGGTCTCGCGGAGGAGAGGGTGCAAGAGATGAAGAGTGGCGAAATGTTCCAGTTCGAGAGGTTCGGCTACTGCCGCGTGGACACGGCTAAACCATTCGTCGCCTACTTCACACATAAATGAGAAAAAACTGGAACGGTTAGCAGCAGTCGAGCCCAGACACGGGCTTGAATCCCTGTATCTCGGCGCTGTATATGCCTCCACTGCCTCTTCGGCTGAGTTCTTCTACCTCCGTGAACCCGGCCTCCCTCAGCTTCTTGACGTATTCACCGCTGTCAATGGCGCCTGCTACGCACCCCGCCCAGCTGTCCAGGTCATTCTTGACGTTTTCGGGGAGCCCGCCGTCCGTCACTATGTCAGACACTATTATTCTTCCGCCTGGCTTGAGAACCCTGTACGCCTCGGCGAACACCCTGTCCTTGTCCGGCGCCAGGTTTATCACGCAGTTGCTGATGATGACGTCGACGGACCCATCCTCCACGGGCAGCTCCTCGATGTCTCCCTTCCTGAACTCGACGTTCTCGACACCCGCCTCGACCGCGTTCATGTTGGCTAGGCTGATCATCTCGTCGGTCATGTCTACGCCTATGGCCTTACCCTTCGGTCCCACCTTGTGGGCCGCGAGGATCACGTCTATGCCTCCACCCGAGCCCATGTCTAGGACGGTCTCCCCTTCTCTGAGGCCCGCGATGGCGGTAGGATTACCGCACCCGGCCGCGGCTCCAACGGCTTCCTCGGGAAGGTTTGACAGTTCCTCGGCTGTGTATCCGACTCGTTTCGCCCATGTATCGGCCGAAGGTATTCCACAGCAGCTGGCTCCGCAGCCACAGCTTGACTGGGCTCTCATGGCGTGCTCAGCGTACCTCTTCTTGACATGTTCCTTGATCTCTTGGCTTGACATTCATCTTCCTCCTTTTATCGGATGCCCTATATATCGGGCACCCAATACATTTTATGAAACCTATATAAACATATTGGTTATCCAATATATATGTGACTGAGAAAGACGAGTGCTGCTCCAACATACCAGACTGCTGCGACATGCGCGGCCTACTATCATTCAGTATACTGTGGCTCCTCACCAAGAAGGACATGTACGGCCAGGAGCTGGCCGAGGAGCTCGGGAAGATGCGGGGCAAAAGGCCTAACCCGGGAACCCTCTACCCAGCCCTTAAGGAGCTCGAGAAACGAGGGTTGGTGGAGACGAGGAAGGAGGGGCGAAAGAAGTTCTACGTACTGGCCGACTCAGGCCGTACGGGGGTAGTTGAGGCGTGCGAGTACTTCTGCACCGTCTACGCCGACATATTCCGTGAGTACGGCGCGGACGGGTAGCGAAGTTCACATTTCCGTGTTAACGGGCGCAACGTTTAATAAAGGACGATCAGGTAACACTATCCACCTTGAGGGAAATGATATGTCAGGAGATGTAGATCCTTCGAAACCCTTCTACGTAAGGTTCGAAGTACCGAAGGAAGTCGCGGACGCGGCTTACGAAGCACTCAAAATAGCTACAGAGACAGGCAAGATCAGGAAAGGGACCAACGAGGCCACCAAGAGCATCGAGAGGGGTAAGGCCAAGCTCGTGCTTATAGCCGAGAACGTTCAGCCTCCGGAGATAGTCGCGCACCTGCCGCTTTTATGCGACGAGCGGAAGGCGCCGTACGTATATGTCCCGGAGAAGCAGAAGATCGGTGAAGCCCTTGGGATCCATGTGAGTTCATCCGCAGCCTCCATCGAGGACGCGGGGGACGCCGAGAACCTGGTCGCTGAGATAATAAAGAAAGTCCAGGAACTCGTGAAGTAGGATGAGCCAGGATTCTGACCTTCTCACACCCGCGACAGTCATCCAGATCATTGGCAGGACGGGGCTGACGGGTGAGATCATGCAGGTAAGAGTCAGGATTGAGGAAGGCAGGGACAAGGGACGGATCATCACACGGAACGTGAAAGGGCCCGTGCGCATCGACGACATACTGCTTCTGCGCGAGACAGAGCGTGAAGCCAGGAAGATCAGGTAGGTGAAGCCGTTGCCCCAGGTACATAAGTGTAGTTTCTGCGGTAAGGAGATCGCCCCCGGCACAGGGATGAACTTCGTGAGGCGCGATGGAAGGGTCCTGCGTTTCTGCAGCGGAAAATGCAGGAAGAGCACGCTGGATATGAAGCGTGATCCTCGCAAGTTCAAGTGGACAGAGGCTTGGAAGCTTAGACAGAGATAGCCTGACTTTTACGTCTACTCTTTTATTTAGTCGCAGTTGATTCCTCATGGAATAGTAGTGGATTTTCGTTATATTGCACGAGAATTTAGTGACAGCTGTGGGTAATGCATATATCGCCATGCATCCAAGATCATAACGGGGTAACATGTCGCTTAACATCCCGGAACACCTCCGTATGTATGTCACTCTCACCGAGCAAGAAGACATGATAAACCGGTTCAACTGCCCCGTATGCAGCTTCAGGACTCGGCTCGGCCCTGGAGCCCTCAGGATGCATCTCTTACTCAAATCAGATCCGAAGGTCGAGACTCAGTACGACCCCGCCCACGAAGAGTACATGAAGACTACTGAGTTCACCCTCGACACCGTGAAGCAGCTAGCCATATTCTCAAGGATTGAGCTCAAGGACTAGGTGAGGAAAAAACCCACCTTTTTTACACCCGACCGTAAAACCTTAAAGAAGGACATCCTACACCATGCCAATGATTCAGGAGACCCTAGTCATCCTAAAACCCGACGCGCTGGAACGAAACCTCATAGGGGCTATTATAAAGTACTATGAGGACGTTGGCCTCAAGGTCCTCGACATGAGGTACTGCAAGAAGGCGAGGCAAGGGCAGCTCAAGAAGCACTACCCCGACAACATGGCTCTCGGCATAGGGAAGAAGGCTCAGGCGGCGGTGCCCAGCATCACCGACCCAGAGGCCCACGGCATGAAGGTGCTGGGGAAGCTCAGGGAATACTTCGGCAGGGGCCCGGTGCTGGCCATGCGCATCGGGGGAGACGACGCCATCAAGGAGGTGCGCCGCGTCACCGGGTACACCGACCCAGCGACGGCCGAGAAGGGAACCATCAGAGGCGATCTAGGGCTCGACAGCATAGAGAGGAGCACGGCCGAGGGCAGGGCCGTCGAGAACCTGGTCCACGCCTCCGGGAACCCAGAGGAGGCCGAGGCGGAGCTGGGGCTCTGGCTCCCCTAGCGCTCCACTTTTCCCTGTATGAAGTCCTCGACCCACCGACGGGCCTCGTCGTCGGGCACCTGCTTCGGCGGGTGCTTGAAGCTGTAGCTGCTTATGCCGAGGAGGGGTCCGCTTACCCCCCTGTCGAGGGCGATCTTAGTGGCCCTTACGGCGTCTATCACGACGCCTGCGCTGTTGGGGCTGTCGTTGACCACGAGCTTGGTATCGAAGGTGATGGGCAGGTTGCCGAAGCTGTGGCTGTTGATCCTTATGTAGCATACCTTGTGGTCGCCCAGGAAGGGCACATAGTCGCTGGGCCCTATCCGTGTGGGCACCTTGTATGGGATCATGCTCTGCACTGCCTCCGTCTTGCTGAGGCGCTTACTCTTGAGCCTGTTCTCCACGGTCATGTTCTCGAAGTCCGTGTTGCCGCCGATGTTGAGCTGGTACGTGCTGTCCAGGACCACTCCCCTGTCGTGGAAGAGCCTGGCGACGACCCTATGGAGGATGGTGGCGCCGACTTGGCTCTTGATGTCGTCGCCGGCAACGGGCAGCCCGGCGTCGGTGAACCTCTGTGCCCATTCAGGGGCACTGGCTATGAACTCGGGTATGCAGTTGACGAAGGCGCAGCCGGCGTCTAGGCATGCCTGGGCGTACATACGGGAAGCCTCCGCGCTGCCTACCGGCAGGTAGTTAACGAGCATGTCTGCCTTGCTGTCTCTGAGGACTTGGGCTACGTCTACAGGTTTTATCGTTTTATCGGCGCGGAAGCTCTCGTGCATGTGGGGGGCGACGCCGTCCAGTATGGGCGCGGGCTGGACGATGACGCCGGTCCCGGGTACGTCCGCGAACTTTGCGCAGTTGTTGGGCGGCGCCCAGATGGCTTCGCTGAGGTCTCTGCCGATCTTCTGCTTGTTGACATCGAAGGCCGCCACGAACTCTATGTCCCTGATGTGGTAGTCGCCGAAGTAGACGTGCATCACGCCGGGGATGGTCTCGTCCCGCTTCGCGTCCCTGTAGAACTCTACTCCCTGGATTAAGGCGGACGCGCAGTTCCCTACCCCGGCTATGGCTACTCTTATACCCAATGCGTTCCCTCTGAATCGAAAACTATCCCTTCAGAAGCCTATTAATACTTTCCACCTAGAGCCAGCTGGCGACGCATCTGCTCATCGCCTCGTGGAGCGCCTTGAACACCCTGACGGTCTCCGTGGGGGTCAGCCGGCACTTCAGCTCGTTGGAGAGGAAGGGGAGGACGTTGTGAGCCTTCTCGACTTTCCCGATCCTTGTCCAGGTTACCTCCACCTGGGCAGGGTAGCTTCGGCCCGACTCTAGGAAGGCGTAGGGGTCCAGGTGTATCCGGGGCTTGGAGGCGGCCTGGAAGGGGCCGTGGAGGCACCCCGTGTCCAGGTTGTAGAGGAAGAGCGGAGTCCCGGGCCTTATCTTCCTGACCTGGTCCCAGTGCCTCTGCGAGTTGCCGAAGAGCCTCTTCCGGAGGCACTCGTCCTGTGTCAGGTTGTTGCAGAAGAAGATGTAACTCATTGCTCTCTTCCCAGTAGTTTCATTCCTATATGAAAGAAAAGCGTTGCTGCTGTCACGCCTCTATCCTTCGGTTGATCACGGCGACCCTGAGCGTCGTCAAGGGGCACGGTTCTCTCTTCTGG
The DNA here is from genome assembly GCA_035529515.1 of Candidatus Krumholzibacteriaceae bacterium. Lineage (GTDB taxonomy): Archaea > Thermoproteota > Bathyarchaeia > TCS64 > TCS64 > RBG-16-57-9. Next base: position 9,688 of record DATKWN010000117.1, on the reverse strand, counting down.
CCGAAGCTCCAGCCCCTCCACGCCGTGTAGACCGACTCTGGGACGAACGACCCGTCTCCCCGCTGCTTACCGTTCACCAGCTCCATCATCTCGGTGAACCGTGGGTCGTCCACCGCGGCGGGGAAATGGCTCATGACCTCCAAGACGTGCAATACGTCGTACCAGACGTGGGGCAGCTTGAGCCTCATGAACGTGGTGCCGATCCCGAACATCATTATCTTCCTCCCTGCCCTGTTCTCCCAGTGCCACAGCTGGGCCTCTACCCCCGCGGCGCACTCATCCGAGTCCAGGTGGCCGCCGTCGGCGGCGAAGGCCTTCAACGTGACGAGGTTCGCGTAGGGGCAGAAGTCGCTCTTTCTCCCCGGCCCCCTGAACCTCAGCGAGGAGCCGCACCTCCACCCGTTCTCGTGGACGGATGAGACAAGGGTTTCGACGGCTTCTTTGATCCCCGGGTCCTCTGCGCCGAACCTGATGAGGGAGTAGAGGAGCACAGGGTTGTCGCAGTTCATCCAGTCCATGTGGGGGGCGTCGTACCCTCCCCAGCGTTCAGGGACCGCCAGCGGCGATAGGTAGCGTCCGTCCTCGGTCTGGTTCGCGGTGACCCTCTCGATGATTTCACAGATGCCTGCGTCGTCCCTCGTGAGCCCGAAGTCCGCGAGGAGCTCGATCTTGTGCAGCGGGTGACCCGCATCGTTGTGTCTCTTCAGGGGGGCGTCGGGCCACCGCGTGCACTCCTCGATCATGGACGCTACCCTCGCGTCGGCGTTCAAGGCGTTCCTTGAGGCCGCCAGCTCGGTTTCCCCTGCCTTGAGCAGGTGCTTCGCCACGTTGTACCTCACGATGGGGTCGTCGGACTCCAATAGGAACGGTAATGGATCGATGGCCAGGCCGCCACGGTGCGCCATGGGTATTGTGTGGGGTCTCCGATTAAAAGGGAGGCGGAGCGCCTACGAGTTGAGGGGCGGCTGAAACTGTCCCGGGGTTCAGATTAAAAGCCGCGGCTCCGATTACACCATTGATCGTTATGAAGGTCCTCGTAGTAAACCCTGGCCTCGCTGAGCGGATACGCGAACGGCTCCCGGAGGACGTCGAGGTGCTGAGCCCCGTGACAGGCACAGACGACGAGCTCATTGGGCTCGCTGTAGACGCCGAGGTCATATTGGCGACCCGGCTGAGCCCCGAGGTGGCTCTCGCGGCGCCCAGGCTGAAGCTGCTGCAGAAGACGGGGGCAGGCGTGGACGACATGCCCTTCGACGCTCTGAGGGAGGAGATGTGGTTGGCGAACACTTCGGGCTCTAACCCGGGGCCACTAGCCGAGGGGGCCGTGGCCCTGGTGTTCGCGCTGGCGAAGAAGGTGATCCAGAGGCACGGCAGCTTCATGGAGGGCAGGGGCGTCGGGCGCGGTGTCCTGCTGAATGGTAGAAAAGCAGGCGTTGTGGGCTTCGGCAGCATCGGGCGGGAGGTGGGCAGGATGCTTCAGTGCATGGGTATGAGGATACTTGCGGTGAAGCGTAGTAGGGACGACGGGCTCGCCGAGGCCATGGGCTTGGAGTTCCTGGGGACCTCCGACGACCTGATACACGTGATGTCTGAGTCGGACTTCGTCGTCGTCACGGCGCCGCTTACCCCCGAGACCAGAGGCATGATCGGGGAAGAGGAGCTGCGGGCCATGAAGCCTACGGCCTACATAGTGAACGTGGCGAGGGCGGCCCTCATCCAGGAGGAGCCCCTCTACAGAGCCCTGAGTGAGGGGCGGATAGCGGGCGCCGCCCTGGACGTCTGGTGGACGCCCCACTTCTGGGACCCATTGTGGAACCCGGAGGGGAAGCCGGCCTCGGAGTACCCGTTCTGGGAGCTTCCCAACGTCATATGCACGCCCCACAGCGTCGTCTCCAGTGATAGCCGCTCAGACGCGGGGCTGAAGATAATGGTGGAGAACATTCTCCGGGTCAAGCGGGGAGAGCCCCCGATAAACCAGGTGGATAAGAAGCTAAGATACTAGAAAAAAGGGGCTTCGGCTCTACATGGTGCGCTTGTAGTAGCCGGGCCTCGGCGAGTAGATGGTGCCGTCCTTCATGAGGACCCCGATGAGCCTGGCGGCCTCGGCTCTCCCTATGCCGTGGTCGCTCTGCAGCGCGTCGTAGAGGTCGTCGTCGCGGACGCTTCCGCTTATCCTCTCCATCTCGCTCATCACCTGCAGCAGCTTCTGGAGCTGGTTCTGGAGGCTCCGCGGCTTTCCCGAGTACAGTATGTCTATGTCTATCTGGCCTGTCTTGACGTCGATGCCCACCTGCTCCAGGCTCTTCTGCATCAGGTTGATGGCTGCCTCGGCGTCCTCGACGCTGATCTCGGCGCGGAGGTGGGCCCTGGCGCGGGCCTCGGCTATCCTGACGAGGCCCTCCAGCTGCCTGGCGGTGATTGCTATGGCGGCGGCTTCGCCTCCCTCGATGCTGGCGTTCCTCATCTTGACGTAGAAGTCCTTGAAGCGCTCGATGACTTCGTCGGTGATGATTGGCTTGACCTTCTTGGCGTAGCTGATGTACTTCTTGAGGAGCTCCATGCTCAGCGGGGCCTCCACCGACGTCAGCACCCTGTGGAGCCCGAGGATGTGCTCGGCGATGTCGGCGTCCAGCTGGCTGTCTGGCTGGTCCTTGAGTATCCATATGAGGTCGAACCTGCTGAGGATGGTGACGGGCAGCGTTATGTTCTGGGCGATGGTCTGGTACGGGTTGTAGCGGCCCAGCGATGGGTTCGCCGCCGCCAGGATGCTTGTCCGCGAGTTGAGGGTGGCCACGATGCCTCCCTTGGCGATGGGGACCACCTGCTGCTCCATGGCGGGGTGTATGGCGCCCCTGTCCTCGTCCCTCATCTTGTCGATCTCGTCGATGCAGCAGACGCCCTTGTCAGCTAGCACCAGGGCGCCTGCCTCCAGCACGAAGCTGCCCGTGCCGCCCTCCTTGACGACGGCGGCGGTGAGGCCGGCGGCGGTGCTTCCCCTGCCCGTGGTCATGAGGCCCCTGGGCGCGGCCTTGGACGCGAAGTTGAGCATCTGGCTCTTGGCGGTGCCCGGGTCCCCCACGAGGAGGACGTTGATGTCGCCCCTTATCCTCATGTCGGGCCGCTCCTTGAGGACGCCGCCGAAGAGGAGGTATAGGATGGACTCCTTGATGTGCTCGTACCCGTAGATGCTGGGCGCCATGCTGCCCATGAGCTTCTGAAACACCCAGGGGTCGTTAGCCACCTCCAGGATCGCCTCCTCGTCCTCGGGGCTGATCTCCATGAGCTCCATCTCCCTGCCGCTTATCTCCGTGTAGCTGGCGTCCACCTGGATCTCGAAGGTGCGGAGCTCTCCGCCTCTGCCGTACCGTGGGAGTAGCTTGATGAACCCCGTGAGGGTGATCCTGTCGCCGGGGCGGGCTATGTCCACCAGGTCGTCCTTGAGTTCCACGTGGATGCTCCGCGGCAGCTGGCCGGGGGGCAGGTCCTCGGGCCGCTCCTGTATGGTGACGTTCTGGCTGTCGATGAACACCGACTCCCTAGGGACGAGCTCGAAGCCCTTCCTGTTGTCGCAAGCGAGGCACTTCTGGGGCTTCTGGATGGTCTGGCCGCTCTGCTCGATGTGGTTCATCTCGCCGCAGATGGAGCACCTGAACGTGGCCTTGACAACGAGAGGCATGACGCTGCTGGCTCGGACGATGATGCCGTAGACCATGATCAGGCGGCCGATGTGGTCGGCGCCCATGCGGCGGAGCGGCGTCTCGGCGGGCAGGTTCCTGTACCTGACATTGATCCTGTCTAGGCTCTCGGCGTAGATGGGGTCCCTGGTGCGCAGCTTGCTCCTGACCACGGACTCGAAGATGGGGGTGAGGCTCTCGGGATCGTCGAGTATGACGCGGGCCAGCTCCATGTCGAAGGTGTAGGCGTCGGTGAAGTCGACGACGAGGCTCTTGGTGCCCTTGACGGCCATCTCACCTATGGCCTGGTCGTACTTGTACCGTTCCTCGGCGTCCATGAAGTCCTCTATGAACCGGGTGAAGGCTTCCTCGAAGGTGTCCTGCCGCGCCAACTACTCCTCCCCCACTTTGCGCATACTGTCTCTCCAGTCTAAGACTGTCCGGTGAATCTTTGAATATAGGCGATGCTCAGGTTCCGATAGTGAGGAGATGGGTGAATCTGCCTCCGATGACGCCAATCTCATGATGCGACCGATCCTGGACTCCAGTATCTCCCAATACCGGGCCCGCATCCTGTTGAGCTGAGCAGCCTTCTCAGGGTCGCCCCTGACTTGGGAGAAGCTCTGGTAGACCCGCTCGTAGAATTCCTCGGGCAGGGGGCTGGGCGGCCCCGCGGGGTTGATGCGCTCCTTGAAGTGAACCTGGGTCCACTCCGTCGGGCTGACCGCCCCCTCAGAGTACTCGGCGAGGCCGGCCTCCACCAGCTCCTGGGCGACCCAGAACCAGGTCACGAACTCGTAGCCCTCCTGCACCTCAGGGAGGTCTATCCCAGGCGTCTGTATGTGCGGCAGCTTCTTCAGCGCTCTTAGCTTTACCTCTGCGTTCTCGTACTTCATGTGGGCTACCCGAGAATATTGGTGGATCATTCGATGACAAACATATAGAACTATTCTGACAGCTGATGAGAGAGTCAAGATGGTTTAAAACTCGCGGCCCCAAATGAACAGGGATGCAGTCAACCTTGAGCGACGACCCAGGCATAGAAGCCATGGCGGAGAAGGTCAGGAGCCTCACCAGGGACCCCAGGGTGAGGAAGATGGTGGAGGACCGCATGGACGAGTTCAGGCTTGTCCACGAGATGGACAGCCAGAAGTGGTACGAGGAGCTCGTCTACTGTCTGCTTACCGCTTACAGCAGCGCGTTGATGGGGCAGCGCTGCGTCGACGCCCTCCGCGGCGGCGCCCTCATGGATGGCAGCATACAGGACGTCAGGGGATGCCTCGTCGAGGAGGGGCACAGGTTTGCGAACCGGCGCGCCGAGTACGTCTACGACACGAGGGGGCTGGCCCCCAGGATCAAGGGTGTCATCCAGGGCTTCGACGACCCCAGGGACGCCCGGGGGTGGCTCGTCGAGAACGTCAAGGGCCTCGGCTGGAAGGAGGCGAGCCACTACCTGCGTAACGTGGGCTACTTCGGCCTCGCCATCATAGACCGTCACATACTCAGCAACATGGTGGAGCACGGCCTCATCACGGAGGAGGAGTCCAGGAAGGGGCTCACCAGGAGACGGTACCACGCCTACGAGGGCGTCCTCGAGAAGGTGGCCCGGCGGCTCGGCATGACCCCCGGCGAGCTGGACCTCTACCTCTGGTACCGGAAGACCGGCAAGGTGCTGAAGTAGATTCATATCTCCACGGTCCACCGTATTTGTGGGTGCCCCATCTTGAAGGTCAAGATAGACGGCGAGACCAGGGAGTATTACACCCTCTGGCGCGAGGGAGACACTGTGAAGATGATCGACCAGAGGAAGCTCCCCCACCGTTTCGAGATCGCCAGCTTCGGCGACCACCGCGCCACCGCGGCCGCGATAAAGGACATGGTCTGCAGGGGAGCCGGAGCCGTGGGCTGCGCCGCCGGCTACGCCATGGCCCAGGCCGCCCTGGAGGCCAAGGACGAGCCCCTCCGAGAGTTCCTCGCCTACATGGAGGAGGCTGCGGAGACGGTCCGCGGGACGAGGCCCACAGCCGTGAACCTCTTCCACGCCGTCGAGCGTTGCCTCGAAGCCTGCAGTGAAGGCACCGTGATGGAGCGCGTCGAGAACGTGCTGCGCGAGGCGGACGAGATAGCGGAGGACGACCTCGAGGCATCTAAGAGGATGGGTGAGATCGGCGCCGAGCTCATAACGGATGGCTGCAGGGTGCTAACCCACTGCAACGCGGGGGCGCTGGCGTTCATAGACTACGGCACAGCGCTGAGCCCCGTCAGGGTGGCCCACGGGCAGGGCAAGAAGGTGTTCGTCTGGGTCGACGAGACCCGGCCCCGCTGCCAGGGCTCGCGGCTCACGGCGTGGGAGATGGAGCAGGAGGGTATATCCTACGCCATAATAGTGGACAACGCGGCGGGCTACTACATGAGGCGCGGCGAGGTGGACGTGGTCATCGTGGGGGCCGACAGGGTGGCCGCCAACGGCGACGTCGCCAACAAGATAGGCACCTACGAGAAGGCCGTGGTGGCCAAGGCGAACGGGATACCTTTCTACGTCGCGGCGCCGGAGATTACCTTCGACCTGCGTACACCCACAGGCGACGACATCGAGATCGAGGAGCGGAGCCCCGATGAGGTCACAACGATGTGGGGGCTAGCCGATGATGGTGAGTATACGCGGGTGTTGATCCCAGGGGAGGGCTCCATCGCGAGGAACCCGGCCTTCGACGTGACCCCTGCCGAGTACATAACCGGGTTCATAACGGAGAAGGGGTTGATCAAGCCGCCCTACAAGGAAAAAATAGTAGAGACTTTCAGGAAATGACGCTCTCTGCCTCTTTCTCTTGGGGAGCCGGCTTGTTTGTCAGCAGCCCAAGCAGCACGGGCTTCGAGGCCAAGTTTCCTATTATGGGGAGCCTGTCCACGTCCTTCTCTTCCATGATCCTCAGCGCCTCCTCTTTGGGCAGCCCGCTCTCCACCCAGTACAGGGGCTCGGACATGACGTCCCGGACGAGGACGAGGTGTGGGTCGCTCCTCTCGGAGTCGACCTTCCGCACTATGTCGCCGTCCGTGAGCATGCCCACGGGCTCGCCGTCCTGGGTGACCACCAGGCACTCGGCCCCGAAGTACTTCATGAGGCTGTCAGCGTACTTTACGGGATAGTCAGCCCTGATGGTTATGGTGTCCTGGAGAACCAGATCCTCTACTCGACGCGGCATCTCTAAGTGGCTCCGTTACCCCTTAGCCGGCGTTGAAGGATATCGTTTGTGGAGCGAAGAAACGTACCCGGGTAACCTTCCACCGATATAGATTCGAGGTCTGTATGGGTGGGCGGCTATGGCTGACCAAATCGCTTAAATCGTTGTACCTGTCATTTTTTCGGTGTCCCGCCCGCCCTAGCTCAATGGCAGAGCATCCGGCTGTAGTCGTCGCCCCGCGGGGCGGTGGCGTTCAGGCCATGAGCAGACACCGGAGGGTTGCAGGTTCAACTCCTGCGGGCGGGACCATCTTCTAGGGTGTTCAAAAGTCTAGTATTATAACTGGATCGCGTTCACTCTATTCCCCAATACTGTCTGGGGTGTGTGCGGTGAGGTATAAAGGTCTTGCAGGTCTGTCGGCTCTGTTCCTCTGCGCGGTCATAGTGCTTGGGGTGGCGTCCAACTGGGACGGCTACGTCGGGGACGACGGCAGATACGAGTACGATTACGGGGTAACAGTGGGTCAACCGGGGCGTCCTGAGGAGGCGGAGACCATCGTAGGGAGGCTGGGCTCGGCGGCGTTCCCCGTACAGCCCGGGTTCTACATACCGCAAAGGTACATCCAGAAAGAGACGCTTACTATAGAGCCTATTAACAATAGCGAAGCCGTCCCCCCAGTTATTCTCTACGGCGACGGAAGGGTGGAGGTCATCCAAGTCGATTCGGGGGGTAGAACACTTATGGGTGGGGTCACGTTCGACGAGCTTCTGGACGCCTACAGGCTGGGGCTCACGGTGAAGGTTCAGGGGCACCGCTTCACGCTTCTCAGGGATAACACGACGTATAGATGCTTCTTCGTCGAATCGGCGAGAGTCCTTGAGCCCGAGAGGGCGCCTCTGGTCGTCTACCACACGGTCATGTCCTCGGGGAGTTCCAATCCTGAGATTTGGTTTATCGGCGACAGCAGGGTACAGATGCCCCAGAGTTTCCATGTGGGGAGAAACACAACGGATGCAGACTGGACTGACACGAAGCACGTGTTCAGCGTGACGCTGAACCCAGGCGACTGCATCAGGTACTCTTTCAACGCTTCGGAGCCGATCCTTTTTGGTCACTACGCTCCCAACTGCACAGGCACTCCAGGAGGACGATGGGGTTCGATGCTTACTAACTGCACTATGGAGGGCCATACGGCTAACTACATGGCTACAACCAAGGGTGAGCACAGCTTCGTCTTCACGGGCATCAACAATACCCTAGTAGATGTAGACTTCGACATGGTGAAGCAGGAGAGAGGCGATCTTGAGCTTGTCTTCGAGGTCTGGGGGTCCCACAGCTCCGCGTTCGGTGGAATGGGATCAAGAGCCAAATACATGGGAGAAATACCAGATTATTATGTGCTTGGCAGAACGTGGTCCCAGTCTGGAGCGTGGACGGATCACTCATACAAGATTAAGACATATCTGCCGACTGGGACAGACATCATCTACGAGTTCAACGCCACGGATATCGTGAAGTTCAGGTTCAGCGGACCCTACAGCGAAATACAAGAAACGAAGGAAACATATTGCTCACAGACGTTTAAAGCGCCCATAAACGGTACCTATGTATTCGAGTTCAGCGTCGAGAAGCCCAAGACTGCGATCCTCTCATTCAGGTGCAGAGCAGTCGCCACCGCTCAACCGTTGACGCCTAAAGACGGCTGCGGGGTCTTCTACGGCAAAATAGAACCCGCACAGACCGAGCTAAGATATTCGTTTCCTCCGAGAGTCAGCGAGATGGTAAACCTTACCGGATTACTTGATCAATCACTTTTTCCTCCATCCTCCTCGCCGGTGATGATCCTCAAGCAGATCGGCAAAGACCCCCTCTTCCTTCACATAGGGCCAAGCATGAAGATGATAAAAGTCCCCGCCGAAGGGTACACAAGGCTGGGCAACGCCACGCTTTACGAGGTGAACGACGCGTACCTGAACAACCTCACAGTGGAGGTCCACGGGTTCCCGTTCACGTTGACGAGGAACGGGACGAGGCACACGGTGTTCCACGTCAACGCGGTGAACATACTCGAGTCGACTGGCCTGCCGCTGTACGCCGTGCAGACCATGGACGTGGTTAGCGGACGATACCACGAGCTCCTAGGCGGCGATGAGAGAGAGTACTTCCCGGTCGAGTTCAGGCTCGGTGTCGACGAGTACGAGGGCCACTACGGTAACATAGAGAGGTTCTACCACGTATGCCTCAATAAGGGTGACTCTATCGGTTTCATGTTCAACGCCTCTGGGCCAGTCGAGTTCGGGCTCTACGGCAACCGTGGAGACCACTACGGCACGATGGGGTTCAGCCACGGAGACCCGGAGGACTACATCATAAGAGAGTCGAAGATAGAAAGCCTTGAGACAGACTTCACGGCGCCGAGGCGAGGCTACTACAGCTTCGCGTTCAAGGCTTACTCAGGCGCCAAAACAAGGGTGAGCTTCGACGCCTGGAGAACAGGCTGAAAGAGGTGGGGGGCTACTCCACGAGCTTCGTGTTCGCCAGCTTCTCGATCGCCACCACCACCGCCTGGGTTCCCTTGTCCATCATGCCCTCGGCGGCGCAGTGGTAGAACAGCTGGTGGACGAGGCTGGTCGCGGGAAGCGGCATGTTAGTAGCCTTCGCCGTCTCCGCGATGATCCCTAGGTCCTTGAGGTAGTGCTTGATCTTGAAGCCGGGCTCGTGGTCTCCCTTGAGGAGTCTGCCGCCGTTGTTGGTGAGCTGCCAGCTCCCTGCCGCGCCGCCCGAGACGGCTGCGTGCACCGCCTCGACGTCGACGCCCGCCTTCTTGGCGAA
>DATKWN010000116.1:0-2610 GCA_035529515.1 Candidatus Krumholzibacteriaceae bacterium | reverse complement strand
GGATGGGTTGGATAGGGGTTAAATCATGGTTCTCGAATAAGAGTTTGGGAGAACCTACCTCCTTCATCAACCTTCAAAGTGATGTGAGGTAGCTATCCCAATAAGAATAACGAATTATTGAATTGGCCCGCGCGCAAAATTCTGATTTGTTTAACTGATAAAAAGGGGAATGTTTTGGGAGATATCTCCACAGGCGGTAGGGTTCGAACCCCACCCCCGCATATATACGAGAATTTATATTTTCATTAATTATAGTTATATTGAGAATTTCAATATCCTTGTCACATGGAATAAGCGTTTTTGGGGGGTGCGTAGCGCATGCGTTTTTCTTTGCGGGTGTTTGTTTGCATGTGTTTGGAGTTATGTGTTTTTTTTCGGGATTTTCTGTTCGCCCTGTCTAACGCTAAGATCCGTCCGTTTCTCTCGCTGAAGAAGGGAGGTGGTGAGCTTCATCCCTGTCTCGGGAATGGGTGCGTCTGGCATGACGATAACCTGTTCAGGTGCAGCCTGGTTACTATTGCGCAGGAGATGCCTGACTACCTGCACATGGATGAGCCCGTTGACGTGACCATCGTAAGGAAGTAGTGGGACAGGCCACAAGTTATATTCCGTTCCGGCATTCGATACCCCTAGGAGTGTCATACATGGAACTGGATGCCAGGGACTTCCACAAGCTGATGATCCGCCCGACGATCGTCGTCTCCACGGTCTCCCCCAACGGCGTATCCAACGCCGCGCCCATCAGCTTCAACTCCCCCGTCACCACGGGGCCCGTCCCCCTCTACGGCTTCTGCTGCGAGACAGAGCACGACACGTGGATCAACATCGAGGGGAACGGGGAGTTCGTCGTCAACCTCGTCGGCGAGGAGTTCGGCCCCCTCATGGCGGGGCTCTCGGCGGACCTACCGTACGAGGTGAGCGAGATAACGGAGTGCGGCCTCACGGAGGAGGCCGCGAGACGCGTGAAGCCCCCCCGCATAGCCGAGGCGTACGGCTGGATAGAGTGCAGGATGACGGAGCACGTCGTCCTCTCCCACAGGGCCGTATGGATAATAGGCGAGGTCCTCGCCGTCGGCGTCAGGGACGGCGCCTTCGACGGCGTCGTTGACGTCGAGAAGGTGAGGCCCCTCAACCACCTGACCGGCGAGGACTACGTTGTAGGCAGGAAGATGACTAGGTTCAAGTAGTCTAGCCGTTGGCTCGCCTTGGGTAGAGGAGTGCGTGATGCACATGGAGTGCCAGGTGGTGGACATCAGGCGCTACGGGAAACGGGTGCTGGTGGTGGGCCGCGTCAAGGCCATGTACAAGGACGCGGAGCGGTACGACCCGGGGAACCTGATCCTTCGCTAGCACTGTTTATGTCCATGTGCTACTAGCCTTACGTGAGGCGAGCCTTATGACCACCGTCAAGACCACGATCGACATCGACGAGGAGGTCTGGGAGGGGTTCAAGAGAACGGTAGCCAGACGGTATGGGGGTACCCTGAGTGCTGGCCAAGTAATTGAGGAAATCATCAGAGGGTACGTCGTGGCCGAGTTTCTGAGGGAGTCCTCTGGGATTCTCGGAGTCGATGTGGATGAGTATCCTTCATCGAGTGAGGTGGAGAGGAATAGACCCAGTGTTCAGGGGAGTTCCGCCGACGCTGTCAGAAATATGAGGGATGAAAGAGCTGATCGTTTTCAATAATTCTTAAGTTAAAGGACTTGAGAAAGTGTTGACAACTTTTCTTGTCAAGTTTCGTGGTTCAAATAGCCTTAAAACCGTGGCTCGCATGCTGTTCTGCGTGGAAAAACGTGAAAAACGGTTGGGATGAGCTGGACGACCTGGTGATAAGGGCGCTTTCCAGCCAGGAGCGTAAGAACATCCTGAGGATCGTGGGCGGCTACCCCGAGGGCGTGAACTACACGGGCATCCTGGGGATGCCGGCATGCCCTCAAAGATATATAATCCATGAAACCGGTGTATCCTTGGTGGTTTCCTGCCAGAGGACTCTCCGTGGGAAGACCTGAAGCACAGCGACTACCGCGCCCTCCTCGACGAGGCGAAGAGCCAGCTCAGGAGCATAGCCGCCCAGATAGAGGGCATCCAGAGGATAAGCAACGTCATACTCATCAAGAAGAGCCAGAGCGAGTTCTACAGGGTCTCCGACGACCTCCCCCTGGAGATGAGCGTCGCCCTCATGGAGATCGCCGAAGGCCTCAAAGACGGCCTCATGGGGGTGGAGAGAACCCTGACGCGGCTGGAGGCGCGTCTAGACATGCTCCAGGACGGCGAAATCAAAGAGCAGCACAGATAGAAAAAGGGGTTAGGCCTCGAAGACCTTCTTCTCAAGCCTGTAGACAGGCGGCTGGACGTTGTCCAGCGGCGTTATGGCCTGGTGCATGCAGCTCCTCACACACAGGTGGCAGTAGATGCACCTGTAGGGGTCCCACTCGATACGCTTGCCCTCGACGTCCACCTCGATGGCCCCCGACGGGCACAGCCGCTCACAGTCCTGGCACTGGTCACACTTCGACATGTCGAAGCTGATCTCGCCCCTTGTTCCGGGTACGTGCTCGGGCCTCTCGAACGGGTACCTGACCGTCGCCGGCTTGCCGAGGAGGTTCTCC
>DATKWN010000115.1:0-35158 GCA_035529515.1 Candidatus Krumholzibacteriaceae bacterium | reverse complement strand
CACGTATTCGAGGCAGATGAGGATAGGTTACGTTGGGCTCGGCCGGATGGGGCTGAGGATGGTCCAGAGACTGTTGATGAGGCACCAGGTGGTCGCGTACGACATCGACGAGGAAGCCGTCAGGAAGGCCGGGGCGCTCGGGGCTGAGCCGGCGAAGACCCTCGAGAGGCTCGCTTCAAGGCTTGAAGCCCCCAGGGTCGTCTGGATCATGGTCCCGGCGGGTGACCCCGTGGAGCAGGTGATCCGTGAACTGGAGCCCGGCCTCGACGAGGGAGACATCCTGGTGGATGGGGGTAACAGTCACTACAAGGACTCCGTCAGGAGGGCTGAGCGGCTCAAGGAGAAAGGCGTCAGATACCTTGACGTAGGGACCAGCGGCGGCCTGGAGGGGGCCGAGCAGGGCACCTCCCTGACCATCGGGGGCCCGCGGGACGCCTACGAGGAGATCAAGCCCCTGCTGGAGGATGTGGCGAGGGAGGGCGCGCATCTGTACTGTGGGCCCAGCGGCGCCGGCCACTACGTCAAGATGGTTCACAACGGCGTCGAGTACGCCATGCTCCAGTCCATAGGAGAGGGCTTCGAGATGCTTGAGGGCGGCCCCTACGACCTGGACCTCGCCGCCGTCGCAGACGTGTGGAACAACGGCTGCGTCATCCGGTCGTGGATGCTCGGGCTGGCAGGGGAAGCCTTCAGGAAGGACCCCCGGCTGGGATCGCTCAGGGGTCTGGTGGGCGGCGGCGAGACCGGCCGCTGGGCAGTGGAGGCCGCCCTTGAGCAGGAGACCCCGACGCCGGTCATCGCGTTGTCCCTGATGATGAGGTATCGCTCAAGGCAGGCGGACACGTTCGCAGGAAGGGTGGTGGCCGCGATCCGCCGGGAGTTCGGCGGACACCCAGTCAAGACCATGTGACTGCGGTATACACGACGCCCTATCAATGGAGTGAAACGTTAAGCATGCATCCACGTCTGTCTCGTCCATGTCCAGCGAACACGACGTGTTGATGAAGCCCGGGTTTTTCCGGTCGAGGTGCAGCCCGAGCCTAACTACTTATTTTCCACCGATTGGTATCTCAGAGGGATGAAGGTCAGGGTCAGGGTCTTCGGCGACGTTGCCTTCTCCGTGGGGAGCAAGCACACGGTCGAGTTAAGCGAAGGCGCCACGGTTCTATCTTTAACCAACATCATCCAGGAGAACGCGGGCAACACCAGACGCGGCTACCTGGGGGAGTTCAAGGTCGGCGGCGCGGACCTGGCCATCATGGTCAACGGCAAGAACATCGCGCTGCTGGACGGCGTGGACACGAAGCTCTTCGACGAGGCCGACGTCGTCATCATGCCATTCGTGGTCGGCGGGTGACTCCCACTGCACCCGGCAGTCGATGTGATCATGCGTGCAGCTCGATGGTAAAACGCTTAAACCCGTTTTACGGTTCAGTTAAACGATAATTATGAAGGGATGGAACGGTAAGATCCTCAGAGTAGACTTATCGAAAGGTACAACGAAGGTCGTACCATACTCTGAGGAGACAGCCAAGAAGTTCATCGGAGGCAGGGGCCTCGCAGTCAAACTCCTGTGGGACGAGCTGTCGTCGGGGGCCGACCCCCTGGGGCCGGAGAACATCATAGTTTTCGCCACGGGCCCATACACGGCTCTACAGGTTCCCAACAGCGGCAAGATGGTTGTCGCCTCCAAGAGCCCCTTGACGGGCGGCTACGGCGACGGCAACCTGGGGACCCGGGCGGCCACCAACATGAGGAAGTGCGGCGTCGACGCCGTCGCGGTGACCGGTAAGGCTGAGAAGCCCGTCTACATCTATGTCGAGGACGACAAGACGGAGATCCGTGACGCCGGCCACCTCTGGGGCAAGGACAGCTACGAGACAGAGGACTGGATAATGGAGAAACACGGCAAGGCGGCAGGGGTCCTGATAATAGGGCAGAGCGGAGAGAACCTGTGCAGGCTAGCCACCGTGGTGGCCCAGAAGGGCAGGGCTGGGGGAAGGCCTGGGATGGGCGCAGTGATGGGAAGCAAGAACCTGAAGGCACTCGTCTTCAAGGGCAGCAAAGAGTTAGCTGTGGCTGACCCCGAGAAGCTGAAAGACCTAGGTAGGAAGGGGTTCGAGAAGATCCCCAAGTTCGACGCCTACCCAAGCTGGAAGAGGGAAGGCACCATGATGGCAGCCGACATGATGCAGACGGCAGGCGCGCTGCCTACACGCAACTTCAGCGAGGGCGTCTTCGAGCACATCGAGAACGTGAACGGTGACGCAGTCCACGCCGCCACAGTGACGCAGCGGGGCTGCCCCAACTGCAACATGATCTGCGGAAACACCATCCTCGACAGCGAGGGCAGGGAATCAGAGCTGGACTACGAGAACGTCACCATGCTCGGCAGCAACATCGGGCTAGGCGACCTCAAGCAGATAGGCACGCTGAACAGGATATGCGACGAGCTTGGCTTGGACACCATAGGCGCAGGAAACGCCATAGGGTTCGCCATGGAGTGCGCCGAGAAGGGACTCCACCCCATAGACGTCACCTGGGGCGACTTCGAGGGAGCCAAGAAGCTGCTCTACGAGATGGCGATGATGGAGGGCGACGGAGCCCTCTTCGGCCTCGGCACCAGGGCGGCGGCCAAGAAGATCGGCGGCGAGGCCTCCGACTTCGCCATCCACGCCAAGGGCCTGGAGGTGAGCGCCTACGACTGCCACGTCTGCCCAGGCATGGCGTTGAGCTTCGGCACAAGCCCCATCGGCGCCCACCACAAGGACGCGTGGATCATAAGCTGGGAGATCAGCAGTGGCATCCGCGAGGAGTACGGCCCAGAGAAGGCGGACAAGGTCATCGAGTTCCAGCGTATCCGCGGCGGCATGTTCGAGGTCCTCGTAGGCTGCAGGTTCCCGTGGATCGAGCTGGGCTACCCGCTTGAGGACTACCCCAAGTACTTCGAGGCAGCCACCGGCGTCAAGATGAGCCTCGACGACATGTGGGAGATGGGGGACAGGGTCTACGCCCTGGTACGCGCCTTCTGGGTGAGGGAGTACGGCGACAGGTGGGGGCGGCACATGGACTACCCGCCTGAGCGCTGGTTCAAGCATCCCCTCACCGAGGGTGCCCTGGCCGGCAAGCACCTAGACAAGGAGAAGTACGACAGGCTGCTAGACTTCTACTACGAGAAGCGGGGCTGGGACGACAGGGGTATACCCACCAAGGCGACGCTGAAGAAACTGGGTCTAGCTAAAGAAACTGAGCAGCTAGCTAAATTCGTGGGGCTCAAGTAGCCCCAAAATTTCTTTTGGAACATCTTTTCCGGTTCGTTCCTAGGGATTCCTAATACATAGATTACACGTAGTAACCTTTAGATCGACAATGAGGAAAACTACATCGATACTAATCGGACTAATAGTCTCAATCACAATCCTGACACCCGTCATGGCATCCGCTGAGATGCCCTCAGGTAAGCCAAAGGAGTTCCCTGCGCCCAAGCCTGGACCCGGCAGCATGCAGATCAACATGACAGACACTGTGCCCCAGATGTTCAGCCATAGATTGGTCGTAGGCGTGCCCCAGGTGCTTAGGTTCAGAAACATGGTCATGGAGGTCACCGCCAACAGGCAGATGACCATGAGCGTCACTTCGGATGACTCTGTCAAGCTGAGGTACTTCTCCATGAACATGACGATGACTAGGAACATGCACCTGGACATACAGGCGAACGCGACTCCACCCGCCGAGGTCGAGGCCCCGCGGTACGGGTTGGGTAAATACATGACAATCGAACCCAACTCCACCGAGCCGCTGAGGGCTACGCTGAGGCTCTACATCAACGGAACAGAGCTAACCAGCGAACTTGGGAGGCCGGTCGACGTTGAGCGACTGACATGGTGCTTCTGGAACGGAACCGACTGGGAGCCCGTACGCAGCAAGCTCATGGAGGACGGGTTCCTGGAGGCTAACACCACCCACTTCAGCGTCTGGACCATCAAGGAGCAGCGGTCCCCGAGGGAGATGCCGGCCCCGGAGATCCCCGGAGTACCGGCGCAGACAAGGGCGTACAACTACACAGACGTGGTCCCTGAGCAGTTCCAGTACCGGCTAGAGCAGCGCCAGGGGACCATGCTACAGTTCCAGAACACGGCCATGTACTTCAACTGCACCCGACAAGTCCAGCTAGAGATCACGGCAGAGAACCAGTTCAGGCAGCGCCTCTTCAGGCTGGAAGTCCAGCCCGGGGAAGCCCTGAGACTGGAGATGCACATGAGGACGAGCAAACCCACGGAGGTAGCAGAGCCCGAGAAACACATGGGCTTCTACTGCGAGATCGAACCCAACGCAACCATAACTCAGGCCAGGCTGGGAGTCGAGATCGACCCCGTTCAGGCTCAGGCCCGAGACATGGCCATGGAGAGACTCACGTGGGCGTACTGGAACGGCACCCACTGGGACCCCGTCGACAGCACGCTGTCGGATGACAACATATTGGAGGCTGAGACGGACCACTTCAGCGTCTGGTCAGTCATCGAGGAGACTGAGCCCGCTGTCCCTGAGGAGCCACCAGAAGAGCCTCCGGAAGAGCCCTCTGGCCCAAACTACCTCCTATTCGGGGCGGCGGCGTTGGTGATCCTGGCCTTAGCAGCTTACCTAGTATACGCCAGAAGGTCCTGATTAGGTCCCACTTTTTTTACTATTCTGATTCCTTCTTCCTAGGCGGCTCCACGTGTATCGTGAGGTCAACGCCCGGGACCTCGTTCTCCACGTCCCACTCCAGGTGGTCCGTGAAGTCGTGGGCCTCCTGGACAGACAGGCTGCCGTCGAGGGAGAGGTGAAGCTCAGCGAACACCCTGTCCCCGCTCCTCCTGGTCTTGAGGCTGTGGTAGTCAACGAACTGGCTCTTGTGCCTGTCCATCAGCTTCCTGATCTTCTCCTCGATCTCTGGGCACGACTCGTCCATGAGCCCGCAGCCCGACTTGTAGACGAGGCCGATACCCAACCGGAGGACCATGAACGCGACTATAATCGCCATAAGCGGGTCGAGTATAGGGATGCCGAGATACTGCCCGATGAACAGCCCAAAGGCCACACCTATCGATGAGACCACGTCCGAGAACAGGTGCTTGGCGTCCCCCTCCAGGGCCATGCTTCTGGTCTCCTCGGCTTTTTTCATCAGCAGCCACGAGAGCAACCCGTTAAGCGCAGTGGCGAAGAGGGATATACCTATCGCGAGGTCCACGCTCACCAGGGTAACCGGCTCGAGTAGGCGGTTAATCGCGGCTCGGCCTATTAGAGCCCCGGCCACGATTATGAGGGCGCCCTCGATGAAGCTCGATATGTTCTCGATCTTCTGGTGTCCGTAGCGGTGGTTGTCGTCGGGGGGCTGCTCGCTTATCCTGATGCTTATGTACATCATGATGGAGGCCACGATGTTCACTATGGACTCGAGGGCGTCGGACAGCAATGCGACGGAGCCAGATATGTAGTAAGAGTAAAGCTTGATGCCGAATATGGCCACGCCGCCGACGATGGCCGTGACGGCTATCCCCCGTTTGTCCATCCTCCACCCATGCACGGAACTCGCTTTTAGGAGTTACCTTTAGCTAGACTAAAAAATGAGCGTTGGCAGGCGCATCAGCGGAGCCGGGTCTGCCTAGGCTTGGGCTTCCACTCGGGCAGCTCCACCTTGAAGTGGGCCATCCGCTCCAGGTACCCCTCGAAGGAGGCTAGGAAGCTTGTGAGGGCCAGCACAGAGACGCTGGGCATCCTCCTGTATATCCTCATCTTGGTGGGGCTCAGGGTTAGCGTGATGGGGATCACCACCGCGTCCCTCCACCTGTGGACACCAATCTTCTTCGCCTGCCCGGTCAGGTGCCTGCTGAAGACCTCCGTCTTCTCTAGGTGGGTCTCGACTATGTTCCTGGCGGTGCTGTTCCCCATGCCCTTGGTGTAGTGCTTGCACTCGGCGCACACTATGTACGGGTAACGGCTCGCCAGCACGTCCATCTCCCACCGCCGCCCCTCGGCCTGGAACCTGTACCGCCTCAGCACGGTGAAGCCGTTCTCCTCGAAGACGTGAGCCACCAGCTCCTCGAACTCCAGCCACCCCAGGCTGACGCTCACCGTCTGGAAGTCTACGCCTAGCTCGACCGCCCTCACGGCCAGCCTCACCCTCTGCTCAGTGGAGAGCTTGACGGCGTCGCCGTCGAGGGTTATGGTCCCATTCCTAGCCATGGTCTCCACGGTTTGGTCGAACGCCGCGTTGGTCACGTTCACAGACTCCCGCACCTCGTCCAATTTGGCATCGCCTGACTGGGTCTTGACGAGGATCGCCTTGGCCACCTGCTTGAGGGCGCTGGGATTCAACTTTACCCGATGTGGGACGCGTTTCCTCTAAATCGTTTGCTCTAACAACCTTCTCCGACCCGGGTGAAAGTGCCCCGGGCTACAGGAAAAAAGGGATGCACATCGACCGCCCAGGCGAGTGTGTGGTTAAAGATGAATTGTAGAGCCGTGAAGGCCTTTCTAGTCGGTAAGGACCGGGGCAGCGGCGAACAGCGTCTCGAGGCCCCTGAGCCTGTTCCTGAGGGTGACCTCGGTTGTGCCTGCGGCCTCCGCCACGTCCCTCTGAATCCGCTTATCGTTCTTCTCAAGGCAGGCCTTGTAGAGCGAGGCGGCCGCTATACCCCTCGGGTCCTTGCCTGAGAGCCCCTGCAGCTTCTTGGCTCTTCTCAGGATCTCGATTGCGTGGTTCTCGGTCTCCCTCCTTAGGTTTAGCTTCGACGCGATGCTGGGGACGAACTTCATCGGGTCGTCGATGGGCATCTTCAGATTCATCTCACGCAGCATGAGCCTATAGGTTCGCGCGATCTCTGAGTGCTCCCTCGTGGACGCCGCGCCGATCTCCTTGAGAGGTCTAGGCAGCTGTGCGAGGCGGCAGGTAGCGTATATGCTCGCGGCCACGAAGGCGTCTATGCTGCGTCCTCTGATGAGGTTCATCCTCAGAGCCTTCCTGTAGAGGAGCGCCGACCGTTCCTTGATGGAGCTGGGGATGTGAAGCAGGGCCGATAAGCGGTCCAGCTCCGCCATGGCGATGCTGAGGTTCCGCCTCCAGGTGTCATCGAACTTGCTGCGATTATCGTATCGACGGAGCCTGTCCATCTGGCGGATGGTCTCGCGATTTAGGCTTTTACCGTTGGCGTCGCGGTAACCCGAGAGAACCGTGGAGAGTCCCTTGTCGTAGAGTGTGTAGGAGTAGCCTACCCCGGTGCGGCTGCGGTTGCTCCTCTCCTCGGTCGTGAAGGCTCTCCACTCCGGGCCTGTGTCCAGATGCCCTTCGTTTAGCACCAGACCACAGCTGCCGCAGACCTCTTCACCCACGTCATGGTCGATGATGATGTTGGTGCTGCCGCATTTTGTACAGGTTTTTGGGGTTTCCCCAGTCGTTGAGTTCAGTTGGGCGTCATTGTACAATTGTATGACCTCCTACGTGGGGCTCATTCTTCTCAGTCGTTTCATGTTCGACTGGCTTTGTGGTGATGAAGACCGAGCCCCCCCTGTCTATGTGACACAATAGCTCATCGAAGTCTATGCCCCGCGTCTCAACTATGTCCGAGATCTCGTCGTCTTCGTTAAGGTAGTAGACGACGATCTGGGTTCCCTGCCAGATCACTGTGGGCCAGACGCCGTCGCCTGATCTAGTGAAGTATTTTCTCATGACTCACTGTTTCAATGTGGGTTAATCACGGTCATAACGATAAGTTTGTAACAAATGTACGTGCAAAATATGTGTAACATTTGAACGTTCAATTTATAACGCAGAGGCGGCTAGACAGAGACATGGGTCTCAACAGGCTCCACGAGAGGCTTGCTGAATACGGGTTCACCAAGGAGGAAGCAGAGACATACGTCTTCCTCGCCGCGATGGGGCCGACCTCGGCGAGCACAGTGGCTAGGCGGTTCAACTACAACAGAATGAAAGCCTACCGCCTCCTGAGAAACCTGGAGGAAAACGGGCTCGTTCACAGCGTCGTGGGAAGACCCGTGCGCTACGTGGTGGCCCCCATAGAGGGCGTCGTTAACAATCACATCGAGGAAGCCTCGAAAAGACTCAGCGAACTAAAAAAAAGCCAGTCAACGGTAATCGAAGAGATCAGGAAACTGGCAAACACGGAGCGGCGCGAGTTAGAGGAGCCCCGCTTCAGGATGTACCAAGGCAGGCAGCGGGTCTACGAGCTGCTAGCCTCCATGTGTGAGAGGTCAGAGAGGGAGATGAGCCTGATAACGACGCCCCAGGATCTTCTAAGGCTCTCTCTTTGGGGATTCGACGAGAGGCTCTTGGAACTTAAGGGCTCCGGCAGGAAGGTCCGGTTGTTGACGAGCGTTGATGAGGACAACCTCCATGAGATCTGGGAGTTTTCCAAGAAGATAGATGTACGCCACATGGTCATCCAGACACCTATCCGTTTCGCGTTGGTCGACGACGACGAGACCCTGTCGTCCGTCGCCATGGACGACTCGATGAGCATGACCACCCAGAACGACACGGGGCTGTGGACCAACTCGCAGAGCTTCGTGTCAACCATGAAGACGTTCTACGACGCCCTGTGGAGCATGGCTCCGGAGGCGGCGACGGTCATCAACACCATACTCACGGGGGAGATGCCCTACGAGTTTAGGACCATCAGAAGCTTCGAGGAGTACCGTGAAAAATTCAGGGAAATGCTTGAGAGAAGCGTCCAGAGCGTTGATATCATCGTAAAGAGCGTCCAAGATCTTCCGTCACCAGTTCCGAGTAACGAGTCGGGGAAGAGGGTGCGGGTCTTGACGGGGATCGTGGAAAGTGACAGCGCCGAGCTGTCAAACATGATGAGATACAGTGAAGTCAAGGACCCTGGAGCAACGACGGACCTTTCTCTGCTAATCGTTGACGGTGAGGAGACCCTGTTGGCCACCTCTGGACAGAACCTGAAGGGGCAGGCGATCTGGTCGAACCTGGACTCCTACGTGGATACCATGAAGGTTGTCTTCGAGGGCTACTGGAGGCGCGGGAAGCCGGCTCAGGATGTTTACCGTGAGGTCGTTGAGCAGCAAAACTACAATGAGGTGCAGGATCTGGTGACGGAGCTGCTGGTAGAGAACGGTCTATCGGTGGAGAGGGACGCAGCCGTAAGAGGCGCCTCGGGAGTCGAGTACCCTTTCAACATCGTTTTCAGTGATCCAAGGAACCCTGTGAATGTGTTTGGTCTGAACCTCATCATCGGTGAAGACGTTTTCAGCCAGGTCTTCGAGCTGAGCGCGAGGAAGATGGATATCAACGCCAAGGTCGTCCTGGCGTCGATAAAACCTTTCCCGGAGGAGATCATCAGCATTGGGAAACTCTATGGGATCACTTTGATCCAGTCCGATACAGCCGTTGGGCTTGTCGAGAAACTCCTGGAATCCCTGTAAAGGGAGTTACTTTATAACCACCGTTCAATGATCAAAGTTATTAAGTTTCAGCTAAGATTATTATCTTACGATGCTTTCCACCGAGGAGATAGACAGTTTCATACACGGCATCAAAACCACCGACCATATCCTGCTTTTCTATGACACCCAGAAAAGCAAACGTAGAATATTGTACAGCTACCTAGCCGAGGGGCTTAAGCAGGGTAAAGGCATCGTGTACATTCACACAGAGGAGACTCCTCAAGATATCTACAAGGGTTTGGCCAGTCACGGTATAGACGTGGAGCCTAACCTGTCGTCTGGGAGCATCTTAACGCCGAGGTACGACGAGTTCTACATCGTCGACGGGAAAGCCGAGGCGCTGAGGATACTGAATAAGTGGCACGAGACAAGCAGTTACTTCCAGTCCAAGGGGCTTGGACTCAGGGCGACGGGGGAGACGTCCTGTTTCTTCAGGGAGGACAAGGTGCGTGAGCTACTCAGATACGAGTACGCCCTCCACAAGGTATTTTCTATCCCGATGGACGCGATCTGCGCCTACAACCTGAAGACCATAGTGGAGACAGGGTACACCGACGTCATCATGCCTCTCGTCAGGGCTCACGGTAAGGCTGTGTTCACCGCGGAGGGCGGAACCACGGTCCTTGAGCCGGAGAACGTCGAGGACACAGACATCGAGAGGCTTCTCGAGATAAGGATCTAAACCAGGGAACCTGTCGAGTCATAGTTAAAAAATGGGGAGAGGCGCCCCTACGCGAAGGGGTACAGCCGCTTCAGGTTGCCGACGGTCTCCCTTATCCTCTCGTCGGGGAGCTCGAAGGGCTGTAGACTGCCGCCCAGGTATCCCTCGTAGGCCGCCATGTCGAAGAAGCCGTGGCCGCTGAACAGGGTTAGGATCGTCTTCTCTTCGCCCGTCTCCTTGCACCGTAGCGCCTCGTCGATGGTTGCCTTCACGGCGTGGGCCGTCTCCGGCGCGGGGATGAGGCCCTCGGCCCTGGTGAACGTCACGGCTCCGCCCAATGCCTCCAGCTGGTTGTACGCCTTGGCCTTCACGAGGCCGTCCCTGACGAGCAGGCTGATGGCGGGCGCCATGCCGTGGTACCTGAGGCCCCCGGCGTGTATGGGGTCCGGGATGAACTCGTGGCCCAGGGTGAACATCTTCAGGAGCGGCGTGATGCGTCCCGTGTCGCCGTGGTCGTAGAGGAACTCACCCTTGCTCAGGCTGGGGCACGCGGTGCTCTCGACGGCGATGAACTCGGTGTCCTTCTCGGCTCTCCCTCTCAGCTTCTCGCTGAGGAACGGGTAGGCGCCGCCCGCGAAGTTGCTGCCTCCGCCGACGCAGCCCATAACCATGTCTGGGTACTCGTCCACTTTGGCGAGCTGCTTCATGGACTCCTGGCCGGTGACCGTCTGGTGCATGAGCACGCTGTTCAGCACGCTGCCGAGGCTGTACTTGGTGTTCTCGTCCTTTAGGCACTGCTCGACGGCCTCGCTTATGGCGATGCCGAGGCTCCCCGTGCATTCGGGGTCCTCCGCGAGTATCCTCCTGCCCACCTCGGTCCGGTTGGAGGGGCTAGGGTACACTTCGGCGCCGAACAGCCGCATCATCACCTTCCGGTAAGGCTTCTGCTCGTAGCTGATGCGCACCATGTAGACCTCGATGTCGAGGCCGTAGAGCATTCCGGCGAAGCTGAGGGCGCTGCCCCACTGGCCTGCGCCGGTCTCGGTGGTGAGCTTCGTGACGCCTTCACGCATGGTGTAGTAGGCTTGGGGTATGGCCGTGTTGGGCTTGTGGCTGCCCGTGGGGCTCACACCCTCGTACTTGTAGTAGATCTTGGCGGGGGTCTTGAGCGCCTTCTCTAGCCGCCTAGCCCTGACGAGGGGCGTCGGCCTGTAGAGCCTGTAGGCCTCTCTTACTTCATCTGGGATGTCTATGTACCGTTTCTCGGACACCTCCTGCATGAGCAGCTCCTTCGGGAATATGGGGAGCAGCGCCTCGGGCTTGACCGGCTCACGTGTGCCTGGGTCGAGCAGAGGGTAGGGGCGTGTCGGTAGATCAGGGGTTATAGAAATCCATTTCTTGGGTATTTCATCCTCCGTCAGGAGGATAGTCCTTTCCAGTCCAAGTGATACACACTTCTACCTCCTAGCAAGGCTAGGTGCCAACCGAAGAAGCTGACGCGGATAAAAGATTTGTTAACCGAAAAATGGTTAGACGAGGAACTCCGCCACCTCGTCAACGGTCTTTCTCTTGAAGGCGCGGCCCTCGCCGTCCGCGTACCCAAGGGAGACGGCTCCGCTGAGCTTCCAGTCCTTCCCGAGGTACCCCCGGATGGCGTCGTAGGCGTAGTAGACGTCCCCTATCCATAGGCTGCCTAGGCCCAGGTCGTATGCCCGGAGGAGCATGTTCTGGATGGCGGCCGCCACGCTGCGCTCCTCGGTGATCCACCCGTGCTCCCCGCTGTTCCAGACGATGACCAGCACGGGAGCCTCGCTCATGATCCTGCACGAGTTCTTGGATGACCCCGCCTCCTTGACTCCGTGCTCCTCTATGAACCTGTCCAGCTCGGCGTCGAAGAAAGCTATGAAGGCGTCCTTGGAGCCGCCAGTCAGGACGGTGAACCTCCACTGCTCGCCCCGCTTAGCGCTGGGCGCGTAGTTGGCCGCGTCCAGCACTTCCCTGACCAGTTCCATGGACACGTGCTCCGGCTTGAACCTCCTTATGCTCTTCCTGCCCTTTATGGCGTCTATTAGCTCCAAATCGCACACCATATAGGCATCCTGCGAACTCTAGTATTAAGCCTGGATGAAAGGATTGAGGCTGCTGGTAGTCGGGGACAACTGCGTGGACCACTACGTGGAGCTTGGGAGAAGGTTCCCCGGCGGCAACGCCCTCAACGTCGCCGTCTACGCTTCCAAGCTGCCCGGCGTCGAGGCCGACTACGTCGGCGTGCTGGGCACAGACGGCGACGGCGACTTCATGGTCAACCAGATACAAGCACAAGGGCTGGACGCCTCGCTTCTGCATAGGAGGAAAGGTGAGACGGCTGTCACCACAATACTCGTGAGGGACGGTGAACGCGTCTTCGCCGACTACCGTGAGGGGGTGCAGATGAACGCGGTGCTACCCAGAGAGAGCCTCCCAGACGTCTCGGGGTACGACCTCGTCCACTTCACTGTGTGGGGCTTCGGAAGGGAGCACGCCGAGTGGATGAGGGAGAGCCACGGAGTGAAGCTGAGCTGCGACTTCTCCTCCCAGCTCGACGACCCGAGTACAGAGATAATGCCCAGCCTGGACTACAGTTTCTTCTCCGGGGGCGGCCTCATCCGTGAAGGAATAGATCCGGAGGACAAGATACGGGAGCTGAAGGAGAGAACCCGGGGGTTAGTCGTTATGACTCTCGGGGAGCACGGGTCATTGGTCTACGACGGCGAGGAACTGTACCGTGGTGAGGCCCCACCCGTTGAGGTCGTGGACACGTTGGGTGCTGGGGACGGTTATATCGCGGGCTTTCTCTGCGCCAGACTGCGGGGCGAGACCATACCGAAAGCCATTTTAAAGGGTCATGAGGCTGCTAGGGACATCTGTACACGTTTAGGCGCTTGGGGTGGCTAACGCGGGGCGGATGGACATGGATCCTGTGTTCGAGTTCGGCGGGATGAGCGCTTTATGGAGGATAGTGGATGTTCTTCAAGCCGATAGGGAGCCTCCGAAGCATCAGTGGGATGAGCTGCTGGATTCTCCAGGCTATATTGTGTTATCCTCCGAGTTCAAGCCCAGCTTCTTCAAGGAGAAGTACAGGCTAGCCTACAAGCCCTCATCGGAGGCCGCCAGGGAGAAGGCCGTGAACATGGGCGACTGGTATGTCAAACACTATGTAGACGTGGCTGAGCGGAGGCAGGGGCTGGAGGCCTGGCTGATTAACCTCGAGGATAGAGAGGATTTCATGGAAGGCCCGGTGTCGAAGGTCAGGGAGTGGATTCCATCCGAAGTGGAGGGAAGCCCCGTCGTGGCGTTCGCGGTGTTCGACATGGATTCCAGGGGCTACGAGACCATCGTGATCGACCCGCTTTTCGCCATGAGCCTCGGAACCGACTTCGGCGACCTCCTCGCCCACGAGCTGTTCCACAACGTCGCCCGACGGTTCTACGCATACGACCCTGAGAAGGTGGAGGCCAACGACGGCGACATCATGTGGATCCTCAGGCAGCTCAACGAGGAGGGGATAGCCGACCAGATATTCACCCTAGCTTACCCGTCGCGCGACGAACATGTCGCGGACTCCCCCTGGGTGATCCAAGAGATGGACAGACTCATACGGAGGATTGCGATCAACGAGAACGTAGGCGAACTCTCGAAGATGCTCCGCATGACCCCGCCGAGGGCGGGGCACCCGACTGGCCACTACATGGCGAAGAGCATAATAGAGGCCCTGGGCAAGGAGAGGCTTCTAGACACCATCGGAGACCCGTTCGGCTTCATATGGGCATACGACGAGGCTGCTAAGATGCGAGGGCTGAAAAGCTTCAGCCAGGAGACCCTCGGCTACATCGACGGCCTCGCCATGAAGTACGGCGGCGAATAGCTAGAACTTCACCTTGTCGTAGAACCGCCAGGCGCCCATCCTGCGGTTCCGGGCGAGGCTCAGGTAGTAGCTGAGCCACTCCAGCTCTATGAAGAGGGTGAAAGGCGTCGTCAGGTTATCCACGTCGAGGCCCTGGGAGTCGTACTCGATGCATTTGACGCCGTTGCCCCTGCTGAACTCTATGATCGTCTCCTCGAGCCCCCGCTGGCCTCCTCTGCCGCGGAGGAATATGGCTGCTGTTCCCTCTGTGAACAGCTCCAGGGCGCCGTGCCTGAACTCGCTGTAGTCGACGGCGGTGCCGTGGATCCAGCACATCTCCATCAGTGTGCTGAGCGCGTACTGGTAGGCTAGGCCCCAGTTTATTCCTCCTCCCAGCACGAACATCTCGTCATAGTCTTTGAGCTCGAGTCCCTGCCTTTTCGCGGCTTCCTTGGCTTGGGGGATCATCTTGGGCAGTATCTCGGGGAGCCTGGTGACGGTGTCCACCATCCTTGTGCCCACCTGGTAGCCCTTCTCCCTGAATACCGAGCCGAACAATATGTACAGGCTGCCCAGCTTGCCGAGGGTGACGCCGCGGGCGTCCCACCCGAACCCGTGGGACGCCTTGCCGTTGATGACGGAGTCCGTCTTCTGTGTGAGGCCCACTGTGAAAGCGCCTCTCTCCTTGCACCACTCCAGCGCCTCCACGATCTCCTTGGTCTTCCCACTACTACTGATTAACACGACGACGGCGTCCTCGTCGACGGCTGCGGGCCGCTGCTCCAGGAACATCCCGCCGCTGTACGCCTTCACAGGGACCTTGGTGTGCTTGTCGGCAAGGTACTCGATGGGAAGCTGTACGCTGTAGCTTCCACCGCTGCCCACCATGTAGTAGCGCTCATACTTGGACAGCTCCTTGCCCAGCTTCACCAGCGAGGGCTTCTTCTCGACGACCGCGTCGAGGGTCTCCACGGTCACCCCATCCTCCAGCCAATAGGGGCGGTACGTCTCCTCGGTCAAGTAGTCTACGGGTTCACTCATGTGTGGCACCAGATGCCCGAAAGGAACGCATCTAGTTTTAAAAACTTTTCAAAAATGGGTTCGAGTCTATAGCTCGAGGTGCAGGGCTTCCTTGAGGCCCTTGTAGCGGTTCCTTATGGTGACCTCGGTGACGCCGGCGGCGTCCGCGATCATCTTCTGGGTCCGCTTCTCCTCGTTCATGACGCAGGCGATGTAGAGCGCCGCGGCGGCGAGCCCCATGGGGTCCTTGCCTGCGGTGGTCTTCAGCTCCTCGGCCTTCCTGAGGATTTCCACGGCTGTCTGCTGTGTGTTCTCGCTGATGTTCACCTTGGCCGCGATCTTGGGCACCCTGTACTGGGCCTTGGGGATGGGCATGCTCAGGTTCAGCTCCCTGAGGAGAAGCCTGTAGCAGCGGGCCAGGTCCTTCTTGTCGATTGTGCTGACATCGCCGAGTTCGCGTAGGGTCCTGGGCGTGCCTGTGACCCTGCACGCGGCGTAGAGGCTGGCGGCCGAGATGGCGCTTATGCTGCGCCCGCGGACAAGTCCCTTCTCTAGGGCCTTCCTGTAGATGACGGCGGCCCGCTCCTTCACCGGCTTGGATATGTGGAGCTTATCGCTTAGCCTGCTGAGCTCGGTCATGGCGTGGCTCAGGTTCCTGTCTACGCTGGATTGATAGCTCGACCTGATGTGCCACTTCTTGAGTCTGAGCATCTGGAACATCGTGCTTGTCGGGATGGTTCTGCCGAACGCGTCCTTACCTACCTGGCCGATCATCGTGCTGAGGCCCTTGTCGTGGACGCTGAAGCTGAGGGGCATCCCTACGCGGCTGCGGCTGTTCCGCTCGTCCTGGCTGAAGGCCCTCCACTCGGGACCTTCGTTGATCATGGTGTCAGCCATGACGAGGCCGCATGCGCCGCAAATCCTCTCCCCGGAGCCACCGTCAATAATTATGTGCTTGCTTCCACACTCCGGGCAAACATCCTCGCTACCCTGCCTTGTATTGGGTTTTAACATCATATCATGTGCACCTTTTTTGAGCCTGATGCGCTAGGAATACCCCGAATCACATCGGAATATTTATTAGCGTACAGAGTAGCGATACAGCACCTTTGGCGTATATATACCTTTCGGCTATATTTACTATAGAGTCAGTGCAGGTGGACATAAAATCTAGTATATAATTCCTTTTTGGGTATAGACTGTTGATTTTAAGGTTCCATGGACAACTTTTCAGTATATCCGGTAGTCCGGATAACCGTTTTAACCCTTGAAGACATGAGTTTGTCTATGGCTGAGATACCAAGGGTCAAGATCGCGGTCCTCGGGGGCTCCACCACCATGGGGTCGGGGTTCCCCCGCGGCTACGAAGGCGTCAAAATCATTGCAGATAACTTGGTTTTCGAGACGCCTTTCGGCTCCACAGCGCCTTTCACCCACGGGGAGGTCGACGGGAAGGAGTTCCTGTACGTCGGCTTCCACGGGATAACCCATGAGATAAGGAACACGGAGCCGGACAGCAGCGGCGAACGCGTATTCTACGTGCTCTGGAAGGCAGGGGTCAAGAAGATTCTAGGCACGGCTCTCTGCGGCAGCACAAACAGGCTTCTGGACCCGGGGGACGCCGTGATCCCCGACGACTTCGTGGACTTCACCACCAAGCGGCCCCAGATGCTCATGGCGAACCTCCAAGATAAGGGCCTAGATGTGCCTAGGTACAGCTACAGGCTACGTCAGCCCCTCTGTCCTGCCCTCAGCGGGCTGCTCGTGGACGCCTGTGTTGACGCCGGGTTCCCCCGGGTCTTCAAGCGGGGCATCGTGGGCGTGGCCGAGGGGCCTCGGCTGGAGAGCCCTGCCGAGATCAGGCTCAGGTGGCAGAACATGGGCATCGACGTGGTGACTATGAATCTGGTGCCCGAGGTCTTCTTCGCGCGGGAGATAGGAGCCTGCTACGCGGCCCTGGAGCTGGTTTCTAACTACGGTGAGGGCCTCGTCGACCCGAGGTGGGAGGGCTCCACCGCGTTCAGCGACTTCCAGAAACGGTGGAGCAGGCCGTCAGCAGAGGCGATTCTCAGCGTCCTGAAGGCTATGGATCCAGATGACGAGAGCTGCGGCTGCGGCGGGCTCCGCTGGGAGAGCATCCTCCTCTAGCCGACCACCTTCTTCATCAGCCTCAGGTGGTTCCCGCCCAGTATCTTCTTTATGTCCACTTCGCTGTACTCCCGGTTCACAAGCTCCTCGGTTATCCTCGGCATCTTGGTGACGTCCTCTAGGCCGACTGGGGTTGATGGGATGCCGTCGAGGTCGCTGCCGAGGCCCACGTGGTCAGGCCCCACGAGGTCCACGATGTGGTCGATGTGGTCCACCACTCTCTGCAGCGTGGCCTGCTCGGGGTGCACGAAGCTTGGGGCGAAGTTCATCCCCATGACGCCGCCGTTCTCGGCGAGCGCCACGATCATCTCGTCCGTCATGTTCCGGGGGTGGCTGCAGACGGCGCGGCTGTTGCTGTGGCTCGCGATGACCGGGTGCTTGGTGAGGTCGAGGACGTCCCAGAAGCCCTCGTCGTTGATGTGGCTCACGTCGACGATCATTCCGAGGCGATTCAGCTCCTCGACGGCCTGGATCCCGAGCTCGCTGAGGCCGCCGCCCGTGCGTCTGTCGGTTACGCCGTCGGCAAGCTGGTTCCGTAGGCTGTGGACGAGCCCCACCATCCTGACGCCGAGGCGGTGAAACACGCGGAGCATCTCTATCCTGCCTTCGATGACGTCGGCCCCTTCGATGCTCAGCAATCCTGCTACCATGCCCTTCCTCTTAGCGTCCAGCACCTCGTCATGGCTCGTGACCGGTGTGAGGGAGCCGCAGCTCTCGCATTCCCTGTAGAACCTGCCGATCATCTCCAGGGCGGTCCTGAGGGGGTGCGCGGGGGTTCTGCTGCGCTCGCTGGAGACCGCGAAGACCTGGCAGTCCACCCCGCCCTCCAGGAGACGCGGGACGTCTACGTGGCCGAGGTTGCTTCTGACTCCCATCCCGAGGTCGCTTCTGTCGTCCCCCATGGAGTCCCGGGGGCGCGTGAACTCGGGTAGGAGACACTTCAGGGTGTCGCAGTGGGTGTCCACGACTACAGCTTCCCCATGTAGATTTATGATGTCCATGGCTTCTCATCCCTATGATGCTTCATGGGGGAATATCGGTTGGCTGGTTTAATAAGCGTCGCAGGCGCCCCTTAGGGCGTGATTTGAATGGTTAAGGTGCCTAAGAACATCAGGGAGGCGTTCACCGCCCAGAGAGTGATCCCCATGGCGACGGTGAACGGGGAGGGCGTTCCCAACGTCATCTACGTCGGTATCTGGTGGTGGGAGGACGAAGAGACTCTCTGTGTGGTAAACAACTACCTCAACAAGACCCTCGCGAACGTCAATGACAACGGCCACGTATGCTTCGTGTGCTACGGCAAGGGTGGGAGCTATCAGATCAAGTGCATGGCCGAGGAAGTGACGGAGGGGCCGCTATACGTCAAGGCTCATAAGTTGGCGACGGAGCGTGAGAGGCCGTTTCCGGGCAGGTCCGCGGTGGTCTGCAGAGTCTTGGAGATATATCAGGGCAGCGGCGGTAAGGGGGCAGGCGATAGGCTAGCCTAGGTCTACCACGGGCCAGATCTGTTTTTAGATTATGAAGCGGCTGGGCTCTTCCTCGCGCTGCTTGCCGAGGCCCTTCTTCATGCCGCAGTCGGTGATGTCTCGGTCGTACTCGACGAACTTGGTGATCATGTCGAGGATGGTGTCGCTCATCTCCTGGAGCTCCTCCTGGGTGAACTGGCTCATGACCTCCGGGCTGTTTACCCACTGCATCCAGCCGCCGAGGCTCTGGCTGAGGGCGCCGAAGCCGTACCGCATGGTCCTGACGAGGTCGAGGCGGTCCTGGTTGCGTTTCTCGCGGAACTCCTTGAGCATGTCCAGCGTTTTCTGGATTCGGTCGATCCAGCTGACGTTCATGGTGTTTCGGGTGATTTACGAGGCGGTGTGTATTAAACTGTGTGGAACAGGTGAGGATTTAAATCCCAGCCATGTTAGACTTTGTCGGTGTTGCCGGGGTCGCTTAGCCTGGAAGAGCGCCAGCCTGGAAAGCTGGTGTCCGCAAGGACCCAAGGGTTCAAATCCCTTTCCCGGCGCCATCTTTCTCCAATAAATAGTTGTTTAGGGAGAGGCGGAGATTGTCTTCATGCTCGTTTGGGGAAGAAGAGCCTCATGGGGTTATCCCGTAGAAGCCACCCAGCGTATTTCTTCGCCTCGTCGAGGCCGAAGGCTCCGTCGTCCACCTTCGAAGCCAGGACTCTCGCGATGTTCTCCTTGGCGATCACCGCGTGGCCGTAGACTCCCTCGACGAAGGCGTAGTCGCCGCCGAAGCCCATGATCTTGTTGGCGGGCACCTCGTCGAGCCACTCGGAGAGGGCGGAGCGGGCCCGGGTGTCGCTGATTATGTGCATCCAGCACATGTCGATGTAGACGTTGGGGAAGTTCTTGGCGAGGGCCCCCAGCTCCGAGGAGTACGGCCATCCTCCATGGAATATGTCGAAAACTGCGTCCTTGTACTCCATGAAGAGGTTGACGAGGTGGGTGGGTTTGGAGTGGGTGACTATGTTCTCGTTTCCCTCCTGGAGGCCCGTGTGGATCTGTAGGGGCAGCTTCCTCCTCTCGGCCTCCTGGACTATGAGGTGGACGAGGTAGTCCTGAAGGGGCAGCAGCTCCTCGGCTCCGACGTCTGCTGGAACCCGTTTATCCCCCTTCGGCGGTACCTCGATCCGCTTGAACAGCCTCATCCTGAAAATCTCGTTGAAGGCCTCCTCGGCCTCGGAGAAAGAGGTCTTCTCGAAGAGGAGGGGCCGGTTGTAGGCGGTGGGTATCTTCACTCCCACCACATTGTCTTGGAGTCGGTCGAACCTCGCCTTCACTGCGTTGCACATGTCGTTCAGTGTGTGTATGGGTCCGCCCATGGACCGTCCTATGGCCTCGACGGCGGTCCGGTCCCTCGCCCTGAGGATCTCGTTGAACTCAAGGACGGGGGCGAACAGGCTCCTGTCGACGTCGTAGACGCCGGTGTCCAGTATAGAGATGTCGATCCCGGACATCTCCTTGAGCACCCAAGGGTAGAGCCCCTCCCTGTTCCTCTCCTTCATCCTCTTCGACAGGGTCACGTAGGTGTCTTTGGATATGCCGTCGACACCGTAGAGGCCCCTCGCAGCGGTCTCCAGTGCTCTAGCGTAAGCGGTGTTCCTCGTCTTCTCCCACCAAGGCTCAAAGATCTCCCACCGATCGACGAGGCTCCTCGACGTGTCCCAGATCTTCACGAACTCCTCCTCGGGCATCCCGGCCGAGATGAGGTCCGCGGAGGCGTAGTACTGGTAGAAGGTGGCCAGCACGTCGACCTCCTCACTTACCCGCTCCTTCTCCGGGGGCAGGTGTTCATGGGTGTCGACTACTCTTATTTTTTCGACGTGCCGCCTGATTTCAGAGTAGGGTTCCCGATCCATCTAGGTTAGTTACTCACGGAGCCCTTTTATCTCTTTTACATGATGCTGCATGTCTCTGCAGCACCGGGTCTTGACCAGCCCCGCTTGTGGAGACAGTTTTTAACCCGGCCGGCTATTGTTTCCTGGTGTTTAGTTGGTCAAGATACTTGATGGGGTCTACAGCGTAGACCACAGCGAGGCGAAGAACCACTCCATGGAGTCCTGGATACTGGACTGCGGAGAGGGTGTAGTCCTCGTGGACGGCGGCATGACGGAGCAGCACGTCCAGAACATCGAGAACGAGCTCAGTAGAATCGGCAGGAAGTGGGGGGACGTGAAGCTCATACTCGTCACCCACAAGCACGGCGACCACATCAAGAACCT
Organism: Candidatus Krumholzibacteriaceae bacterium; assembly: GCA_035529515.1. GTDB lineage: Archaea > Thermoproteota > Bathyarchaeia > TCS64 > TCS64 > RBG-16-57-9. Next base: position 14,245 of record DATKWN010000115.1, on the reverse strand, counting down.
TCCCAGACTGGTGGAGCTGACGGGTGCCCCCGTGAAGTCGCAGAAACTGGAGGCGCCCCTCATCAAGGAGGCCACGGGCGTCGACGTCGGTGGACTCGAGGACGGGGAGGTGGTGCCGGTGTGCGGCGGCATCGAGGTGATCCACGTGCCGGGGCACTCGGAGGGGAACTGCAGCTACTATCTGCGGAGGCATAAGGCCATCATCGGCGGGGACACCATCTTCGGCGACCCTGAGGGCAACCTGACGCCGCCGCCTGAGCGTTATTGCCTGGACGTGGAGCAGGCCACCAGGGGGATGAGGCGGCTGCTCGACTACGACTTCGACGCCTTCATCTACACCCACGGCAAGGACATCATGAAGGACGCCAAGCGCAGGATCCAGGAGCTCATAGACAGCTGCTGACCCACCCTTTTCTTACTGGCTGCGGCCTCTGAGCAGGTCCAGGCTGCCTATCAGTGAGCCCGCCACGAGCAGGAGCATCGCCACCCCGGAGACGGGTGTGAGGGCCTCGCCGCCGAGCAGGACCAGCCAGAGGGTCGACAGCATTGGCGTGAGGTAGCTCAAGGCGCCCACTATACGGGGGTCCCCGTCCTTCAGCGCCGTGTCCCAGAGGAAGAACGACGCCCCCATGGGGCCCAACCCGAGGAGGAGGACGTACAGCCACTCCTGGGCGGTGGGGATGTAGAGCGCGCCGGAGCCCAGGGCGCCGGCCAGATACAGCGCGGTGGATATGACGCCGGAGGCCAGGCAGAAGCCCCCCACGGCGGAGGTGGGGAAACGTGGGACCCGCTTGGTTAGTAGAGAGTATAGAGCCCAGGAAAGCGCCGCCCCCGCCGCCATGACGTAACCGGCGAGGTATGCCGGGTCGGGGCTCAGCTTCCCCCCCGTGACTATCAGGCCGGCGCCGATGAACCCCGTCAAAGCCCCCACGACGTGGTGGGGCCTAAGCGGGTGGCCGGGGAGCACCACGGGGGAGAGGGCGACTATGAGGAGCGGCCACAGGTAGTTGAGCAGGTTGGCCTCCACGACGGGGGCGTGCTTGAAGGACGTGAATATGAGGAAGTGGTACCCGAATATACCTCCGACTCCAATAAGCCAGGTCCCCGCTGGGAGCCTCCACTCCCTGTGCCTGGGGGAGCTGAGGAGGCCGCTGACCAGCAGGGCGGCGCCCACCTGGAGGAGGGAGGGTACGCTGGTGAGCCGTGAGCCCAGGACGGCGAGGCTGCTCCATATGAGTATGGCTGTGAGGGCGCTGACGGTGGCTCTCCTTTCCATTGAACAACTAATCCGGTGGACGCTCTTAACGTCATCGAGGACCGAAGACCATAACTATTGTCCAGCCCATATCAAGGCTCCATGGGGCTGCGTCCGGCTTGGTGGGGCTACGAGTACACGTTGCTCCTCATCACGTGGCTGGGCTGGGTGAGCATATACCTGGTGAGGAGCGTGCTGCCCCCCGTGCTGCCCGTGCTGTCGTCCGAGCTGGGGCTTTCCCACGCCCAGGCGGGGCTCCTGGAGACGGCTTACCTCATCGGCTACATAGCGATCAAGATGCCGGCTGGGACCCTCAGCGACAGGTATGGGCCGAGGCGGTTGCTCGCCGCCAGCATGCTAGGGTACGGCGCAGCGTCGGTGGCGACCATGTGGGCGAGGGGCTTCGGCGACATCTTCGCGCTCCGCCTCCTCGTGGGACTGTTCCAGGGCGTTCACCTCCCCGTGGCCAACGCGCTGCTCTCCGACAGGTTCGGTGACAGGCAGGGCAGGGCCATCGGCTTCAACGAGTCGGGGCCCAACGTCGGCAACACGCTGGCTTATCCGTTGACGGTGTCCATACTGTCGGTGTGGAGCTGGAGGGCCGCGTTCCTGATCCTGAGCCTCCCCGCCTTCGCGCTGTCTATGGCCGCGCTGCTGCTGATGAGGGATGAGCCTAGGAGGCCCAGCGAGCAGGCTGCTCATGGGAACGGCGTCTGGGGCTACTGGCGGGTCTTGCTTCCCTTCGCGGTCGCCCACGGCGTCTACAACCTCGTTCTCAGGGCAGCCTTCACGTTCACGCCGTCGTTCCTCGTGGAGCACAAGGGGATGGACGTCGTGGCGGCAGGCTTCCTTGCAGCGGTTCTGCCGTTGGCCGGCATTCTGGCCAAGGTCTCCAGCGGCTTCGTCGCGGAGAGGGCTGGGAGAAGGCTCTCCATATGTGGGGCTACGACGCTGAGCGCCGTGTTTCTGGCTTCACTTGCGGCCCTCCCCGGAGACTCGTACGTGGCCGTCAACCTTGTGGCCCTCGGGCTCACCGTGTACTCGTTCTCCCCCATCATCTACGCGTCGACGACGGCGTCCCTCCCCTCGGGGCTGAAGGCTACGGGGCTTGGCGCCGTGACAATGCTCGGTAGCATGGTGGGTGCAGTATCCACATCCCTAGTCGGCGCCCTCATAGACTCCCATGGGTACGGGTTCACCTTCGCCTCAATAGCCGGGGTGACTCTAGCCGCATCGGCGGTGATCTATCTGACGCTTGGGGATTGAGGCGGCGAGTCTCATCCTATTTCCATGGCTGCGCCAAGGAATAATCCAACTATCAGGCCTAGACCAGCTTTCCCAAAAAACGCGCCCAAGACGAAGCCTAATGCCGTTATGACGAACATCTTTCTACCTCTGAACCTGTTCCCGCCGTTCCCGTTGAAGAACTTCCAGTCCAGCCAGTCAACGAAGCTGAGCATATACTTTGGGCTGCTCCTCCTAGCCTGATCGAAAGCGTATACTATTCCGCCTAACACGACGTAAGATAGGACGAGTATTGGTAACGTTATCCCGCTGCTCGGCTCTGCGAAATAGAAGTAAGTCAACGCGATGAGCCCAACGCCGAAGAGGGCCATAAGGACGTAGAAGATGTTGTTGAGGTGTTTCTTGATGAAGCTTCTCCGCTGGTTCTCTAATATGGGGGTGAGCTCGATGTCTTCCGTATCTAGGTTTTCGTTTATGTGGTTCAGTACGCTGATGGCTTTACGTCCAAGTGGCGTCAGGTGATAGAGCCCATCGTCGTCTTTCTCGATGAACCCCGCCATCTCCTTCAGCTGATAGTTTAGTTTGCTGGTGGTTAGCCCGCTTTCGCCGAGGATGCCGCTGTATTTCACTCCTTCAGGCATGTTTTCAAGGATGCATAGGATCTCCCTTCTCTCGCCGTGGCTCAGCACCCTGATTACCGCGTCTTCAACGTTTTTTCGCTGCAATTTTATCATATACGGCTAAAATTACAGGCTTTTAACCTTTCTTGACTGTTTAAACGTGACAAGAATTCTTGTCAAAACGTCCTCATTATTATCAAGATTATAATTCATCATGATGCATACAGTTTTCGCGAGCTAAAAAGAGTAGAAGAGTTATTTCTTCTGTGACATTTCCTCAGTAATCTTGTACCAGGTATCATAGAGCGTAGCTGGAATCTCCTTCTGTGCGCTTTCGGGTTTCCTTACCAATGATAGGGCGCCGGTTGGGCAGGTTGAGACACAGAGCCCGCATCCGATGCATCGATCAGAGTTAAGCGAGACTTTATCCTCTTTTTCTGTTAAGGCCTGCATCTGGCATCTGTCGAGGCAGACTCCGCAGCCCACGCAAGCCTCAGGGTCATGTTCTGCGACGAAAGAGCTTACGACGATCTCAGATGGTTTGGGGTACTGTTGAAGCCCTTTTAGGATCCCGCAGCAGCAGCCGCAGCAACAGCAGATAGCAGAGACGAACCTGGAGTTGGTGGGGTTTAGGACGAGGTTGGCTTCATTGGCTTCAGCTATTTTTTCCATCATCTCTGTCTTGGATATGTATCTTCCCCGACCGGTCTTTACATAGAAGTCAGCGAATTCTCCGAACACCAGACATGTTTCTATTGGTGCGTCACAGCCTCTTCCCTGCTTCCGTTCTTTTGTTCGACAGATGCATGGGGCCACCGCAAACGTGTCGTTTGCCTCGACGAGTTCCTCTACCTGTTCATATGGGAGCATCTCTAGAGTTGGCTCTATGCTTTGCCCGATGGGGATGGTGCGTAGCTGGTTCAGCTTCCATGACCCGTCTCGTGGTTCATTGGTGTCCCAGTAATCGTTCAGGGCCTCGAGGAGGCCTTCATTCAGGTTGTTTACCTGGAACTCGTATATTCCTATGACCCAGGGCGCCGCCTGATAAAGGGCGGGACCCTTCGGTGGCTGCACCGAGAATATCAGGCCTTTCATAGCCATCTCGTCGAGCAGTTTCTCTGTTTTTGGGGCTGAGAGTCTGGCTTTTTTAGCTATGGTCTTTGCGTCTTCTTGTTTCAGGGTTAGATGGGTGGCTAGTTCAGCCTCTTCTGGCGTGAATAGTTTTTTGAGTAAACGTATGTGAGCCCCAGTCTTGCTTGGCGAGAATCCTCCTGGAAGCCTATCCAAGTGTTCGGCTAATCTATGGTAAGGCTCTTCCAACGAACCTGCGCAGTTGTCTGGGTTAGGAGTCTCCTCTATCCTGTCATCGCTCATCTTGCTTCACCAATAACCTTCGATTGGCTGCTGAGAGCTATAAGATTATGGCGAACAGAAGATAACAACATTTTATTGGGTTAGGGGCACATCTTTACTCCCCAAACAGACTCATTAACAACCGCAGATATTTTTACATCCTTTATTTTGGGCTATTATCGTTTGCCCTCTGACATGTGCTGTTGACATATCTTCCAGCTCCCGCCGCGTTTCTCTAGAACTCCCGTCCATCGAATGTCTTTCGCACCCCAAGGCTCTCCATCGAATTCTCCGTCATCGTCAACTATGGCTGAAAACCAGGCTACCTCTCCCGTCTTTGAGATTACAATTCTTAGGTTTCTGATATCAAATCCTGTAGCTTTGTTTCGTGGGTCCATCCATCCATCCAGGAATTTTTCAAACTCGTTCCATCCTACGACGGTGCTCGAGTCTGGAAAATATGTAAAGAAGTCATCGTCTTTTGCGAAGATGCTTTCAAAGAGTGCTCGATCTTTGGTTAGAGCCCACCCGAAGGAATTGTGGAGTATTTCAGTGATTTCGTGCTCATCTTTTGTCTTATCTGAACTGGGCAAATCTAGTCAACATGGAAACATTTGATTGTGTATGTATAAACATATAGTGAGTAATGGAATAGAAGAAAGAGTGAAAGTGATAATTATAAATGTAGAAAATGAAAGTGGGTTTGGGTTCGGAGGTAAAACTTTTACTCCGAGTCTTTCTCTCAAAACCCATGACCCATGTCGCCGCGCTCTGGATGAGGTTCAGCTCACGGGATAAGGCTGAGGCGGCTGCCCATCGCTTCAGGGAGTGCCCCAAGGTGCAGTTTTGGGGGAACCATGGCGCCGAGGCCTACATCGTGCTCGCCGTTGACGAGGACGGCAGGTTCTGGTCTGACTACGTCGTGGAGCACCCGGAGACGAGCTTCGGCGGCGTGGAGGCCAGGCTAGCCTACGTCGAGGGTATCAAGCCCACTGAGATTCGTGTCAGCCACGAGAAGACGGAGGGCGACGTCACGCCGTGTGACAGCGTGTGCCGCACCTGCCCTACTTACGGGACACCCTGCAGCGGTTGCCCCTCGCTGGACCTATCCTAGGCACTCGTCCACCAGGGCTGAGGCGAGGGTTCCAAATTGTTTGGACTTTTGTCACTCGATGACAACTCGTTCGACGCCAGAGGAAATCTTAATTTACGGTGGGGCGCTATTTGGAGTTGATTCCATGGGAGTACACATCGCGGTAGTGGGAAACGGACGGATAGGCCGTCCGACGGCGTACACTCTCCTCAACGAGAGGCTAGCGGAAGAGTTCTCAGTCGTAGACACCAAGCCGGGCTTCGCATGGGCCTTCGGCGAAGAGCTGAACCACGTCGCTGCCAGCCTGAAGTACGACGTCAAGATCAACACGTACGAGGAGGACGAAGGGGTGGAGGGGGCGGATCTCGTCGTGGTCTGCCCCGGGAAGCCCCGTATACCGGGGGTTCAGATGGATCGGAGGGACCTGGTCGCGGCGAACGCCGAGATCATCAACCACGTAGCGGAGGTCATGCCTCCCCGCAACCCCGGGGCCAGGTGGGTGATAGTCACGAACCCCGTCGACGCCATGGCGACGCTCTTCCGGAGGGTCTCGGGGGCCGAGTTCGTCATAGGCACCGGGGATCACCCCGACACCCTCCGCCTCAGAACGAAGCTCTCCAGGGACCTCGGGGTACCGGTCTCGAGCGTCGAGGGGTTCGTCGGGGGCGAGCACGGATCAGCCGCCTACCCCCTCTGGTCGACCATCAGGATAGCGGGTACGGCCCTGGACGACTACCTCTCGGAGACGGGTAAAGGCCTCGACAGGGAGGGGGTCGTGGGGTACGTGAGAGGCGTTTCCAAGAAGGTGGTGGACATCATCGGCGGGACGGAGGTGGGCCCCGCGTCGGGGTTCAGGGACGTCGTGAGGTCCATACTCCAAGACAGGGGGGAGGTCTACAGCGTGGCTCAGCCTCTGAAGCTGCCGGGTCTACCAGAGGAGGTGAACGTTAACGTGCCCACGCATGTGGGTTTGGAGCTGGGCCCCAACATGTGGGACACGCTCCCCGAGGAGGAGCAGGCCAACATAGTCGAGGCAGCAAAGGCGATACACGCTAACTATATTACGGGTCTCGGGGCCGTCGGGAAAGCCTAAGCCTTATCCTAGGATCTCGTCTACCATGCCCGCCACTATCTCGGCGATGGCGGGGCTGCAGGTGAGGCCTGGAGACTCGATGCCCACGAGGTCGATGAACCCGGGTAGCCCCCGGTCCTCCTCGTGCCTTATCACGAAGTCCCTGACGGGGTCGCCGGGGCCCTGGAGCTTGGCGCGGATGCCGGCCATGTCGGGGTGGAGGTCCTCCGGCTTCACCGACGGGAAGTACCTGACCACGTCGCTCCAGAATGGCATCTTCTCGCTCTCCACGGCGTAGTTGATTCCGTCGACGTAGAAGGCGTTGGGGCCGAAGCGCAGTCGGCCGGTGAGGTCGGGGACGCTGTGTATGCCGAGGCTGGCCGCGTCCAGGGGCGGCGGCGGGTATACCAGCATCTGCGCCGGCGGCTTCCCGGTGAGGCTGAAGTACTCTCCCTTGCTCCAGTGGATCCTGTAGCCGGCCTCGTCTATGTCGATGCCCGTCATCGCTGCGACCCGGTCCGCGTAGAGGCCCGCGGAGTTGATGACCACATCCGCCTCCACCTGGAAGGCCTCGCCTCCGCTCACCATGCTCACAACGTAGCCGCCCTTGGTCTGCTCTATGCCGGTGACCTCCGTGTCCAGGACGAGGGGGTCTGAGCCGGCCTTACGGCGGGCCTCCCTGTGGAAGTGGTCCATGAGGCCGTGGGCGTCCAGGATGCCGGTGGTGGGGCTGTGTATGGCGGCGTCGGCCCTTACGTTGGGCTCAAGCATGTGTACCCTGTCGGCGTCGATGAGCTCCAGGTCGCGGGCCCCTATGTCCCTGGCGTGCCTGATGATGCCCTCCAGCTGCTTGACCTCGGCCTCGCCGTTGGCGACGATGATCTTGCCGCACCGCTTGTAGGGGACCTTGTGCCGTTCACAGATCTCGTAGATCATGGGGTTGGCCTTGACGCAGAGCTCGGCCTTCAGCGAGTCCTTGGGGTAGTAGATGCCGGCGTGGATTACCTCGCTGTTCCTGCTGCTGGTGCCCTGGCCGTAGACCTCCTCTTTCTCCAGGATGTACATCTCCCGGTTCTTGGACGCGATGGCTGCTCCGATGGCGAGGCCCACCACGCCTGCTCCGACCACCACGACGTCGACACGGTCCAAGCTGAATCACAGAACATCCTGTACGCTTGCTTAAAGCTGGTTCGATGAGGAGTGCTACAACTAGGCTTACCTGCGCCGCTCCCCGTAGAAGACGTTAATAGTCATCGCCCATGAGGGCCTTCGCAGACCCGACGGCGAGCCTGTACGATGTCGCCGTCAAGATGGCGGCCACGAGGAGCGAGGCGGCGAACCCGGCCCCGACGGGGAGCCGGTCCCAAGCCATTGAAAGGCCGTAGGGCGCGATCGTCGCAACGACGCACAGCATCAGTACGATGACGCCCACCAGAGTGCCGGCGCCCGAGACGAACCGGGCCCTAGGCACCGCCGTGAAGTCCACGAACCTTATCCCCAAGAAAACCCCGAGGACCCCTACCTCCATAGTGACCGCGAAGACCAGCGCCGACACCAGCGCCATCTCCGCCGCGCCGGGATCCGAGACCAGCCAGTAACCAACCAGCAGCGCCAGGACCATTGGCGCCGACACCAGTGCCGTGAAAGCCCACTTGGCCTTGACCAGGTATGTCGAGGAGACAGGCGATGCCACCATCCCGCCGAAGTTCGCGCCCTCCTGGCCGAAGGAGACGAGGCCCAGATAGAACGCGAAGAACGCCGCGGCGTAGCCCATCTGCGTGATGAACCCCACGCCCTCCTCGACTCCCACGTTTCCGCTCAGGAAGGCGGGCCCCGCGTTGATGGTCGCCATAACGATCATCATCATAGGCACCGCCAGAACCCTCATCATCTCCCTGCGCCGGATCAGCGACCTCACGTCCTTCTGGACGATGACCCAGACCTGTCCGCCTCCCCGCCACAGACCCCTCGAGGCGTCGCCGGGGGCGGCCCCCGAGGCGTAGGACGCTGCCTCGGGCACCCAGTACCTGGCCTTGAGGCTGACAGCCGCCCCGAACATCGCGGCGGTGAACGCGGCGCTGGACGCCACGTAGAGGGTGAGGCTAGCCGGCTCCCAGGCGATGTACGAGTTGAGCGCCATGGAGGGCCAGAGCAGCGGGATGAACCAGACCTGCTCAAGGGTCACCGAGAACCACCGGAGTATCCTCAGCAGGTAGACGAGGTTGAAGAACATGGAGAACACCACGAGGAGCAGGAGGTTCCCCAGTTGCCTCACGAAGTTGCCGATCCCCGCCCCGCCGCGGCGGCGGTAGCCGCCCCTGTTCATCAGTGCCCTCACCGACTCCATGAAGAATGTGCCCAGAGCGGCGCCGACGACGCCCATGGCGAAGGAGACCAGCCAGAGGCCAGGGTCCCTCTTCAGGTAGGCGAGGCCGAGGGCGGCTCCGTACATGAGGGCGGCCAATGGCAGGGAGAAGTAGAGGTTGGCGAGGCTGGACGCCGCCACGTACTCTGGGGCCCCTATGGGCAGCCAGTTCACCATGTCCGTCGTCGCCGTGGACTCGGCCTGGCCGTACTCCGTCATGTAGCCGTACAATATGTTGCTGAAGGCCATGAAGGAGGGCAGGAACACCAGGAACTGGGGCAGCGACGCCTCCAGGCCCGTGTCCTTGCCCCCAAGCATGCCCACGATCATCACGGCGGAGACTATGAACGCGGCGGCGGAGACCAGGAAGTTGGAGTAGCCAGGGGAGGCGGGCTTCCCCGTCTTGGACTTGACCCTCGCCGCTGACACTATGAGCACCCGCGTCAGCCCAAGCGAAACGTCAAGGTCCACGCCTGTCACCCCGCGAGGGCGTTCACTATCTCGTCTATGCCGCTGACCTCGGTGAGCTCCAGGAACACGTCTTCTAGGGACGACCCCGGGTTGGACGCGAGGTTACGTATCTCGGCGGGCGTCCCCTCGACGATCTTCTCACCCCTGTGGATGACGCAGAGCCTGTCGCAGAGGGCGTCGGCTATCTCTAGGGCGTGGGTGCTCAGGACGGTGGTCGACCCCTCGCAGGCCAGCCTCCCCAGCAGGTCCTTCACTATCCTCGCGGACTTGGGGTCCAGGCCGCCGAGGGGCTCGTCCATGACCAGCACTCTCGGCCTGTGGAGGACGGCGCCTATGATGGCTACCTTCTGCTTCATGCCGTGGCTGTACCCGTTGACCATGTCGTTCTCCCTGCCCTCAAGCTCGAAGGCCCTCAGGAACTCCCGGATGCGCCTCTCCTTGGCGGCCTGATCCACCCCGTACACCCTGCCCACGAAGTCCAAGTACTCGTAGCCCGTGAGGTACTCGTAGATCATGGGCGGGTCCGAGACGTAGCCGAGGCCTCGCTTGTAGATGACGGGGTCGTCTCGGAGGGCGAGGCCGTTCACCGTTATACCGCCTGTGTCCGGCTTCACCAGCCCCATGATCATCTTCAGAACCGTTGTTTTCCCCGAGCCGTTGGGCCCTAGGAGCCCGTAGACTTGGCCGCTCTCTATCTCCAGGCTCAGGCCGCTGACGGCCCTGACGTCTCCGTAGGTCTTGGAGACTTCCTTTAGCCTCACGCTGACGCTATCCGACATCAGGCTTGATCAACTCCCTCCGCTTATAAAGGACGTGAGAGCCGTGCACCGTGCAGCCCCCTCGGGATGCAGTCGCGTGCAGCCACCAAGTCGACACGGTCCAAGATAAATCACAGGACATGCAGTACGCAGGCTAAAAGACGGTTCGTCGGCTGCTGAGTCCTCCGGCGTCTTTTCGTTAACGTTTTATCCACCGTAACTAAACATTTTACGGCGTGACTGGGAGAGACAAGCTGTACTACCTGCTTGGGGTGCTGCTCCTTTTGGTGGCTGTTTTCATAGACAGGGATCTCTCTGACGCTCAGGAGCTGTTGGACGGCGCCGTGATCTTTTTCGCGCTGATGATTGGAGCCGTTTTCATTATCTACATAAAAGAGAGGGGAGGCACCGGGCCCTACGTGCCCGGCTAACTGGAAAGAGGTTTACTTGACTTCCCTGTACCACTCCTCTGGGGCGCCGTCCTTCGCGGGGTCGTATCCGCTGGGCAGCAGCTCCTCGATGCCTAGGATCTCGGTGATGAAGACCTCGACGACTCCCTTGACGGTGGTTCCCTCGGCGAGGTGGCCGCCCACGGTGGGGACGTCCCAGGCTCCGCCGATGACGTAGTGGATGGCTGGGAACGGCTCGGGTTCTCCGCCGACGAGCCTGGTGTGGATCATGCCGCTCATGGCTACGAGCATGCTCAGGTTCTCGAAGCTGGCGGCTGACTCGTTGTGCCAGTTAGCCGGGTCGTGGGGGTCGGGGCACCACATGTACATCTTGGCTGGGCTGAAGCCGCCCATGAAGGCGGCGTGGATCTTGCCGAACCTGATGCCCTTGTCCTTGGCGAACCGTTGGATGGCCGTGTAGACGTCTGCGCCTGTGGTCATCCGTAATATGAACTCGCGGCCGCGCCTGCACTCGACGCTGTGGTACTCGGCGGGGTGAGCCGCGTCTCTCTCCCATGGGTCCTTCATGTCAGTTCAGGCTTCCATGTGGGAGCGGCGGGATAAAACCTTTGAACCCGCTAGTTAACGATATATCCTAGTTGAGGCTCTTTCCTTTTTATGGATGTAACAGTTGACCCGTGTGGGAGGGAGGGTCACAGCAACTGCGTGGTCCTGAAGAGGATACAGTATCTCACGGAGACAGAGGAGCACGTAGACCTCGACGAGGTGAACAGGTTAATCGAGTGGGTCAAGGCGAGGGAGAGGCTGCTGAGGGAGAGCCGGCAGATGCTCGAGCAGAGACGCATGAGAGACGCACTGAGCAGGAAGATGGAACCTCAGAAGGGCTAATCGAAGAGGCGTCTCTACCACTTCTCGTGGCTGACGACCGCGTCCATGGGCTTCCTGTCCTTGGGGCCCGGGGCCTCGGCGGGGTACCCTATGGGGAGGAGGGCGACGACGCGTACGTCGTCCGGGACGCCGAGCTCCGCCTTGACGGTGGCCTCGTCGAACTGGCCTCCTATCCAGCAGGTGCCTAGTCCCTGCTCGGCGGCGGTGAGGACCATGTGCTCCATGGCGATGCCCATGTCGAGCATGTAGTAGGGCTGGCCTGCGTTGCCGCCGCTTAGCTCGGGGTGGGCGCAGCCGACGATGATGACGGGGGCGTCGGCTGTCCAGTCCCTCTTGGTAATGGCTCTGCGTTTTGCCTCGTCTGTTACTACGATGAAACGCCAGCACTGCTGGTTTTTCCAGCTGGGGGCGAGGCGTGCCGCCTCGAGGATGTAGTCGAGCTTCTCCTTGGGTACGGGGTCGGGCTTGTAGCTGCGGATGCTTCTCCTGGCGCGTATGGTGTCCATGAGGGGCATTAGCTTACCCTTAGGAGCTCTTCGAGGATGCTGAGCTGGGTGGGGTTTGCCTTGACTATGTCTGTGCTGCTTAGGAGGCCGACGAGTTTGTCGTCTTCCATGACTGGGAGCCTGTTGATGTTGTTGTCTGCCATGAGTTTGGCTGCCTCGGTGAGGTCGGCGTGGGGGTCTATGGTGATGAGGGGGGCGGTCATTATGTCTTTGGCCCAGATGGTGGCTGGGTCCATGCGGGGCTCTACGATGCGTCTCATTATGTTGGTCTCGGTTATTATGCCGACGGGGCGTCCGCCTGCGGTGACGATGACGCTTCCTATGTCGAACTTGTTCATCTTCTGCACCGCTGCGTGGACGGTGTCGTCGGTCTTGACTGTCTTGACGTTCTTCGCCATGACGTCTCTTACCATGATTAATCCGCTCATAGAATCACTTGTGGATCAATCGATGCCCCAGATAATAACGTTTAGTAGATGTCACCCGGCTACAGGCTGACCCAGCCCCTCTGGGTCTATGTCGTTGGTTGCCGCACTCATAATGTTGGGAGTTGGTTGGCCTTGATCCCGTGTCTCTTGAGGATCGCCTTGAAGACCGCTTCGAGCCTGTCCTCGGAGTCCTTGGGCAGGGGCTTGGGTGTGTGCTCCCGCAGGGTCTTGTCGGCTTTCTCCCTGGCCCGCTGAGTGGCGTCCTTTGACCCTGCTTTGCCCCAGGCGTCCGGTGAGAGCCTGTCGATCACGTCGCTGGGCATGAACCTCTCCTTCCTGTGGTGGTCTCTGGTGTGTCTCTCCGCGAGGAAGTGGCCTCCCGGGCCGACCTTGGAGATGACCTCTGTGGCCAGTGTCTCCTCGTCCACCCGTATCCCGTCTATGAGTCTGTAGGCTGTCCCGCAGAGCTCGTTGTCGATGACCAGCTTCTCGAGGCTCTGGCAGTTCTCGCTGGCCTGCATCCCGGGGCCAGACACGACGTTGACCCGTGACATGGCTGCGAGGAGGATGCCCATCCCCGACTCGAAGCTGCTCTGGGCGTCCACCGTCTTGGAGTCGCTGAGGCCCAGGTAGCCGTGTGTGGGCACCCCGTAGTGTTTTCCCATCTCGGCGAAGGCGCATGCCGCCATAACGGCCTCGACAGCTCCGAGGCGGGCCGTGCAGTGCCTCATGTCGAAGACGCTGGGTGAGCCCCCGTAGACCACCGGGGACCCGGGTTCCGCTAGCTGGCTGATGACGGCGCCGCTGAGGAACTCGGCGTTGGCCTCCACGATGGTGCCGGCGATGGTGACGGGGCTGGTGGCGCCCATCTGGGGCGCCGGTATTATCTCTGCTGGTATGCCGTACGCAGCGCAGTCCAAGAGGTTCTGGCAGGTGACGTCGCTCCACATGAGGGGGGACGAGGGGCAGCAGTCGAAGATGGCTCGCGGCGCCCCCGAGAGCAGGTCTCCTCCGCCGGCGACGGCCTCGAGCATGTTCTTCATGTCTATGAGGCCCTCCTTGGTGAAGGCCCCCGTGACGATGGGCTTCGACGAGTTCTTGAGTATGACGTAGAGCCTGTAGAGGTCGGAGATCTGGTCGGGGACGTCCGCTGGGACCATGGCGGTGCTCTGGGCGTGGATGTGCTCCAGGGCGTCGGTGAGGCGGACCAGCTCCTTGAAGTCTCTTGCGTTGGCTCTACGCATCTCGCCGGTGTCGCGGTCTGTGAAGAATATGGCGGCTGAGCCGGGGTTGTAGATGACGTTGTCGCCTCCCACCACGTGGGCCTCGTCAGCCTCCCGGGTGTACAGGTTGAACGACGCGGGGGCCTTCTTTATGGACTCCTCGACTAGGCTCTGTGGCATGTGGACCACGTCGGCGTCGACGGTGCAGCCGCTGTCCATCAGCAGCTCCAAGGCCTGCCTGTTGTTCACCTTGACCCCGGCCTTTTCCAGGACCTCCAGGGAGGCCGTGTGGATCGCCTCGCGTTCTGGTCCGGTGAGGAGGGTTAGCTTGACCATTCTAGGTTCCCTCCATGAGTCTCAGGGATGCCTCGACGGCGCTTAGGGCGTCGAGGCCGCAGGCGTCTGCGCCTATCTCCCTGACCCAGTCCTCTGTGACGGGGGAGCCTCCCACTATGATCTTGAGTCCCTTCCGTAGCCCCGCTTCCCGCAGCGCCTCTATGACTTCCCTCTGCTTGGTCATGGTGGTGGTCATGAGGGCGCTGAGGCCGAGGATGTCGG